>JAFGRC010000117.1 GCA_016935355.1 Bacteroidales bacterium
AACTTACCATGATCATATTTTCATCTTCTTTTGTGAATATATTGAAAATATGATCATGGACGTTTCATGCCGGTATATGTGGTCGTGTAGAATAATGTACAGTTGATTTTATGACAAGTTACAAAATAAAAAGCAGGAAGTCAAGTGAGTTGCCTGATTTCCAGCTTTTTTACGATTATTTTTTTCCATGCATCATTTAAGCCTGGCTTGTAACACTTTTTGATATATTGAAATCTCGTGGTTAATCATCATCATTTTTATTTTCTTCATCATTGAAGCTTGTATTTCCCCCATCAGTAAAATATATTTTTATTGTGCATGGTTTTTGACATAATCCACCTTCCCGATCTGAAAACGGGTGATGTTCATTTCGGTCAGTTCCTTTAATTCCTGCAGAAGCAAATGATGCCTGCTGGGCTTGAAAGATTGCGAACAAACCCAGGACAAATCCCAGTTCAAGCTGTACCCAGCGGAGCATGGAGCATATCATGAAGACGATAATACCCGTGATCAGCTGGGCAAACATATACTGCGGTTTCTTATGCCATTTGAAATACATGGCTCTTGATATGATCAGTAGTACCAGCAGATTTGAAACCGAAGCGCAACAGCAGTTCGTAGAAATCAGCGCTCGCAAATGGCGGGCAAAGCTGAATATCGGAAAGGATCAGGTCCTCAATTGTTTTCATGGTTTGGTTCTCCTTTTAAGTTAAAATTGACTGCTTTCCGAAGTAAAAGTACAAATGCGGATGGGCCGGAATCTAACACTGTTGTATCAGATCATAACAGATTTGTAACAACAGGAGTAAACCTAAAAAATCAGGAATTACCCATAAGGATTCAGGAATCTTTAGAATATTTTATGATTTTGTCAAAATAGACATTAAAATATTGAATTTGGAAACGCATTTGTATAGGCAGTGATTTTGATGGGATGATTAATCTCTTGGATGCCGTTATTACTGCTGAAGATTTTCCTTACCTTGAGAGCATGCTTAAAGCTGAATTTGATAAATGGCCCGATAATAACTACTTCATGAGATATTCAGATTCATTTTGTCATCAAATTCTATGGCGAATTCTACATTCTTCCCCTGAATTTTGGCTGCAGAATTTGCAGGATGTCATTGAGAAAATCCCCGAGCATCTCAATCATTCTCAGTATGTAATCTTTTTGATACATGTTATGTCAGGCATAAATATCCTTTTGCCGGTATATAAAAAATGCTGCTATTGCCAGGCATGCCGTCAGTCCGGCAAAATACAGAACATACCAGGGATTCAGGCTATAATCCGGATTCAGAACGTTCGCATCCACAAATTTGTAGGGACTGATATACCCCAGTTTTTCAGCATCGGCAGTGATCTTTGAAATGGTATACAGAAAATACATGAACAATACGATTCCAATGCCCAGTGTTGTGATGGGTCTGGCTCTTTTAATCAGGGTTGAAAGGAACAGTCCGGCAAAACCGAATAACAGGTTTAACAGAAGCGTGTAAAATGAAAGTATCAGGTAGGATTGAAAACTGTAACTTTCTGTTTTGACGAATTCAATTGCTACACATCCCACCAGGATGACTATTATATTTAATATCAATATGTTAATAATCATTACTGCAGCTTTTGTCAGGTATGCATCGCTTCGTGTAAGCGGTCTGGACAGCAGGAAGTCAGCCGTCTTATTGTATTCCTCCTTTAACAAAATGTTTGATCCCAGCACGATGGCGTATATGCTTCCGAAAAGCTGCATGTAAACGGTATTGTTGGCTGCATAGAAACCAAGCACCGAAAACAGGTCATCGAAATTTGAAACTCCTTTGAATTCAAAAATATCTGCCGGAAACAAATTCAACAGTCCCATGAACTGGGATTGATTTTCAATAAACATCGGGTAAAACGCCATGGTAAACGCAACAAAAAAACAAATAAGAAGCAACCATACTGTCAGACTCAGCGTATTTACCCGAAACTCTTTTACCAGTAGATTTCTGTTCATTAGCGACCGGTTGTGAATCATTTGTAATAATGCATGAAAATTTCTTCCAGGGAAGGCTCTTCAATGGTCATGTTCATCAGCTTTTTTCCTGATAATTTAACGATCAGGTCATTGATATCACCCGAGTAAACAAATGAAAGCATGTTCCCGGTATTCTGCATGATGTTTTCAATACCTTTAATGTTAATGATGTCACTGGTCAGGTTTTCTTCGAATTCTATAAACACCTTTTTCAGTTGTTTTTTCCTTAAAGTATCGATATGTTCAATTTTAATGATGTTACCTGCTTTGATGATGGCGATCCGTTCACACAGCAATTGAACCTCACTTAATACATGGGATGAAAAAAAAATGGTCATGCCGTTATGATTTTCCTTTCGCAGCAAATCAAAAAACCGCTCCTGCATCAGGGGATCGAGTCCGGTCGTAGGTTCATCCAGTATTAAAAGCTTTGGGTTGTGCACAAGGCTCTGAATAATGGCCACTTTTTTCCGGTTGCCCCTGGAGAGGTCGGCTATTTTTCTTTTTGTATCCAGGTCAAACAAAACCGTGAGTTCACGTATCTTCCGGTCACTGTTCCCGGAACTGTAAAAACGGCTGCAGTATCTGAGAAAAGCACCTGCGGTCATGTTCTCATATGCATTGGCATCGGAAGGAATGTATCCGGTAAGGTTCTTAATTTTTTTTGATTCTTTAATCACATCCATTCCCATAATTTCAGCGCTTCCGCCTGTCGGGAATATCAGATTCAATAAAATACGGATCGTAGTCGATTTGCCCGCACCGTTGGGTCCGATAAAACCAAAGATCTCACCCTGGTTTATTGAAAGGTTTACATGTTCAATACCTTTTGATTTGCCATAATACCTGGTAAGGTCTTTGATCCGGATGACAGGTTGTTCCATCGCTTATAACGGGTTACTGTTTTCTGCTTGACAGCCAGTTGTCCAACGGCAAAAGCAATATATTAACCATTGTGCGCAAACCTGCTGATTTCTGGCGCCACTGCCTTTCGAATCCGATGATCAGTCCGGCAATCGATGCAGTCAGCAACCGCAAAATAAATTCTCCTGTTGCCATTTTAATTACAGTTTGGCATTTCTGTAAAGAATGCTGTAATGTAATAATTCATCAAATTTAGCATAATTATGAGATCATCTGGTTTGATGCATTCATAATATTATTATTGACAAGTCTTGTGAAGCAATTCCTGCACGGTACCAAGAGGAAAGGCATCCGCCGGAATCCAGGGGTAAAATCATTGTCAGCCGGACTTATTAAAATTTTATTCTTGAAATTTAGAATTAATTTCTACCTTAGTGCTATAAAAATATAAACAATAATCTATTGATAAAAATGAAAGAAAAAACTAAAAAGGGTCTGAACCGGCGCGATTTTATAGGCTTATCCGCGCTGGGACTGACAGGACTGACAATCCTTCCAAGCTACGTCATGAGAGGAATGCGCATTGCTCCCAGTGACAGGGTTGTAATGGGGTATATTGGCGCAGGCCGGCAGGCATTGTCCGATATGCGGAGTTTTTCCCGTGTGGCAGGTGTGCAGATCGTTGCTGTTGCCGACGTGGACAGCATGAAACAAGTACGTTTTAAGAACCGTGTTGAGGAGTGGCAGGCATCATTGGGCCTGGCCCCGCGGTGTGATATTTACGAGCGGTACGAAGAAGTCCTCGAACGTACCGATATCGATGCGGTTGAAGTGGTAACACCTGACCATTGGCATGCATTGCAGACCATTCATGCTTGTCAGACCGGTAAGGATGTGTATGTGCAGAAACCTGCATCGTATACCATTCAGGAAGCACTTAAAATGAAAAAGGTTGCTGAAGAAACCGGGCGCATCATTCAGGTTGGCAGCCAGCAACGTTCCAGCGAGGAGTTCCAGAAAGCCATTGAACTGGTACAGACCGGTGCGATCGGGCATATTGACAAAATCTATGCAAAAGTGGGTGATCCCCCCACACCGCTGGATCTTCCTGAACAGCCAATTCCCGGTAACCTGAACTGGAACCTGTGGCTGGGTCCTTTGAATGATGCAAAGATCAAGTATCATCCTGACCTGGCTCCGCCAATCAGCCTTGATCCCGAAGAGAACGAAACACTCTGGGGAGCATGGCGCTGGTATCTTGAAACAGGGAACGGGTATACGGCCGACTGGGGCGCCCATATGTTTGATATTGCGCAGGCAGCCATCGGCATGGATGGTTCCGGACCGGTTGAAATGATCCCAAAAGGTTACAACAAAACGCAATATATGACCTTCAAATATGCGAATGGAATTGTCATGACCGAACAACCTTATCTGGATGATAATCCAACTGCGCAGGGTATCAAGTTTATAGGTGATGACGGCTGGATTGAAGTGGCACGTGGTTACCTTGCCTGTTCAAAACCCAAGCTGGTTCCTGCTGAAATTGCCGGATCGCGTCCCATGACCAGAGAACAGCGACAGGCACAGCAAGAGCAACAGCAACAAGCACAGCAGACTGAAAGGCCTGCTCCTCAGGCTTCACAGCTGCAGTTTGAGATCAGTCCTCCGCACATGCAGAACTTTATTGATTCAGTGCGTTCACGCAAGGATCCCATCGCTCCGATTCAGGTCGGCTGCAGCACTGCAATACTTTGCTGCCTGGGGAATATTGCCAACGAACTGAAGAGACCTGTAAAATGGAATCCGGCAACCAATCATTTTATCAATGATGAAGAAGCCTCCAACCACAGGCTTATGCAGTATGAGTACAGAGGGGCCTATAAACTTTAATATTGTATTTGGTGATGCAAAACAGGCTGCCTCCAAAACGAGGCAGCTTTTTTTTAATCGTGGTTTAATCCATCAGGGCATGCCCTGGTGGTTCAATACCATTTATTGTGTCAGAATCTGAATGATATGAAAGCGGCTGCTTTTATTTGTGAAACTCAAATTTTATGAGCGTAATGCATTAAAATTTGTTAGTTGAACAATCCCGACGAAGTCGGAGGGTATAATACTCAGTAGCTTGCTGCGGAATAAGTTTCCAAAGATTGTAAGGGGATTTCATACCCGTGATTGTAAAGCAATAGGGATATCGTCCGTTGATACGTCATTTAAATAGCAATTCCAATAGTGTTAATTTATAATTCAATCTCAACATCATGAAACATTTAAAAAACATTGCAACAATCACACTTTTTCTGGGATGCATCCAGATGTATTCCTGCCGGAATGCCGGCAACAATCCTTCTTTGACGGACGGCTCGCATCCCATGATTGCGGATTCAAAAACAGCAATTACTTCAACAGAATCCGGACAGGTGATCGGATATGTTCACAGGGGTGTTTATAATTTCAAAGGCATACCTTATGCCCGGGCTGAGCGGTTTATGCCACCCACAAAACCTGAGCCGTGGGAAGGCGTAAGGAGCTCCAGGGCTTACGGACCGGTTTGTCCCATCAATGTGGCATCCATGATCCTTTCTGATGAACTGGAATTTGCACAGCAACACAATTTCTGGTTTATGAAAGAAGAAGAATGTCTGAATCTGAATGTCTGGACCCAGGCACTGAATGACGGTGGTAAAAGACCTGTAATGGTATGGCTGCATGGTGGAGGTTATACAGCAGGTTCCTCATGCGAACTTCCTACATATGACGGGGAGAATCTGAGTCTTACGACTGATGTTGTAGTCGTGTCCGTTAACCACCGGTTAAATGTGCTGGGATTCCTTGACCTGTCAGCAATCGATCCGAAATATGCTGCTTCTGCAAATGTGGGTATCATGGACCTGGTAGCTGCCCTGGAATGGGTCCATAACAATATTGAGAATTTTGGCGGTGATCCGGCTAACGTGACCATCTTCGGACAGTCGGGTGGCGGCGGTAAAGTTACCACATTGATGTATACTCCGTCGGCAAAGGGATTATTTCACAAGGCAATCATGCAAAGTGGCGGTGGAGGCGGATTTTATACAAAGGAACTCACCCGGAAAGTTGGTTTGGCTTTGTTGGCTGAACTGGGTTTGACCACGCAGCAACTGGATAAAATTAACGACATACCACATGATGAGCTGCTCGAAGCCGGAAACAGGGCAATTGCCAAAGTAAATGCGGAAGGTAACGGCAGGGTTGGATGGGGCCCTTGCCAGGATGGGGACTTTATACCCTTCCAGCCGGGTGATCCCGGAGCGGAAGATCTGGCAAAAGACGTGCCTTTGATCATCGGGACAAACCAGTGTGAATTTGGTCCTTCCATGCGGGATTATGCCCTGGTTCATGCAAGCGAGGATACGATTATCAGCAGACTCAGAAATCAATATGGTGACAAAACGGAAGCATATGTTGAGGCTTTCAGGAAGGCTTATCCCAACACAACATTGTCTTCCGACATGCTTGACATAGATGTAGGCATGCGCCCCAGAGCATTACAGTTTGCCACACTGAAGTCATCCGTTCCCGGGGGAGCTCCGGTTTACAATTATTTGTTTAAATGGAATGCACCTCATATGGAAGGTATGTTTAAATCCATGCACTGCATGGAAATAGCGTTTGTATTTAATACTGTTTACAATAACGAACAATACAGTGGTGGTACACCCGAAGCATATGCTCTGGCAGATAAGATCAGCAAAACATGGGCATCATTTGCCAGAACAGGGGACCCAAACGCAGGAACACTCCCGGAATGGGAATCCTACACGGAAGAGAATGGCGCTACCATGATTCTTGATAATACTTCAGAAATGCGGTATCATCATGACCAGGAGCTCCTGGAAGTCGTATCCTCTTTATAATTGAAAACGTCTGAATGTTATGTATCCCGGTTGTAACCAATCACTGCATCCGGGATATTTTTTTACATGTATATAATTACACCTCCTCCACTGCTACCAAACCTGGGATTTACCACGTTGTTGTAAATGGACCCGAATGTATAGGAAAATCCCATAGATGTACGATACGAGTATTGTGTTTCGACCTCTTTTTGCCTCAGAAGGACCTGTTCCGGAGTGGCTCCGCCTTTGACCAGATTCAGCTGGTCGTGAATGATTGAAATCCCTGCTGATATATTGAATGATAAACCTCTGATAATTCTTAGACTGGCATATCCCGAAATGCCAAGATTGTTTTTAGACCAGTCGTGAAAATAATTGCTGCAACTCAGTGTGAAATCAACTGAACCCCATTTCTGGATGATCTCATATGCGGCAGTCAGTGAATGCATCCACAGATCTTCTTTTGTTTTGTTATAGATCGTTGTATCAATATAATTCACGTAATTGTAACCAGCCTTGTAAAGGATCCGGAATTGCCGGCGTGTGGATTGAGAATAGGGGAAAATGTCATATTCAATACCTGGCATCATACTGATTATTAATTTCTCATTGCTGTAACTTGAAGCTCCTAGTGAAAATGTGCCCCCGTACGACCAGTGATCCGAAATGCTTTTAACAATCAATCCGTTGAATGATTTGGAGTCGTTATCGCTGGTAATAATATTCTCACCGATCTCATATTCATCCTTCTCAACCATGTAAGAAGCATTCAAATTGATTTTCCAGTCCTGTGTGGTAAGGTTTGCCGTAATATTTCCGCTGACGTACTTTGACTTGTATGTTTTCTGGCCGTTCAGATAACCGCTTACGGAGGTCCTGAATACCCAGTTGTTCCATTTATCGGTGGATACAGTTTCGGATAATGGCTCACTGAAATTGATGATGATATATCTGGCCAGGGGTGTTTTTGCAACATACCGCATCAGGCCCATCTTCAGTGTGCTGATTTCCTTTTGCCTCCGTCCTTCGGTTGTTTCATCAGGTGTGGTAACAAATGCGATAGTATCGGTCATTCCGTCATATTCATATTGACCCGTGATATAATAGGTATATTCATATCCCCCCGAACCGGTTCTCTCCGTCGTGGATATAATGTAAACATCTGCATCTTTAAGATCCCTTACATAATTGATATAAGGGATCTCTCTGCGGACGTAATCGCTGGTTTGCATGTATACGTTAAGCGCGTCGCTTCTCAAGGTATCTGATGCAGGAGCGGGTACCTGTGCGGATGTTTGCAAAACAATAATAATAACTGCAAACAGTACAATAATGTTTTTCATGATTATTTTGCCGGATTTGGTTAGACATTTGTCAGTTAGGTATAAATGTAATGATCTTACATTTTAAGGTATTTGATCGTATAGGTTAACGATATCTAACGTACAAAATGTATGCCATAGTATAGGATCGGACTATGTTAATTTAGGTTTTTTATCGTCTTCCGGTGCGTGGTAACTTTTTCTGTGCTTTTCAATTTCCTGCAGGCATGTATCAAAATCGATAAACGCCTGTATTCCTCGATATCCTACATTACCTTTCAGCTCATGATAACGCTGCTCAGATACGACAAAAAATATCTTTTTTACACCAAAATCAATCAATTCGTCCACTCCCTGATGTTTAAGAAATTCTTTCAGTGCTTCGACGTCCTGGATGTGGCTTTCTTTTTTGTCAATGATAATATAAGCAGGTTTTTTATATCCAACCAGTTCAATAAACTGTGCAAGTCCGGTTATAAACAGTTCTTCATCCTGCAGTTTACTTTCTGCAAAATGGTAAACCAGAACATCATTCCCGATTTCAGATATGCAAATGTTTTTGTAGAATCTTTTATTATGCATTTTTTTTCTCATTTAAGACCGTGCAATAGTAGGTTAAATAATGAATTACTTTACCAATTGTCTTATGTATCATTTGCTTAAAAGTTAATCAAATGGAATGATCATAAAAAATTTAAGTCTGAAACTGATAAAATCAGGTTTGTTTAAATCAGTCGCACTGCTTATTATGCCAATAAGCTCCCACTTTTATGCAGATTAAATATAAAAAAAATATAGTAAAAGCAATGTATTTAGGGATCAATCTTTTAAAATGTTCAAGCATTTCTGATTGCAGTGATTGCGAAGACACTTCCAAATGCAGGCTTCTGAATTTATGATCCTTTAACAAAACAGCTCCTGGCTTTAATAATGAGCACCAGTTTCAAAACGAGAACTGCATTTAATTTTCAATCCGGGGACTGGTCAGGGCAATTATTATACCGATAACCGGACTTAAAAGTATGGACCATAATACCGTTTTGCCATATCCGATTTTTCGTTTCCTTCCGATATATTCCGCAACCATATGGGTCAGCACAATGTAGACCGCTGCCAGAACGATCCATTTATATGTCATAACTTTGTAAGTTAAGCGTTGGGAAAATCCCTGAACCAATATACTAAATAATTTGTTAACTTTATATTTAATTGTTGCCTGGTAAATTGCAGGGGAATAAATAACAGAAAAGCTGTCGTATGTTTCATAATCATTATTGATCTGTAAAGAGCTAAAATTTAATCAATTATCAATATCATGAAGAAGATCTTAATGTATTTGAGCCTGATTTTATTAGCATTCACATCAGGTTGCTCAAAGGATGATGATCATTCGGGGGATAACGGAGTGTTTGATGAATCATGCGATCCGGTTTCCTTCCCGGGATTAACCGTTTCAATTGATGGTGATGTGTATTCAGACCTCGATCCGCAAAGTCCGGAATATCAGGATTATATTGCATGTATCCAGAATTGTGCACAAACCAATCCGGATGATCCGCAATGCATGATGGATTGTTTGAATTCAAGCGGACTGATAACTGCCGGCGGAGCTTTCAGTCTGTCACTTGAATTGATCAACATCACAGATGCCATCATACAATTTAACCTGGATGCCGGTACGTGGTTCTATCCGAATTCCGATGATTACCAGTCTATGCTGATTGTAATACCCATTTCGATCCTGATACCCGCCAATGAAACCATTACTACGGACATTCCGGTATTTTGCCTGGCTTCGGATAAATCCGCTCCGGATATGACATCCGAATATACAATCTGTGAAAAGATACCATCAGGCGGATGTCTGGCGGAAATCGTAAACATCCTGCAAACAAAGAACATGAATGGTTTTACGCAAGAACAGACCATGCAGGTTCAGACGATTATCTGGAGTTGCATTGAGGGGGAATACGTCGATATGGATTATTTAAACGGACTACCCTGATCATAGTCCTGGCGATTTCCTTCCACAGTTACATTCCTGCCTGCAGATCCAGACCGAGGGTGGGTTCATCAAGGAACAAGTCAGTCCAGGTACGGTTCGATCCTTATGCGCACCAGTGTATTATTCCTGAAATAAAACCTGTTTACATCGGTACGATCCATATTTCCAATATCGACAGTATCATGAATTAAATGATCAATATTGAATTTATTTAAAAAATAATCTTTAGAAATTCCGGGGCTTAATTTCCCGTTTATCTCAAACATACTGTCGGTAACATCGAATTGTGCCAACAGGTCCTTGTACCTGGATTTATAAATGACAATTTTATTATCCCTGTATGCATAGGTATATATGGTATCCACGACTGTTGTATCATGGATGTTGACAAACGGCTCCTTTGAGAGCTTAAATGGTACCTTGTATAAACTGACAATATTTTTTGTATCCGGCTCAATCCTGAAAGCATAAAAATCATCACTCTCATAGTAGGGTACGTCGTTTGTTGTGTCAATCAGCCGGGCCCTAAAAGTTATGGTGTCATCAGGATTTGCAGATGTCCGTTGTGAATGTCTGGTATTGCAGCATACCATCACAATCATGATGATGGTTATAGTAACTAAATGTTTCATATTATTGTATTTCTTACATATAAAAATTTCTGCTTTCTATAAATCTGTTGTAGATCATGATCCTGCAGCTTAATTTTTAATGCAGATTTGCTGATATGAATGTATGAAGTTTTTTCCAAATACATGAATCCAAACAGTACTTTCATGCAGTCTAAAGATTAAATTTATGTCAAATTAACAAAATACTGAAATGAAAAAGATCATTATTCTAACGTGTATTTTATTTTTATCTGTGCCTGGTCGGGCACAGGAAAATCGGGATACTGTAATTTCCAATTACATAACCAAAGATGTTGTGGAGAAATTATCGAATGAGGAACTCATCAGTTTGATAACGAATCTTGAAGCTATGAATCAAAATCAGGGTATCATTTTTGGTGACAATGAAACTGACTACATCGCCCGGCAATTTGCGAATCCAGATTTTGTGAAGGGTATTATTATTAGTTTAATCATCAGCATGTTGCTGTTTATAATCTTGCTCATCACACTTCCGTTATACTTTAACTTTCAAAAAACAAAAAGTTTTCACAGAATGATCAATGGTTTTACCGAAAAAGGTCAGGAGATCCCCAAAGAGCTTATATTAAGCGTTTCACATAAAAAATCGGATTTCCATAAGTCGATTATTTTGATATCCACAGGAATTGCCATTTCATTTGCATTGATTTTTTTAAGCCCTAATAGCAAAATCTGGGCTATTGGTATGATTCCACTTATAATTGGTATTGGATATTTTATTGCTTACCGTGTTGCAAAATAGCTGGCGTTCATGTCACCTGATGAAACAGACCTGATTGAAAGGATCGTGCTTTACAATGATCACAGGGCATTTGGATGTCTCATTGATAAATATCAATCTGAAGTCCGGAATTTATTTTATAAGATGACAAATGGTGACCGGGCATTAACCGACGATCTTTCTCAGGAAGTCTTTATCCGGATTTATAAACACCTGAGGGATTTCAGGGCGGATGCGAAATTTTCGACGTGGCTTCACAAAATAGCAGTACATGTTATGTATGATCACCAAAGGGTAATGAAATACCCAAACGATGTTGTTTCTGAGAAACATTACAGTGAGGCGGAATCCATACAAAACAGAATCGATATATTTAAAGCTTTGAAAATTTTAAATGTTAAGGAAAAAACGGCTATAATTTTGCATTATGAGAAAGGATTTTCGCATAACGAGATTGCTGAGATCATGAAACTACCTTTAGGTACGGTAAAATCAAATATTTTACGCGGTAAGGCAAAACTAAAAGATTACTTAAGCGATGAACAAAAGAGATGATTTTGATATTTTCCTGGAGAATGAATTGAAAAAATCAATCCGGGAATTCAGTGATGATGAATTTAAGAACAAAGTACTGGAAAGAATACCGGCATATGTAGCCAGAAACCGTTCAAGAAACCTGATTATCTATGTTTCGGGCATTCTTTCCTGTTTACTCTTCTTTTGGATTATTGATTTCAACTTCATAAGGGATTCGATCATTGAACTTTATTCTTTTATTAATGCATCAATGATCCCGTCAGTTGAGACCCTCCTGTTTATCGCCATGATCTGTTTCATTATTTATATCATTCCGAAAGTCGAGTACAGCAATGGCATTGCTTAGCGGTCCTTCCTTGCTTCAAGATATCTCAATACCTCATTATAGATGTTATCGGCCGTAAATCCGAACTTTTCGTCCAGTACTTTATAGGGTCCCGAAAAACCGAACTGATCCATGCCGTATACTTTACCTGAGGGACCTGCCAATCCTTTCAGTGTGACGGGTAATCCGGCAGTGAGTCCGAATACAGGAACATCTTCGGGGATCACCTGTTTCTGATAGGCAACGGATTGCAGTCTGAACAATCCTTCTGATATGGCTGATACGATCTTAATTTTCAATCCTTTTTGAGATTCAAGCTTTTGCGCAGCGGCAAATAGTGTGGATACTTCGGATCCGTTTGCAAGCAGGATCACATCAGGGTTTTCTGTGTCTTTAACAATATATGCGCCCCGCGATGCCTGAGATGCATCTTTCAGCCTGTCGGACCCGGGCGCAGACGGAAGGGTGGGTACATTCTGTCTGGTGAGTACCAGAGCTGTAGGACTGATGGTATTTTCAAGTGCCAGCTTCCATGCTACTGTGGTTTCATGCACGTCAGCCGGTCTCAATACAAGCATGCTGTTTTTGCCATGATGGTTTTTCAGTTGTTCCATAAGCCTGATCTGGGCTTCCTGTTCCACAGGCTGGTGTGTGGGACCGTCTTCACCAACCCGGAAGGCGTCATGGGTCCATATGTATTTCACCGGTAAGGCCATAAGTGCTGCCAGTCTGACTGCAGGCTTCATGAAATCGGAGAATACAAAAAAGGTGGCACATGCAGCAATTACGCCTCCATGGAGGGCCATACCGTTAACCAGTTCCGCCATGGTAAGTTCTGAAACACCGACATGCAGAAAAGCACCGTTAAAATCACCTTTTGCAAAGGGTTTTGAGTATTTCAGGAATCCATCCGTTTTATCACTGTTTGAAAGATCGGCCGAGCAAACGATCAGATTTTCTACGTGTTGTGCGAGATATCCGAGTACATTACCGGAAGCGTTCCGGGTGGCAATATCGTCTTTCTGCGGTACCCTGGCCGGATCAATAGAGAATCCTTTGCCGCTGAAAAAATCATCCAGTTTAGCGGCCAGTCCGGGATTTTCATTTGCCCATTTTTTCTCTTCTTCTTTTTTCGACTTCGAATATTTGCGTTTTTTCTCCAGAATTTCCTGATAATATGCTGCTACTTCCGGAAAAACCTTAAAGGGATCAGCAGGATCACCTCCCAGATTCTGAATGGTTCTTTCAAAAGATGCACCTGCACTGCCCAGCGGCATGCCATGTGTTGAAGTCTGCCCTTCAAAGCTTTCACCTGCTTCTGTAACAGCACCTTTCCCCATGGCGGTTTTTCCGATGATCAGTGTGGGACGCTTTTTTTCTTCATTCGCCCTGATCAGGGCAGCCCGGATCTCATGGGAGTCATTACCATTAATGGAGATCACGTGCCAGTCCCAGGATTTGTATTTCATGGCCGTATCTTCAGTTGTAACCGCATTTGTTTTCGTCGAAAGCTGTATGTCATTGGAATCGTAAAACATAATGAGGTTATGCAATCCCAGGTATCCGGCAATCCGGCCCGCTCCCTGTGAGATCTCTTCCTGAATGCCTCCGTCGGAAATATAGGTATATATCTTATGCGACATCCATTCGCCAAACCTTGCACACAGGAATCTTTCAGCAATGGCGGCACCCACGGCCATGGTATGACCCTGACCAAGCGGCCCGGATGTATTTTCCACACCCCGGGAGGCATCCAGTTCCGGGTGTCCCGGTGTAGGACTTCCCCACTGCCTGAAATTTTTAATATCATTAAGGGTATAATTACCTGTGAGCATCAGCACTGCATAAAGCATGGGCGACATGTGACCCGGATCGAGAAAAAACCGGTCACGGTGCCGCCATTCCATGTTTTCAGGATCCCAGTTTAAGAATTCCGCATACAGGATGTTTATAAAATCGGCTCCACCCATAGCACCTCCCGGATGTCCCGAGCCCGCTTTCTCCACCATGGCTGCAGATAAAATCCGTATGTTGTCGGCAGCTTTACTAACAATTTCGTTTCTCATTATATATTAACATTTTATGATTACTTCAGTTTGATGTTTCAAATATAGATAAATCTTATTCACTTCATTTCCCGATTTTATTGTTTTTGTTGCGTAAAGTGACATAATTTTTAGAGAAAATGATATGGGGAAAAATAGGGAATTAAGTGTAATTTTAGCAGTTGAAAAAAGATACCGGATTTGCGGTTTTGAACCGGGAAGTTTGCCGGGAGCGGATCATGCAACAAAACGGATAAACATGTTTGGGGTATCTCACAGGATTTTACATTAAGATGCATAATGAGTTTGCGTTGTGGTATCATCGGTATTGCAAATGTAGGTAAAACCACAATCTTTAATTGTATGTCGAATGTTAAGGCAGAAACATCAAGCTTTGCCTTTACTTCGAATAAATCCAATATGGGAGTGATCCATGTGCCTGATCAGCGGCTCTATGAACTGGAGAAATTACAACCTACCGAAAAGGTGGTGCCTGCAACTGTTGAGATCCTTGATATTCCGGGATTGACAAAAGGTGCAAGTCATGGTGAGGGAGTCGGTAATAAATTTCTTGCCGACATCCGGAATGCTGATGCGCTGATCCATGTATTGAGGTGTTTTGATGATGATACCCTTCCGCATGTGGAAGGAAGTGTTGATCCTTTGCGCGACATCGAAACCATCGACCTTGAATTGCAGGTCAGGGATTTCGAATCCGTGGGAAAAAAGCTTGATAAAACAGAAAAGCTTGCGAAATCAGGAGATAAGGATGCACGTCAGGCTGCACAGGTTTTGCTTAAGGTCAAGTCACATCTCGAATCATTCGGAAATATCAGGGACCTCGTTCTTGATCACGGTGAAAGTAAATATATTGAAGACTTGTTTCTACTGACGGCCAAACCTGTGATGTTTGTCTGCAATGTGGATGATGTTTCCGCCGTTCAGGGTAATCATTATACGGAAAAAGTCAGGGAATACATGAATGACCGTAATACTGAGATCCTGATTGTTGCGGCCAGACTCGAAGCTGAAATAGCCGATTTTGAAAATGAAAATGACAGACTCGAATTCCTGAATGATGCAGGATTGACTGAACCTGGAGTAAACCGCATGATCCGTTCCGCATATTCCCTCCTTAACCTGATGTCTTTTTTTACCGTGGGTCCTAAAGAAGTCAGGGCATGGAGCATCCGTAAGGGCATGACTGCCCAACAGGCTGCCGGTGCAATTCACAGCGACCTTGAACGTGGATTCATCAGAGCTGAAGTGATTAAATATGAGGATTTTATTGCGCTGGGTTCTGAACATGCCTGCAAGGAAAAGGGAAAGCTATATGTGGAAGGGAAGAACTATGTAGTGCAGGACGGGGATATATTGCATATTCGGTTTAATGTTTGAATAATATTTCAGTTATTAAAAATTCACTCCGCTATATTGCTGTTAACCTGTTTATCCTGGGATGGGTCGGGATAACAGCTCAGCAGCCCGTTTCGGTGGTTGATCAGGCACGTACCATGCTTACAGAAAGGGGGGAGGTTGTCGTGAAATTTGTTGTACCGGCCGGCTATACTGCGAATGATTTCTCATCCTTTATTTCAGTGGATAAAGTTGTCGGGGATACGGTCATTGCCTATGCCAACGAAATGCAGTTTGACCGGTTAATATTAACGGAAATACCTTTTCAGGTTTTGCAACCGCCATCCTTAAAAATACCGAAAGCTTCCGTAAAAGAGAAAAATGCAGTCCAGCTGCCGGACGGATATCCTTCTTATGACGCTTATATTGCAATGATGGAAGATTTTGCCATAAATTATGGTTTCATCTGCACACTGGTTGAATTCGGACAGAGTGTTAACGGAAGAAAGCTGCTGGCGCTGAAGATAACCGATAATCCCGGCATCAGGGAACAGGAACCTGTTTTTTTCTACACTTCAACCATGCATGGCGATGAAGTTGTCGGTTATGTGCTTATGCTCAGCCTGATTGAGGAATTGCTCGCCGGCTATGAAGTTGATCCGCAAATAAAAAACCTTGTTGATCATATTGAGATCTGGATCAATCCGTTGGCAAACCCCGACGGTACGTATTTTCTTTCAGATGAGTCAGTTTACGGCGCCACACGCAACAATGCGAACCATGTTGACCTGAACCGGAACTTTCCGGATCCTGCATACGGAGAAAATCCCGACGGATATGAGTGGCAACCCGAAACAGTTGCAATGATGAATCTGATGAAAAACATCCGGTTCTCTCTGGCGGCAAATATACACAGCGGGGCCGAAGTGATCAATTATCCATGGGACACATGGAGCCGTTTGCATGCAGACGATTCCTGGTACCGTGAGATTTCCAGGTCATATGCTGACACCGCACACAAGTACAGTCCTGAGGGTTATATGACATTCCTGGAAAACGGCATCACAAATGGTTACGCGTGGTACTCGATCACCGGTGGCAGGCAGGATTACAGCAACTATTACCTGAACGCGCGGGAGGTAACCATTGAGCTTTCGGATGAGAAGGTTCCTGATGAAAGTTTATTGTCTGACTACTGGGAATACAACAGGCGAAGCATGTTGGGTTATATGGAACAGGTACTGTTTGGCATAACGGGTATTGTAACCGATGCAACATCCGGAATGCCCTTAAGAGCGAAAATCAGTCTGTCCGGTCACGATAAGGACAGTTCAGAGGTTTATTCATCGGCGGAAGACGGTATGTATCATCGTTTGATTGATGCGGGTACGCATACGGTTACCTTTCAATGTCCGGGTTACCATGAAACAAGTCTTTCAGTCAATGTACCTTACCGTGACCTTGTTGAGCTTGACATACAGCTCACCCCGCTTGCAAAGCAGTATTCAGTATATCCCAATCCTTTTCATGACAGACTGTCTATATACATTCCTGATGATGATGGCGAAATACAGGTAGATGTATTTAACATTTCCGGTCATAAAGTTATGTCTGCCACACTTCCGGTCCGTTCAGCAGGCAGGCAGCAGATTGACCTGAAAGAACTGGCGGAAGGACTTTATATCATTCAGATCCTGTACAAGGATTATGTAATAAAGGAAAAGATCATCAGGATGAAATACTGATGATATGTCTTCCGGTTCATTTCTTTTCTTGCCTGAAAACAACATTACATTATATTTGCCGTTCGAATGAAAAAGAAATTACATTCCATCCCATGCAAGTAATTAAGATTTTCTCAGGAGCATTTATTATGATCAGTTTGTTTGGTATTTCACCTGGTCATGCTCAGGAAACCAAAAAGATCCCGCCTGAAAAGCCAAAGATCATTGTCGGGATTGTGATCAGTCAAATGCGGTATGATTATATCCAACGGTACTGGAACAAACTGGATGAGAATGGTATAAAGCTGCTCATTGACCGGGGAACATTCTGTATGAATACCAGTTTCAATTACCTGTTTTCCCAGCAGGGAGTCGGACATGCCAGTATCGCTACCGGTACCACACCTGCTGATCATGGTATCGTGGGAAGCGAGTGGTACCTGTATTTACAGGATAATGTGGAACAAAGTACGGAAGACCGGCAGCACAGTGCTGTTGGAGGCAATGTCGACAATGGCAGGAACAGTCCCAAAAATCTCATGTGTACCACATTCTCGGATGAGCTCAGGTTGTCGAATAATTTTGCTTCAAAGGTCTATGCAGTTTCCCTTGATCCTGCCCCGGGGATTTTTTCGGCAGGGCACACTGCCAACGGGGCTTATTGGTTTGACAGGATGACCGGAAACTGGATCACGAGCACATACTATACGGATTCACTTGCCGTCTGGGTAAATCAATTTAATGACAAGCGTTTGCCTGACATTTATCTGAAAGAGGAGTGGAATACACTATTCCCGATTGAGAATTATACGGAAAGTTTGTCCGACCAGAATAAATATGAAACAGGTTTTAACGGAAAGATCACGTTTCCCTACGATCTGGAAGAGCTGTCGAGAGTCAGGAGAAACGTGACGGATTACAGTCTGCTGGAGAAAACCCCCTTTGGCAATACCTATACAAAAGATTTTGCAGCAACCCTGATCACAAATGAAGAGCTTGGTCAGGATGATGTTACCGATGTACTGATCATATGCTTCACTGCAAATGAAAATATCGGAAATTTATTCGGGCCCAATTCTGTGGAAGTGGAAGATGCTTTTCTTCGGCTGGACAGGGAAATTGCCCATTTTCTTGCATTTATTGATGAATTTGTAGGAAAGGAAAACGCTCTGGTCTTTCTTACTTCTGATCATGGTGTTGCCCAGGTACCCTCTTATTTAAGTGATAATAAGATCCCGGCAGGATATTTTAATCAGGCAGGAGCGGTGTCATTATTAATCAGCGCACTGAATAACGTCTACGGAAGGGGCGATTGGGTTAAATCATATCATGCCCAGCAAATTTACCTGAACCATACTTTAATAGAAGACGCCAAAATATCATTGAAGGATATGCAGGATTATGTTGCACAGTTTATGCTGCAGTTTTCAGGTGTTGCGAACACTGTTACTGCCTATACGCTTCAAACCACGAATTTTACGGATGGTATATTCATGAAGATACAAAACAGTTACAGTCAGAAACGCTCTGGGGATGTCATCATCAATCTCAAGGCCGGATGGGTGGAAACAAACGGCGGTTCAACAGGAGGCACATCATCATATGCATACGATTCAAGGATCCCGCTCATCTGGTACGGGTGGAATATCGGATTCAGCAAAATCACGAGGGAAGTGGATATCACAGATATCGCCCCAACGATTGCCACCTTCATGGACATTACCTATCCCAATTCCTGCAGTGGCTCACCAATTTTTGAGCTGATCAAGTGAGATGAGTCATAAAACAGAAGATTTGGAAATTCAGAATGGGGAATGTGGTTGAATGTTTATTAATTAAGTTCTTATGTCTGAAAATCTTAACTTATGAATAGAATTTATCCGTTAAAATTCAAACCCATTATTAAAGACAAGATCTGGGGTGGAACACGGTTAAGAAATGTCCTCAACAAGGAATGCAAAACAGAAAAAGCTGGTGAAAGCTGGGAAATAAGCGGATTTCCCGGCAGTGTTTCCCGTGTGAAAAATGGTTTTCTTGCCGGGAACAATCTGGAGGAACTGATTGAGGTGTATATGGGTGATCTGGTTGGTGATGGCATTTTTACCAGGTTTGGAACATTATTCCCTTTGCTGGTCAAGTTTATTGATGCCAATGATATTTTATCCGTTCAGGTACATCCTGATAATAAGCTGGCAAAACAATACTTTAATTCGTATGGCAAGACTGAAATGTGGTACGTTTTAGAAGCCGATAAAGAATCAGAGATCATTATTGGTTTTAACAGGAAAGTTGACCGTGAAGCTTATTTAAAACACTTGAACGACAAAACGCTTTTATCCATTCTCAATAAAGAAAAGGTCCTCCAGGGTGACGTATTTTTCCTGCCTCCGGGAAGGGTTCACTCGATAGGTTCGGGTATATTGCTGGCTGAAATTCAACAGACGTCGGATGCGACACTTCGGATTTATGACTTTGACCGCAAGGATAAAACGGGAAAGCCGCGTGAATTGCACCTCGAAAAAGCCATGGAAGCCATCGATTTTAATGTGTATCAGGATTATAAGACTGTTTACAAAAAGACCGCCAATCAGTTTAACCTGATCAGGAAGTGTGATTATTTCACTATGAAGTATGCGGAACTGGATAAACCGTTACAAAAGGATTATTATGAGCTGGATTCCTTTGTCATTTACATCTGCCTTGACGGAAAATTCGATATCATATACTATGACGGTGAAAAAGAATCATTAAAAAAAGGGGAAACAATGCTGATACCGGCTGTAATACCGGAGGTAATCCTGGTGCCTGATGGCCGGTCCGGATTGCTTGAAGTATATATTGAAGGTACGTCCGTAACAGATCAGACAGGCAGTGTTATTCAAAAGTTTTTCTGATGGAGGTTCGCTCGGTTCAATTCGTCAAAAGCAGTCCCGATCTAAAATCATGTCCGGAATCAGGATTGCCTGAATATGCTTTTGCCGGCCGTTCAAATGTTGGCAAATCCTCACTGATCAACATGCTTGTTAATTTGAAAAAACTGGCAAAGATCTCATCTGTGCCCGGGAAAACCCGGTTGATCAACCATTACCTTGTTAATGATCAATGGTACCTGGTGGACCTTCCCGGTTACGGATACACGCGTGGAGGTTTGCATGAAAAAAGTACATTTTTAAATACGGTCAGCGAATATTTATTAAACAGGGAATCTATGGCCTGCCTTTTTTTACTGATCGACTGCAGGCATAAACCATTAAAAAATGACCTGTCCGTAATGAAATGGCTGGGTGTGCATAAGATCCCGTTTTCACTGGTGTTTACCAAAACCGACAAAGTAACGGTTGCCACACTGGAACGCAATCTTGAGCATTACAGACAGATCCTGCTGGAGGAATGGGAAGAAGTGCCCGTCATGTTTACTGCCTCATCGGTCAGGCATTCAGGACGTGCTGAGATACTGGATTTTATTGACAAAACCAGTGTTGATATCTAATTCATTACTTTTTACAGGGGCAAAATCAATTTTGCGGGGATATTTTATACATTTACATCGCCCGAGAGCATTATAAAGCTAAACGAATGAAAATCAAAGCCCCCATCAAATTTTTTGCCGGCAGAGCTTCTCATTACCTGGCCGAGAAAATTACAAAAAGTTATGGTACGGAACTGGGACGGACATCAGTTCTTGAATACAGCGATGGTGAGTTTCAGCCATTTTTTGAGGAGTCTGTGCGTGGTTGCCTGGTATTCATCGTTCAGTCCACTTTTCCGCCTTCAGATAACCTGATGGAATTGCTTTTGCTCATTGATGCTGCAAAGCGTGCTTCAGCCTATCAGGTTGTTGCCGTAATGCCTTATATGGGACTGGCAAGACAGGACCGGAAGGACAGGCCCAGGTGCAGTATAGGCGCAAAATTGTCGGCTGATCTGCTTACTGCTGCCGGAGCCAACAGGATTATGACAATGGATTTGCATGCTGATCAGATACAGGGCTTTTTTAACGTACCGGTCGACCACCTGTATGGTTCCACACTTTTTATTCCCTATATCAAATCACTTGAGCTTGAAAACCTGGTTATTGCTGCTCCTGATATGGGAGGAACAAAACGCGCCAATGCATATGCAAGGTTTCTGAACTGTGAAATGGTAATTTGTTACAAAATGAGGAAAAAGGCCAATGTGGTTGAAGAAATAAGGGTTATCGGAGATGTAAAGAACAAGAATATCGTGATTGTGGATGATATGATAGACACGGCAGGGACTGTCTGTCTGGCAGCCAAACTGATGATGGAGGAGGGGGCAAAAAGCATCCGTGTGGTATGCACACACCCGGTCTTGTCTGGTCCGGCATATGAACGGATTGAAAAATCGCCTATCACAGAACTTTGTGTAACCGACAGCATACCCCTTCGCGGTCAGTCGGAGAAAATCAAGGTGATATCCATTGCAGATTTTTTTGCCGATGTTATCAATAAGGTTTACAAATACAAATCCATCAGCAACAGCTTTCTTGAATAGGAAATTCTGATCCGGCGTGATTTTGGCATAAGCTTGCATTTCATGGGGCGGTATATGAATTATTCGTATGAATTGCTATATTTGCAGTCCTTTTTAGACCAGTGTTTTTTCAAACAATGGTGTAATGGGGAACCCGGAGAATCCGGTGTTCCAGGTAGCACATA
>JAFGRC010000021.1 GCA_016935355.1 Bacteroidales bacterium
AAGGTCATGGTTTCAGGTTCAAGGTTCAAAGTTCAGAGTTTCAGTTTCCATTAACCTTATTGCTTCGGTGCTTCCCCTGAAGATTCTTCCAGTATAGGTAATTGTCTGTCAATTAATACATTCAGTGAAATAAAAGTTTCTGTCCTTGATACGCCTTTGATGGACTGGATCTTCTCTGTCAGCACTTCCCGTAAATGATCGTTGTCGCGCGTATGGAGCTCTATAAACATGGCATATTCGCCTGTAATATAATGGCACTGTGTGATTTCAGGAATTCTTTTAAGCTTTTCGGCAACGCTGTTAAACAGGGCTGCATTGTCAAGAAAAATTCCCATAAATGCACAGGTGTTGAATCCCAGCTTTTTAGGGTCCACATTGACCTGTGAACCGCTGATGATGCCTTTTTTGATCAACCGTTGCACCCGCTGGTGAACGGCTGCTCCTGAGACATTACATTCAGCCGCCACTTCAAGAAACGGTATTCGGGCATTTCTGGTAAGCATGGAAAGGATCTTTCTGTCCAGGCTGTCAATTTGATCGTCATGCTTCATGGTTTGAATCATTTTTATATGGGGACTGTTTCAATTCAATTGAGATTCATATAAACAAGTATTTTTTCAGTTAAAATATCCAAATATATTTTTGGATATCAAAAAAAAT
Organism: Bacteroidales bacterium; assembly: GCA_016935355.1. GTDB lineage: Bacteria > Bacteroidota > Bacteroidia > Bacteroidales > UBA10428 > UBA5072. The sequence continues at coordinate 661 of JAFGRC010000021.1, forward strand.
AAAATATTTTTGATTTTTAATTATCATTTTTTAATGAAAATTCAATTTTTCTTAAAAATATTATAAAATATCTAACAAATATATACAAATATTAAAATTATACAGACATTTATATTGATTTACTTATGGGCAAACCTTTAATCATTCCCAGGAATTATAAGAGTATTCTGGATCTGAACCAGACCGAAAAAGCCATTAAACTGGTAAAGGATACTTTTCAGCAGCAGCTGTCAGCCGAGCTGAACCTCAGGAGGGTCACCGCACCGCTTTTTGTTTTGAAAGGTACCGGTATCAATGATGACCTGAACGGCACAGAAAGGAAAGTGACGTTTCCCGTGAAAGATATGCAGGATGCCCCGGCTGAAGTCGTGAATTCACTTGCGAAGTGGAAACGGATGGCTCTGGCCGATTACAGGATACCTGCGGGGAACGGTATATATACCGATATGAATGCGATCAGGCCGGACGAGGAACTGGATAACATTCATTCTTTATATGTTGATCAGTGGGACTGGGAAAGGATCATTACTCCGGAAGAACGAAACCTGGATTTTTTGAAGTACATTGTCAGAAAAATTTATGAGGTTCTGAAGCGTACTGAATATGTGGTATTTGAAGAATATAATGAAATTAAGCCGACCCTTCCGCATGATATTACCTTCATCCATTCTGAGGAATTGCTGGCTCAGTATCCCCGGCTGAATCAGAGGTACAGGGAATATGAGGCAGTAAAAAAGCACGGGGCTGTTTTTGTTATCGGTATCGGTGCAGAACTGGCAGATGGTGAAAAGCATGATAACCGTGCTCCCGATTATGACGACTGGATCACACCTACCGTAAACGGGAACAGAGGGCTCAATGGTGACATCATTCTGTGGAATCCTGTACTTGAAAGTGCTTATGAGATATCATCCATGGGTATCAGGGTAGATAAGGATACGCTGATCAAGCAGCTCGACATTACGGGTAACTCAGAACGCAAAGGATTGTTGTTTCACAGACGGCTTCTTAACGATGAACTTCCACTTTGCATCGGAGGCGGTATCGGCCAGTCCAGAATCTGTATGTATTACCTGCGCAAGGCTCATATTGGCGAAATACAGTCTACCATATGGCCGGATGAGATCATTGAACATTGCAGGAGAAACAATATTTTTCTGCTTTAATTAATCATGAGACTTTTCTTTTATAACTGCAAGAAATGAAAAGTCCTGTTTGAATGGAGGGCGCGCCGAAGTCCGGGTAATTACCGGGATGCCGCCAACATAAACTGTTCTCCTGAAGGCAGGTATGTTTCACAATCATTTCACCGAATTGGCAGAAGCTGAAAAATCCCTGGAAGTTTTGACCAGATTTATGGTATACAATATAAGATTCTTCGTTTCGGCCAGAATATCCAGGTACAGCATGCTAACCCGGGTACTGATCCCGTCTCCCTTGATCCTTTTGATATGATTCTTTCTGATCCTGGAAAGATCATTCAACAGATCATACATCAGGGCATACAGCTTTACAATGTTTTCAAATTTCCTGGATGCGATTACTTTAACTGCGTTGGAGATATAATTCCGGAAAGCACTTAAAAACTTTGTAAGATCCTCAGCATCTGCAGATTGTATTGACTCGTGATTGTTGTCAATGTGGTTGAATGCAGGCTCACTGATATAGGTCAGGCAATGTGCGGTTTCTCTCAAATAATCCAGCATCTGAACATAATATTCCCCGGTCTCTGCAGGCTCTTTTTCCTGTAACCTGATTACAACGGCATGTGCATTATTCTTGAAAGACTTTATTTCTTTGTTCAGCTTTCTTACTTCTTTATTCGCTTTATTTAACTTTTTCCGCTTTTCACTGATAAAAGCCTGCATAACGGTTGTGTAAATTTCGGATATACTGTTAAGTGAACTGATCACCTGCAGATTGCATTTGTCGTATATGCTCTTGCCGGTAACTACCCGGCCGGTTTCGGTTTCCAGTTCAATTTTTTGTGCTTCAACCTCCTTTTTTCTGTGCAGGATGTGGGTTCTTGTTATAATCGTAGCGGCCACAATGATCAGGATCCCTATAGCCCAGGGACCTCCCAGGTTGATCAGCAAGGCCAGTATGAAAGCCAGGGTAAATGCACTGAATGCAGTAAAAAACCAGCCTCCGATCACAGTGATCACGCCTGAAACGCGGTAAACAGCACTTTCCCTGCCCCAGGCCCGGTCAGCCAAAGAAGTACCCATGGCAACCATAAAGGTGACGTATGTTGTGGAAAGCGGCAGTTGAAAGGAAGTGGCAAACGCAATCAAACTGGCGGCCACGGTAAGGTTAACCGAAGCACGTACCAGATCAAAGGATAAGCCCTTGTCCTTTTTAACCTGTTTCTTAAAGGTTTTGCAATCGAACCTGCCATTCAATGCTTTTTTAAAATTTTCCGGTAATATTCTGTTTATGGTATTTCCAAATTGAACGCCTATTCTGACAAGCGACCGTGAAAGTGCGGATGAAGAGAACCTTTCGTTGATGATATCCTGATTGCCCAGGTTCAGTGAGGTTTGTACAACTGATCTGGCCTTATGGGAAAACCACAAAGTGACTGCCATTACAATACCCGCAATCAATAAAAACAAAGTAGGCGTTTTTACTGCTCCGGCAAGTGTATTCATGGTGAATTCACTTGCAATGACGTTATGCTGTGCCATAAAAATCTTAAACGATTCATAACCGGCAAGTGGCACGCCGATAAAATTGACCAGATCGTTGCCTGCAAATGCCATGGCAAGTGCAAAGGTCCCGAACAATACAATTACCTTAAAAACGTTCACGCGGAACAGCCAGTAAAGCAGTTGCAACAGGAGGGTACAACCGGTAAAAATGATTCCGAGGATCAGTGCGCTGTGGTTTTGTATCCAGACCAGCTGCTCATCGCTGATAAATGAAGAGCCCTTGGCTCCCTTTATCAATATGAAATATGTTATGGAAGCAATTGCCAGACCTCCCCATGCTGAACCAAAATACCGCAATGTGCTTTTATAGTTGAAACTGAATATGATCCTGGCGATATACTGGACAATGATGCCAACCGTGAATGCAATTGCAACGGAAAGCAGGATGCCGGCAATGATCAGCAGCACCTTTTCAGAATTGATAAAAATACTCAGATCATTCAGGGTGTAATCAGTGGTTGCAATGTTGATGATGGCCATCCCGACAGACGCACCCAAAAGCTCAAAGACGATAGACACAGTGGTTGAGGTGGGCAGACCAAAAGTGTTGAACAGGTCAAGAAGCAATACATCCGCTATCATGACGGCCAGAAAAATGATCATGATGTGGGCAAATGTAAATGCGCCCGGATTCATGATGCCACTCCTGGCAACTTCCATCATGCCGCTGGAAAATGTCGCCCCAATCAGAATACCCAGGGAGGCAACCAACATGATGATCTGAACAGGCGCAACCTTGGAACCTATTGCAGAATTCAGGAAGTTAACGGCATCATTGCTTACGCCGATCATCAGATCAGAAAATGCGAGAAAAAAGAGGATGATTACAAAAATCAGATAATATGTTGTCATCTAAGACTCGATATTTCAGTTTTTTTATTCAGCAGAAGCATATCGGTTTTATGGCTGCAATATAAAAAAAATCGATGAATAAAATATTTAAAAAAAATTAAGATTTGTGACGAAAAAATATCTGCTGCCAAAATAGAAATTGTTAAGCCGTAACGGAATTTTATATATTTAAATTTAATATAATTAATTAAAAAATTTAAATAGATTATATATATTAATCAAATATAAAAAAAATAATAATTATGTAACAATAATATAACAAAATATGTAAAATATTAAGTATCTTTGCAGGTATCATGTACCCGATGTGATCATAACATAAATAATATAACCATGTGTGGATTTACGGTGTATACAGGAAGCGATAAAATGCTCCGGTTGAGAGCTGCCAGGGAATCAGAAAAGGTAAAATACCGCGGACCGGATAATTCTCTGGCATATGATTTTGGTAAAAACGGATGGATGGGATTTCACAGGCTGAAAATCATTGATGTCACGGACAACGGGAATCAGCCGTTCCGTTATCTGAATATGCATCTGGTGGCGAACGGAGAAGTATACAATTACAAACAGCTCAGACGGCAATATGAACGATGGTATCATTTTCAGTCCGAAAGTGATTGTGAGGTGATCATTCCGATGTTTATCGAACTGGGCATTGAACAAACAGCCCGCGAGCTGGATGCGGAGTTTGTATTTGTCATTTATGATGATGATTCCGGCAAGTATTTTGCAGCCCGGGATCCGGTGGGGATCCGCCCCATGTTTTACGGGTATACCATGAAAGGGGATATCATGTTCGCCAGTGAAATGAAAGCCCTGCATGAAATATGCACTGAAGTACGGCCTTTTCCTCCCGGTCATGTTTATGACGGTGAGCGATTTGTCAGGTACCACGACATATCTCATCCCGTTCAGGTTGTTGATGACGAGCTTGAGGAAATTTTCGTAAGGATCAACCACTTGCTTACAAAGGCAGTGGAAAAAAGATTGCAGGCTGACGTGCCTGTGGGATTTTTATGCAGCGGAGGACTTGATTCCAGTCTTGTGTGCGCCATTGCAGCCGGAATGATCAACAAGCCCATACGTACTTTTGCAGTAGGGATCGATGTGGATGCAATTGATACGAAATATGCAAGGATCGTTGCAGGCTATCTGGGTACAGATCATACTGAAGTCCTGTTTACCAGGCAGGATATTTTCGATACATTGAGCACACTGATATACAATATTGAAAGTTGGGATATCACCACGATCCGTGCTTCCATGGGCATGTACCTCCTTTGCAGATATATTTCGGAGCATACCGACATCAAGGTGCTGTTGACGGGAGAGATCAGTGATGAGATATTCGGATACAAGTACACCGACTTTGCACCATCGCCCGAAGCATTTCAGAAAGAAGCGGAAAAGCGCATCCGGGAGATTCATATGTATGATGTGCTGAGAGCCGACCGGTGTATATCGTCAAACGGACTTGAAGCAAGGGTACCGTTCGGTGATCTGGATTTTGTGAGATACGTCATGGCATTGGCTCCTGAGAAAAAGATGAATTTTACGGGAATCGGCAAATACCTGCTTCGCAAGAGCTTTGAGGGGGATTATCTGCCGAATGAGATCCTCTACCGCGAAAAAGCAGCATTCTCAGATGCGGTCGGGCACAGTGTGACCGATTATCTGAAGGCCTATGCTGAGGAACTCTATTCCGATGAGGACCTGCTGGTTGCACAGATCCGATACAGGCATGCGCCTCCGGTCTCCAAGGAATCCCTGATGTACCGAGATATATTCGAGCAGCATTTTCCGGGCAGGGCAGAGGTGATCAAGGATTTCTGGATGCCCAACAAGGAATGGGAGCATTGCAATGTAAATGACCCGAGTGCGCGGGTATTGCCGAACTACGGGAAAAGCGGAGACTAATATTCATTTGGGATCAATCCAGGTTGTCAGGATGCATCATTTCAGTCCTTACACCACCGGGATCCGTTGCCCGACTGGGAAGGGATTTCCCTGAGTTTGTTGCAGGGATGAAAG
>JAFGRC010000118.1 GCA_016935355.1 Bacteroidales bacterium
AAGGGATATATGGTCCATGAAAGGGAAGTGCTTACAGAGATTACGGAAGCCCGTGCAGCAGCGATCAAAGCTGGCACGATTGATGAAAAGATCAAGGCTGAGACGCGTCTTTCACAAGCTCTGGAGGGGTTGAGGGTATCGGTCGAAGCTTACCCGGATCTGAAAGCCAGTCAGAATTTCATGCATCTTCAGGAAGAAATATCCGATGTTGAGAACAAACTGGCTGCTGCCCGAAGGTTCTTTAATTCAGCTACCAAAGAACTCAACAATGCTGTGGAAGTATTCCCTGCCAATCTGATAGCCGGCACATTCGGATTCAAACGCGAAACCATGTTTGACCTGGGGACAGACGGTCGTGATGAACTGGATAAAAGGCCGGATATCAAGTTTTAGTCTTAAAGGCATTACAGGAAATATTTATTTCGTATAAAGTTGAAATATATCGGATTACAATCTCAGATTTGGAGTAATAATATCAAGTCGGTTTTGCTCCTGATCATGTTTCCGCTGGTATTTTACATACTGGCATGGTTGTTTTTCTTTTTTGTTTCCGAACCCGGGTACCGGAGTCTGGAATCCACCACCGGTAATTTCCTGGCAGTGTTCCCATGGATTACCGTGGCAGTTGTAATCTGGTTCACGATCGCCTGGTTTTCACATTCCTCCATGATCAATCGCGCTACAGGCTCCAAACCCCTGGAACGAAAAGAAGACAAGCGGATATATAATCTCGTTGAGAACCTGTGCATTTCAGCCGGAATGAAAATGCCCGCTGTCAACATCATTGAGGATGATTCCTTAAATGCTTTTGCCAGCGGCCTTAACAATAAAACATTTACAGTGTCATTGTCACGCGGAATCATCGACAAGCTGAACGACGAAGAGCTGGAGGCTGTCATTGCTCATGAGCTGACCCACATACGCAACAGGGATGTGCGCTTGCTGATCATTTCCATTGTATTTGTAGGCATTTTCGCTTTTATTTCCGAAACCATGATGCGTTCCATGATGTATGGCGGGGGGCGAAGCTCGGGAAGAAAGGGCGGCGGGGGATCCGGACAGGTAATTGCCCTGTTGCTGGCACTGGTTGGTTTGCTGCTGGCTACCATTTTCAGGTTTGCATTGTCGCAAAAACGCGAATACCTGGCTGATGCGGGATCTGCAGAATTAACCAGAAATCCGCTTGCACTGGCTTCTGCCCTTCAGAAGATATCACAGGATCCCACCATTGAGGCAGTTAAAAGAAAAGACGTGGCGCAAATGTTCATTGAAAATCCCCGGCTTAGTAAGAAAGGAGGTTTTCATCTGTTTGCCACTCATCCGCCCATTGCAAAAAGAATCCAGATCTTGCAGCAATTCTAGTGAGGTTATATCAGAATGCATTGCCCTCGCTCAGATCCCCGGTTTGATATCCTTTAAAGAATGCGTTTCTGCGCTGTTCGGAAGTACCGTGGGTGAATGCATCCGGGACAACATATCCCTGTGACTGCATCTGAAGGCGGTCGTCTCCAACAGCCGAGGCTGCATTAACGGCCTCCTCAATATCGCCTGGTTCAAGAATGTTCTTTGTCCTGTCGGCATAATGTGCCCAGATGCCGGCTAAAAAGTCAGCCTGCAATTCAATCTGAATCAGATTCTGATTGTAAACCGCTTCACTGACGTTACCCCGCAGACTATGCAGTTGATCCATCAGTCCAAGCAGGTTCTGAACATGGTGTCCCACTTCATGGGCAATGATATAGGCCATCGCAAAATCACCGGTTGCCCCAAGTCTTTCCTGCAAATCCTGAAGAAAAGTAAGATCAATATATACTTTTTCATCTGCCGGACAATAAAACGGTCCGGTGGCAGATCCGGAATAACCGCAGGCTGATTCAACCGCACCGCTGAAAAGAACAAGAGTGGGTTCCCTGTATGTTGCTCCGCTTGCATTGAAAACTGAATGCCAGATGTCCTCCGTATCTTTCAATACCACAGCGGTAAACTCTGCCAACTCTGCCTCAGCTTCAGTAACAGCAGTATTATCCGAATAATATCCGCTGCCGGTCGACTGCAATGAATTGATCAGTTGACTGGGATTCCCACCCAGCAACCATACAATAACCACAATTGCAAGCGTACCCAATGTACCGCCCGCAACCATTGATTTACCACTCATGCCCCTGCGGTCTTCAATATTTCCGCTTTTTTCACGGCCTTTCCATTTCATAATTCTACGGTAAATTAAAGTCTACAATAAAAACAATGTTCATAGCAACATCATGGTCTGCCACCGGTCAGTTTGTCCTGATATTCTTTAAGCTCGGTCCATTTGCCTTCATAAGCCAGCAAAGATTGTGCAGGCCAGGTTTCCGGCTCATGCATGGCATAGGACGGACCTCCGTCTGAGAGCAGTATGTTCCTGATTTCATCGGCACTGGTGGCAGACAGTTTTTGCCATGTTGAAATGCCCCGGTTGTTAAGCATCAACTCAATTTTCTCCCCGATTCCTTCAATGATTTTGAGATCATTTTCAACAATTTTCCCTCCAAAAGCATTCCGGGCCAATATTGCATCGAAGGGATGAATCGCTTTTTGATTCTGTTCTTTGCATTCAGCAAGCTTTACATTCAGCGACTGGATCTCATCTTCCAGTGCCTGGTAGCTTGCATTTTTCTTTTTCCGAAGCAGGTATCCGATGATAAAACCTAGTAAAGCGGCTACGATCAGGACAATTAGTATAAATACCAGATCTGATGCAAATCTTTCATTCATAATCTTTTGTTTTAATTTATTTTAATTTCGACTCTTCTGTTTTTTGCGCGTCCTTCCGGTGTGTCATTGTCAGATACAGGTTCCAGTTCACCATAGGCAGAAGTCTCTATCAAACCCGGTCCAACACCCATTTCAACTAACTGTTGCCTGATAAATCCGGCCCGCTGGGCACTGATTTTTTCATTGATCAGACTGGACCCGGTATTGTCGGCATGGCCTGTCACCAATACTTTTTTTTCAGGATTTCCGGCCAGGTAATCCGCAATGGTTTCGATTTGTTCTTCTTCAGGATCTGATAAAACACATGTACTTTCACCCGTGTTAAAATATATGGTTAAAGGGAGCGGGGGGGTGATTTCGGTTAATTTATCCGGAACCTGTAATATATCAGCACCTGACAATTCCGGTTGAATTGTTGTTATAACAGTTTCTGCTGGAGCTTTTCCACAGTCATTTCTGATTTTACAAACATAAACATAAGCAGAACCTGCGATCCAAATGATCAGCAGCGTTGTCAAAAGAAAAATTGACTTTTTCATCTTTTTTTCAGAAATTTAGAAAATATATTTTAAAAATCAATGTGTTATCCGAAAAAAAGTATACAGGGTCTTGCACGGGCATACAGGGAAATAATTTACCTGATACGACTGCATAATAAAGTCTGTTTACACAAGAGTTTATGCTACCTATTTTATAAAGATAAATAGCGTGCTGATAGGTCTCGTGAGCACGCTTAATCCTGTATTGAATATTCTTATTTTTCAGTGGATTATAATTTTATACCTTCTCGTTGAGCATTTAAAAATAGAGTTGAATATGGCATTTTACTGGTCCAGTCAGATTTTGAGTAAACAAGAAGAGATATTACCTGACCAGATTCCAATTCTATCTCAAAGATTGGATCTCTTAGATCTGATCCGTAGTCAAATGTTACTTTATTTTTAGGAGTTATTACAAGGATATCCCAATCAGAATCGATACGGTTATCTCCACGCGCCCTGGAACCGTATAAATATACTACAGCTCTGATTAAACATTAATACATAATCGTACTCAACGAATTTAAAACTGTGCTGTGGGCATTACTGGATTCGAACCAGTGACCCCTACCCTGTCAAGGTAATGCTCTAAACCAACTGAGCTAAATGCCCGAATACACCCTGTCGGGGTCTTACCCCGACGAGGTGTCAAAGAGGTGTTACTGGCAAAAATAACATAAAATTTTTCAATACAAAATGTAAATAAACTTGTGTTTTTCCGTATACATACTTTAGTGACAATAGTATCATTAAGTTTCATATGAGGCACATAATGTGATTTTACCTGGTAAAGGGGAAATACTATTAACGGAGATCAAATCTTAAATCAAAACACGCCACCAATGAAAAAGAAAAGATTGCTTGCAGCAGCTGTTACCGTTTTTCTGCTTTTCAGCAATTCGGCATGGGTAAACCTTATGCTTGTAAGGCCTTCAGAGATCATGCTGCCGGATTATATCAAGACAATCGCCATAGTTGACCGGACCAGGCAGGAAGAAAGTCCACGGAATAAATTTGAGCAGGTTCTGACCGGTGAATTTTTTCAGCAGGATGAGCAGGCTGTCCTCCAGGTTGCCGAAGGATTTATCAGCGCCTGTGCTGATGTGGAGCGGTACTTTGCAGTTCGCACTGAAGAAAAACTCAGCAGTGACGGCTCCAAAAATATTTTTCCGAGCACGATGGACTGGAACGATGTGACGGATATCTGCAATACATATCAGGCGGATGCGATACTGGCCATTGAAATCTTTGATTCGGATTTTATCGTGACCCACAGTCCCGTAAAGATCGAAACAAATAACGAGTTTGGCCTGCCGATCCTAAGGCTGGAATACCATGCTGCCGGTGTGGCTGTGATCAATTTCGGGATCAGGCTTTATGATGTTTCCGGCAGGATCATTCTGGATGAGTATCAGACCACTCACCGGTTGAATTTTGAAGCGCAGGGAGGAACCATACAGGCTGCCCTGAACCAGATGCTTGACAAAGTACAGGCAATAAACCGCGTGAGTTATGATGCCGGTTTTATTTATGCCAGCAGGATCACACCCACCTATTACCGAGTGACCCGCTATTTTTATGACAGGCCTAAAAAGAAGCTTGGCCTGGGTGTCAGAATGTCAGAGGTTGCCGATTGGAACGGAGCGATAGATGCATGGATGGAAGTGGTGCATACCGGTAAAAGAAAGCATGCGGGCAGGGCAGCGTTTAATATTGCTGTTGCCTGTGAGGTTCTTGGTGACCTTGAATTGGCCAGGGAATGGGCTTCCAGGGCATATGTTGAATTCAGGGATAGGGAGGCGGAGGATTACCACGATGTGCTCAGCAACCGGATCAGGGAGGAGAATATGGTCGAAGAACAGTTGTTGTCGAAAGAATAGTAAGATTTTTGGTTAAGGTTTGAAACCCTGTTCGGCTTCGAGGAATCTCTTTGACAATGCGGCGATCAGCTGGCTGAAGGTGGCCATAGCCTGTTCAGTTTCCCTGCTGATCTCCTTCTTTTTCAGCCTGAGCAATAACAGTCCGTATAAGGCATTCATGCATGTCTCGATATCATCTGTAATCTGGTTACCCGATTTGGCTTTAAGTTCATTTATATATTGTGCTGCATGAAGGTAAAGCTGATGATAATGTTTTTCATCAGCATTGTTCATAAGCCTCAGGTGAAAATCATATAAATCACGCATCAGTGTCTGGAGAAAACTCAGGTGGCCATTCTTGCGTATCCCTTCTTCGTGCATCATCAGAATAAGATCAGCATACCAGTCCCGTATGTCTTCTTTTGTCTTTGAAGGCTGGGCATACTGGGATATCAGATTTGTCTCAATTTTCTCTATGTCAAAATAATGTGCCCGTATGAGATCTTCAACCTGCCACATATAGAGGATGTATTCCGCGATATTGGTCTTTCTTTTTTGACGGGCAATAAACATGATTCTCTTATTCTTGATTTATAATTTCATTCAGCAGCCTTCTTTCCCTTTTGGTTGGGCGTCCGGTACCCCGGTCGCGTTTGAAAAAGGCCATATCCTTCAATTTCAGTTTCTCAAGTTCTTCAGGATTGGTAATATCCTCATAAAATTCCTGGATCCGTTTTGCCGGCAATCTATTTTCAACCAGTTCTTTAACACGTATTGTGTAAACCACTGGTAGTTTTCTGATAAAAACGGTATCACCTCTTTTTATTTCTCGTGAGGGTTTGGCTTCCGTCCCGTTGATCATGATCCTGCCTTTCCTGCATGCTTCCGTGGCCTTATTGCGTGTCTTGTACATCCTGACCGACCACAACCATTTGTCCAGCCTCACTTTGTCCTTTTCTTCCATAAGCCCTTCAGGTGATCTGAATGAATTATTGCCTGTAAAGTTAATCATTATAATTTTTTTACCTCAGTTACTGGTTAAAACCGTCAAAAAGGAAGGAGATAAAAAAAAGGCCTTTTACATAAAAGGCCTTTTCGAGCATTAGACAAAACTACTAACCAA
>JAFGRC010000119.1 GCA_016935355.1 Bacteroidales bacterium
ACCTGATCTGTAGATACCTGCATAAAACTCTGGATCAAAGATGCCGCCCGTTCAAGGTTCTTCTGGATGAGTTTTGCTATTTCGTCTGTGGACTCTAAGAATCCTTTGAAATCCTTTCGGCTGATTTTATCTTTTTCATACAAACCTGCTATTTCTTGTATATCATCCTTCAAATTGCTGATCGCTGTTATGCCCACACCGATAGGAGTATTCATCTCATGGGCTACGCCTGCAACCAGTCCCCCCACAGCAGCCATCTTTTCCGATTCAACAAGCTGCCCCTGGGTTTTCTTAAGGTTTTCAAGGGTTGATTGCAGCTCTTCCTTTTGCTGCAGCAATTCCTCTTTTTGTTCTTCAAGAAGTGTGTTTACTTCCTGCAATTCCTGCTCACGCTTCTCCAATAATATACGACGTTCTTCAAGGGAAGCCGTGAGCTTTTTTGACCGTTTCAGGCTGTAATAATACAGCAGGATGAGTCCCGTGGCCAGCAATAGAATGAGTATTAAACCAGCGATAACAATACGCTGCAATATCTTGTTCTTTTGCAATACATCAATCTCTGCCTGCTTTTTGGCCACTTCAATATCTATCCATAGATGCGCCATCTTATGTATATTCTCATCGCTTATGATACTATCATTGGCTTCTATATAAAATGACTGATAATGGTAAGCACTGTCAATATTACCGGAAATCTGATATAGCTGAGCAAGACGATAGGCTGCATCGCGTTCATACTCAATAATGCTATTTTTTGCAGCATTATTAAAACTTATGTCTGCAAAGCCTATGGCTTTTTCAATTTCTCCTTTTTGTTGAAGAATGCCGGCGTATTCAATCATATATTCAATAACGGCCCGAATATCGCCCTGTTCAGTAAGTATTTCAATAGCGCGAAGCAGATAATCCTCCGCTTTTTCAAATTCCGACTGTCTGGAATAAACCAACCCCGAATTCCCCAAGCAATAGGCATATTCAGTCAGGTAATCTGAACCTAATATTTGGTATATTTTACTTGTCTCTGAGAATAAGATTATGGCAGTATCGTATTGTCCCATACCGTAATTTGCATAACCTAAATTGTGCAAGGCTCCTGCCAGCCTTATCGAATCCTTTTCTTTTCTGAAGATATCAATAGCATTATTGAGATAATATTTCTCATTATCATGATCTTCTATCTGGTTATATGTTTCTGCGATATAATTATAAGCCGTTGCCATGCCGATGTTATTTTGATCCGCCTGGTAATAATTGGCCGCTTTCATAAAACATTCAAGTGCTGATGCAAGTTGACCGGAATTAAGGTAACCCTGTCCTTTGTAAATAGTAGGTCGTGCAGGACTCCTGCCCAGTTTTTCAGCAAGTTGTATCGCCTGTTCACTGTATTTCAAAATGGTGTCTGCATCATCTGAATTTGAAGCTATCTCGCAAAGAAGTGCGTATTTATCATCATCTTCATTGACCAGGCCATTGTATAATAAATACAACAGACTATCGGTTGATTGCCCGTTAACCGCAATTATCGGGTATATTGCCAGAACAAAGGCAACACAAAAAGCTGAAATAATACGATAATTCATTCTTGTGGGGGTGGGATCTTGATATAAGGATCAATGGTCACTGTATCATTATAATGCTCAGGGATGTATTTAATGATGTATTTTTCTGTAACTCCTTCGGCATTTACTTTTTTAAGCATATCTTCTGTTAAGTCAAGGTTCCATTCGTCTTCATTTTCTTGTATCACAGCTTCTTGAAATATTATATGCGGCACACCGTCTTCGGGCTTAAATTCAATTATTTCCTGTATCCCACTGTGTTGTACCAATTTCCATTTAATATGCCCGGATTTACGCTCTTTTGAAATTACAAAAACGGTTGTAAGGGAATCGATAGCATAATCGCCGTTTGCATCGAACATGGCAAGGTGATAAGCAGTGTCACCATTTTCACCCGCTTGTTTGACAGATGTTAAGTAGATTCTTACTGTTTCCTTGTGTTCATAAATCTTTTCCGGTGGTTTATAAACTGTTTTTTCAGGTTCAATAGATTGGCCGGACCCATCAGTATTCCTGTCGGATCTACAGTATTGAGTCAGGCTTAATGTTATAATGCTGAAGAGCATTACAAGGACAGAAGTTTTTTTCATGGTTTGTCTGGATTTTGGTTTTGACCTCTTATAATAAGATACAAGTTATAACATTTAAAGATAGAAGTCAAGTAAAACAATGTAATTCAACATACACCCGTCCAAAAAACTTGTTCACCTTTAATCAACATATTGCCCCTCTTTATTGTTGAATAAACATATGCATCATGAAGGATGAATCACGAAGAGCAAAAATTATATAAACAGGCATACCGGTTGAGCCTGTTCACCATTTTTTATAATATCATTGAAGGTATTGTTTCAATGATTTTGGGCTATTCCGATGAAACCCTCAGTTTATTCGGATTTGGGGCAGACAGTATTATTGAAGTAATATCCGGCGCTGGTATTGCTGTGATGATATTGCGGATACAACAAAATCCCGGAAGTCCTAAAAGTGTTTTCGAGATAAAGGCTTTAAAAATAACAGGAACGGCGTTCTATCTTCTGTCTGCAGGTTTATTTGCCGGCGTTGTTATAAATATTATTAACCGTCACAAGCCGGAAACCACACTTTGGGGAGTGATCATTTCACTGGCTTCAATAGCAGTAATGACCTGGCTAATGATTGCAAAGAAAAGAGTTGGCAAAAAACTGCACTCTGAACCCATCATGGCTGATGCAAATTGTACCAGGGTTTGTTTATATATGTCTCTTGTACTTCTTGTTGCAAGTCTTATTTATGAACTTACCGGCTTTGCTTATGCGGATGCTGCCGGTGCTGCCGGGCTTATTTATTTTTCCGTTACTGAAGGTTTGGAAGCGTTTAAAAAAGCAAAGGGCAAAGAATGCAATTGTGATCATTGACGGTCAGGGAAAATTATCAATTGACTGCCTGTTGAAGCGAAGGCACCGGCAAACCAAAATCACACAAAAGGTTAATGCGTCAAATAATACTGGACCATTGTAACGACTCTGATAACCTTTATTTCCGGTGTATTGTAATTTGCGGATTCTATTGAAAAAAGTCCCTGTGAGGCCGACTTAATTGCACCGAGTTTGCTTTTTGAGTCTTCGGCAAATTGTTCTGCAGCCTTCCTGGCGTTTATATTCGCTTCGGCTATCATTTCGGGCTTAATGGAATTCAGACCTTTAAAAGAATAAGTAATTACGTTCTGGTATTCATCACTGTTCAGGACTATCCCTTCCGTTAACAGTGATGATGAATTGTCGGCCGCAGTCAGAACGAGATCGACGTTACCGGTATTCAGCTTAACAACACCTTTTCCAAGATATCTGAATGAATATTGCCGGTCCATACCATATAGCTGGGCTTGCACATCAACAACACTGGGTGATGAGAATGTAATCTCTTCCAGTTTGAAACCGTGTTTAAGCAAAAATTCAACTATAATCTGCTTGTTATGTTCAATCTTTTCATTTAATTGTATCAGATCGTTATCTGTTACCATAAATGCAACCGGCCAGTAAATATTATCAGCCATAACTTCTCTTTCTGCAAGTCCGCGGACAGTAACCGTCCGCTCACCCGTTCTGAACATTGTCAGTCCCCTTCCGATGAAATAGCCGCAGGACAGCAAACCTGCAAATAACAATATGCCTGCAATGATTATTTGTTTTTTGTAATTCATGTTTTAATGATTTTCCATTTATTATTTTTGATTGTCTATTTCACTATATGGATTTCAATTTCATATCCATTTAGTATCCGGATCCTCTTTATTGTAAATTTACATGAAAATTCCTGCTTAACCTGTCATAAATATTCAATAATTCATAAATTATTGTATGTTGATCGCATAACTGAATCAGTAAAAAATGTAAAGGGATCTTTATCAAATGGTGTTTTGAAAACGGACCGGGTGAAAAATAATTCCTGACCGGCAATGAAGCTATTATGCATATTGCCTTATAGCTGGAATCATAATTGATGGTTAGTTGGTGGACTGCCTGCTTTACCTTGAATATTATTCGTTCCGGTTCAGGATTTGTCTGGAAATAATGAGTATCTGATTTACGCGCGGAGGGAGCTCGGTGTTAAAAGAAACCCACTCCTTTGGGGATGTGGTCGAAGTGATATTGTGGCTGAAAGCGTACAAAAAATTTGCAGGAAGACATAGGGTAAATTCTTATAAAAGAATCTTAATTATAGAAGATGTTGCGATATTTAATCATATTGCTCACGCTGCTGTACCCGAAACTGATCTCTCATGAAGGGTTCAGATTCTATGATCGGGGCCAGCCTACCGCAAAGGGAATTGAGAGATTTGTACTGGTAAATGAACACCAGCTTGCACAAGAATATATGAATTTTATCCGGGATACGCTGTATTATTATTACATGTGGGTGGATGATCTTTCTGAGTATACAGAATACGACACACTTGAGCTGGGAAGATATTACTTTCCCGGGGACATAATCATCACCAATGAACAAAAATACATCGACTATGCCGTTGACTCTCTTTCTGCCTTCAGAAGATCCTTTACAATATCCAATCAATTCGTAAAGGGATGTGTTTTTCATGAACTGACCCATATCTGGTTTCAACAAATACTCCGTGAAATGGATTATAATGCCTCACCGGAGCATAATAATTTCAGAATATACCATCCGCGGGACAGGGATTATGGAGCCGACTTTATTGAAGAGGGCATTTGCGAATATGTTGCGCATAAGGCTGGCGAAATAATATATCCAAAAAAGATCTATCCGAATTTTGACAACAATTGGGACTTGTATGAAATAAAATATCAGTATGCAGAATACTATGTAAGACAAATTCTTGACCGGTACGATAACATCAAAGCGGGAATTAAAATGATATTGAGAACCCCACCCCCTACCAGGGAGGAAATTCGCAATCCGGCATTGTATTATCAAAGGGTTTTACTGTAAAAGGAATATGACTTTGCCAGGTCTGGCTCATTGGATTTTAAACAAACCGGCATGATCCATAGATTATATTGAGGATTGCATAAGAAGACCAGACTTTTAAAGGGGATGGCCGGGATGTGACGGAAAATATCAGGCATTTCGTAAGTCAAATCCAATGTGAATTCGGAGATTAATAGTCTTCTATGCATACAAGGATGCCATTCCTGAAACCCAGGGAGATGTCAAAAAGTACGTATTCCCAATGAATCCAATTTCCCTGGTCGACAGTATGTACGTACACATCGCAAGGTTCTCCGATGCTCTCATATACCATTTCACTTGACATGCCAATCCATATATTTCTGTTATAAATTTCAAGTCCGGTTTCAATTCCATATTTTTGAACGAGTCTGTTTTTCCTCTTCAATTCTTTATCAAGTGTTTCATCTCCTGAAACTTTTTTCATTATCATATCATAGAGCATTGGATTGATATTTAGCTTTTCTACTCCCGCATTTAATTTGTTCAGCACTGTTTCGTTCATTTCCTGGTCGTTATCAGAAAGCGATACTTGCATCGTATGATCTTTAATACTGTTACCGGATTTATAAGCCCAGTATATGGGATCGGTTTCATCTGGCTGAGACCAGGCAATAGCTCCAAAAACCAAGGTGATGTATATAACTATTAACAATCTGGCTGTGTGGTAATGGTTGTTTGCTGTTTTCATGGTTTGGTTCTCCCTTATTTGGTTTATGATTGATCTTTTGCTGAAGTAAATGTACAAAACCATACAGGCCGAAATCTAACACATGTGTAACAAATGATAAAAGATTTGTAACATGCAGAAAAGGCACTTACATGAAAAGCAGAAATAATAATGAACCTCTCAAAAAATAATGACTGTAAAAAGACTATTTATTTTCTCTTTATTCGGATTTTA
>JAFGRC010000120.1 GCA_016935355.1 Bacteroidales bacterium
CAATATATTCACAAAAGAAGATGAAAATATGATCATGGTAAGTTACACAAGACCAATTTAATAACATAAATATATACTTGTGAAAAAAACAGTAGGAATTTATTCTTTGATAATAGGAATTTCTGTAATCTGTATCTGGCTGGTGATATTATTCAGCAGTTCAGTTCCCGAAGGTAAAATTGAACTGGGTTTTCATTTATATGCAGAATTCTCAATGGCAGCTGTCTGTCTGGTCAGTGGTTTCATGATGTTGATCAACAAGCCTTTATCCGTTGAAACCAACATCGGTGGTATGGGTATGGTCGTATATTCCTGCCTCAATGCAGCAGGTTATTATGGCCAGAACGGTAGCACTTCTGTTATGATCCTGTTTATCCTGCTGTTCCTGACTACTGTTGGGGCAATCTGTATCGACTACCTGATTCTGAAGCGAAAAAAACAAAAAACTGTTTAAGTGGCCGGGCCCTGACAAACATGGCCTGATTTCGTGCCCCCGCAGCGCAATTGCTGCAGACATGATTAAGGTTATATTACGGATTCCGCATAGAATGAACCATCTCAGGATTACCTGATCGTAATGTATTTACCAAAACCGGACAATCCGTTTATCTTCTGCGTTGTTTAAGATTATGACGGAAGGTCCCCGGTTCCTTTTTTAGTGCATCAGGTCCGCGTGATCACAACAATTTTTTTTCGGACAATTATTTTGGATGCTTGACCGAAATGCGCTATATTGCGCATCTTAACATTTAATATTACAATTATGCTGCATTATAAAGAACTGGGTTTGGTCAATTCCCGCGAATTGTTTAATAAAGCCATGAAAGGCGGTTATGCCATACCTGCCTTTAACTTTAACAATCTTGAGCAACTGCAGGCTATCATAGGTGCCTGTGTGGAAACGCGTTCACCCGTGATCCTGCAGATATCAAAAGGAGCACGCAAATATGCAAACCAGACGCTTCTGCAACACCTTGCAAAAGGTGCGGTGGAATATGCGCAGGAACTTGGCTATGCCATACCCATCGTATTGCATCTGGATCATGGCGATACATTTGAAACGTGTAAATCATGCATTGAAACGGGCTTTTCATCCGTAATGATCGATGGTTCACACCTGCCATACGATGAAAATGTTAAAGAAACAAAAAAAGTTGTTGAGCTGGCACATCGTTATGATGTTACTGTCGAAGGTGAACTTGGCGTGCTTGCAGGCATAGAGGACGATGTTCAGGCGGAACATTCCTCCTATACACAACCTGAAGAAGTTGAAGATTTTGTAAAAAAGACCGGTGTGGATTCACTGGCCATTTCCATAGGCACCTCCCATGGCGCTTATAAATTCAAGGTAAAACCAGGAGAACAGCCACCTCCGTTACGGTTTGATATTTTGACGGAAGTGGAAAAAAGGATCCCTGGATTCCCGATCGTACTGCATGGAGCATCGTCAGTCCCCCAGGAAATTGTTGATGAGATCAACAAGTATGGCGGGAAGATGGAGAATACGGCAGGCGTTTCGGAAGATCAATTGAGAAGAGCTGCCACTTCTGCTGTCTGCAAGATAAATATTGACAGTGACGGGCGTCTGGCGGTAACAGCTGCGGTCAGAAAGGTGCTTGCCGAGAAACCCGCCGAATTTGATCCCAGGAATTACCTGGGACCTGCCCGTGATAAGTTAAAGGAGCTATACAGGCATAAAATAATTAATGTACTTGGAAGCGCAAATAAGGCATAATCCTTAGAACCTGCCCGGATCCCCAAACCTGGCAGGTTTTTAATACCTTCTTTTCTTTACGACACCCTGATTTGCATCTGTTGTATTTTCATCAGAATAGATTAATTTTATTGCCTGAAAGTTGTTTATACATCAGGCAGCAGGTATGGGAAAATCGTTGCGAAAGATCATGCTGATCATCTTTGTGGCAGGACTGTCACCTGTCGTTTATGCCCAATTCTACAACGGCCACCAGATGAGTTTTGGAAAGAACCGGGTGCAGTATAACGAATTTGTATGGTCATATTACAGGTACGAAGATTACGATGTATATTTTAATGAGGACGGCGTTAACCTTGCACAGTACACAGGGAATTATGCTGAACAGGCAATCCGGAACATTCAGGATTTTTTTAACTACAACCTCGATAACCGTTTACTTTTCATAGTCCACAATCGTTTGTCGGATTTTCGCCAAAGCAATATCGGGCTGATAACCGGACAGGACGAATACAATATCGGGGGAACGACCATCCTCAGCCGGAATAAGTCATTTCTTTACTTCGAAGGGGATTTTAATGCCTATGACGAACAAATTACTGCAGCTGTTGCGCGCATGACGATTAACGAATTGTTATACAGCAGTGAACTGCTTGATAATTTTACAAATTCCACACTTATGAATATGCCCGAATGGTTCAGTGAAGGGCTTGTGGCATATTTATCCAGAAATTGGGACATTGAAACGGAGAACCGGGTAAAGGACGGCATCATGAACGGAACATATGAGAAATTCAGCAGGCTTACCGGAGATGATGCCATATATGCCGGACATTCGTTCTGGAAATATATTGCTGACACATACGGAGAATCAGTCATTTCAAGTGTCATTTACATGACCAGCATAACCAAGTCCACAAAATCAGGTTTTCTGGAAGTACTGGGATTATCACTGAAAGATATTACCGATGAATGGGTCGGATATTATATGAATTTATTTTCGGATGAAGAGGTAAACAGCCCCGTTCCTGAAACAGGAAATCTCTTGAAGAATCCCAAACGCAATGTAAAATATTACCAGGCAAAAATCAGTCCGGATGGAAATAATATTGCATTTGTCTCGAATGATATCGGTCTTTATAAAATTTGGCTGTATGACAGAAACTCCGGCAGGAAAAAAAGGATATTTAAGCTGGGGTACCGTCTGGAACAGATCACCGATTGCAGTTATCCGGTCATTGCCTGGCACCCTTCGGGACGTTACCTGTCTTTTATTACAGAAGAAAAAGGGATGCTTAAATTATATTATTACAACATTGATGACAAGGAGATGGTCGTCAGGAATTTCCTTTATTTTGAGAAGGTCCTGGATTTCTCTTTTTCAGATGACGGCTCATCTTTCGTTTTCACCGGCACCAGAAATGGTCAGCCTGACATCTATG
Organism: Bacteroidales bacterium; assembly: GCA_016935355.1. Lineage (GTDB taxonomy): Bacteria > Bacteroidota > Bacteroidia > Bacteroidales > UBA10428 > UBA5072. Next base: position 3,157 of record JAFGRC010000120.1, read on the forward strand.
TCCATGATATCGCCTCATCAACCAACGACCAGATCACCAATGATCCGGCAAATGATTTTGCGCCCCGTTTTATAAATCATTCCGAAAAGATCATCTTCACTTCAGACAAGACCTCTGATACGCTGGGATTAAATAATAATGAAGAAAAACGTTCTTCAACAACTGATTTGTTCATTTTCGATTATAAAAACAGGTCTGATCTGCTGATCCGCTTAAGTGACCTGAATTACAGCAATGCATATGATCCTGCCGAAACCGGGAAAAACGAATTCATTCAGCTGAATGATATAACCGGCATCACAAACAGATACCGGACCGAATTCGACAGTACCATCAGCTACATTGATACAACCATTCATTACAGGTATTTTGCCAGGACTAATCCGGTTACACAATATTCAAGAAACATTCGGGAACAGGATTATAACGATAACACCGGTAATATTGTTGAGGTAATATACAATGACAACCGCTACAGGATTTTCAACAATCCCCTGGAAGGTAACATTTTGACCGGAGCAGAAGCACTGAAACCCACAATCAGCCAAACGGAACGTCTGAAGGTTCTGAGTGTTGAGGACAGTCTGCAAAGCCGGGAAAAAACCATGATACTGCTGAGTGATCTGGTGGACAACAGGCTTATTGATCATGGTGATACATTAACGCTGAGTGATAACAAAATTGATATCAACAATTATATTTTTGAAATTGAAAAAATCAATTTCTATAATGAACAGCTTGACGGCAGAAATCTGGCGATAACGGTTGATACCGCCGGGAAAGAACAACCCAGAATTAGATTATACCGGCCGGCGTTTTACCAGAATACCCTGGTCTCCCAGGTTGATTTCAACTTTCTCAATGCCTCATATCAGGCATTTACGGGAGGTGCCTTCTATTTCAATCCAGGTTTTAATGTACTTTTTAAAATAGGCGCCAATGACCTGTTCGAAGATCTCAAAATTACAGGTGGAGCCCGGTTATCTCCTGATTTTGATGCCAATGAATATTTACTGAGCTTTGAAAACCTGAAAAAAAGACTTGACAAGCAAATTTTCTTCCACCGGGAAGCATTCAAGAATACAGGATATGGTGAGGGCGGTACATTTGAAATCAAAACCCATTCGCACCAGCTTTCGGTGGTCCTGAGGTATCCGCTGAACCAGGTCAAAGCCTTGGCGGCAACCTTTTCCTTCAGGAATGACAGAACGGTCTACCTGTCAAATAATCCCAACTATCTCAACGAGCCGAATCTGTATAAAAACTGGCTGGGATTGAAATTGGAGTATATTTTTGACAATACAAGATCCCTGGGTCTGAACTTATACAGCGGAACGCGGTATAAAATTTTTGCCGAATTCCAGGAACAATTGCATAAAGATCTTTATGAACTTGTGGTTTTTGGCGCTGATTTCCGTCATTACACACGCATACACCGCTCACTAATATGGGCAAACCGGTTTGCCTGGAGCTCTTCACAGGGAACGAGCCGGATCATTTATTATCTGGGAGGAGTTGACAACTGGATCAACATAAATCCTGGCCGGACACCTACATTCATTCCTTTCAGTGAGATTCCGATCGATCAGGATCAAAATTATGCTTTTCAGGCTGTCGGTACCAATATGCGGGGTTTTTCCCAGAACATCAGAAACGGTAACAATTTCTTTGTATTCAACAGCGAAATACGTTTTCCGCTGTTCAAATACATCGCAAATTACCCTCTGAGCAGAGGTTTTTTTGAAAATTTTCAGCTGGTCGGTTTCTTTGATGTAGGTTCAGCCTGGTCAGGACCCCTGCCCTGGTCCAGTGTAAATGCATATGACAAGGACATCATTGAGCAGGGTCCCATCACAATAACTGTTGATACGGACCGGGACCCGATTGTGGCAGGTTACGGCTTCGGAATCCATACTCAGCTGCTTGGATATTTCATGAGGTTTGACTGGGCCTGGGGCATTGAAAACCGGCAATTGCTGCCACGAATATTTTATTTCTCAATTGGTCTTGATTTTTGAAAAATGAACGCAAACGATTTTATTGTATTGATCGTTATCGGCCTGTCAGCCGGTATCATTTCAGGTGCAATGGGCATCGGAGGTGCCATTATCATGGTACCGGCACTTGTGTATTTTTTTGGTATGACACAGCATCAGGCACAGGGCACCAGTCTGGCCATTCTCCTTTTCCCGATCGGATTGCTTGCGTTCTGGAATTATTACAGGAATGGCTATGTGAATTTCAAATTTGCAATAATCGTCATGATCGCGTTTTTTATCGGAGGTTATGTCGGATCATTAATTGCTGTGAATATTCCTGACAGACCCCTTAAGATCATATTCGGGATACTGATGTTGCTTGTTGGAATTAAAATGATTCTTGAAAAATAGGTCTGACGGCAGATCAAAATGTTATTTCCCCTCCTTTGCCATCAAAAATATGGTATTCAAGAAAATCATATGAGGAAACGGGCGTGGTCCTGATCCGGGCCTTAAACCTGAGACTCCATCTGAGCCTGACCGGAAACAGTCCTTTGTTCAAATAGGCTGATATATAGGGATGAATTTTGACTGTCAGAGATTTATATTTACCTGTAGCTACTAAGGAACTGATCTGATTCTCAATCTTATCCACAAATAAAATACTGGGTGAGATCTCACCGGTTCCGTTGCATGCCGGGCATTTTTCAATGGTACTGATGTGCATTTCAGGTCTGACCCTTTGCCTTGTAATCTGCATCAGTCCAAACTTGCTCAGGGGCAGAATACTGTGTTTGGCACGGTCGGATTCCATGACCTGTTTCATTTTTTCATTCAGCTTTTGTTTATGGTCACTTGCCTGCATGTCGATAAAATCGACTACAATAATACCCCCCATATCACGCAACCTGAGCTGTCTTGCGATTTCCTCAGCTGCTGCCAGATTGGTTTCAAAAGCATTCGTTTCCTGGTCGGTAACCGACTTTGAGCGGTTTCCGCTGTTTACATCAATAACATGAAGGGCTTCAGTATGCTCAATGATCAGATACGCCCCGTTCTTAAATGACACGGTCCTGCCGAAAGAAGCCTTGATTTGTTTTTCTATGCCAAAATGCTCAAATATGGGGACACTACCTTTATATAGTCTTACAATTTTTTCTTTCTCCGGAGCAATGGTGCTGATGTAATCTTTAATATCACGGTAAATGATCTCGTCGTTTACCGTGATGCTGTTGAAAGTAAAATTCAGCAAATCCCTTAAAATAGCGGATATACGCTTCAGTTCGCCGATAAAAAGATAAGGTGGTTTGACCCCTTTCAGGTTTTCAAATGCCAGTTCCCATTTCCTGACCAGACTTTTCAGCTCAATATCCAGATCTCTTACTTTTTTACCTTCGGCAACGGTACGGACAATTACGCCATACCCCCGGGGCTTTATACTTTGAAGAAGGGTTTTAAGCCGGTTTCTTTCTTCTGCTGACTGAATTTTCTGGGATACTGAAACTTTATCATGAAACGGCATCAAAACAATGTTCCGTCCTGCGATGGATATTTCTGAAGTTAAACGCGGTCCTTTTGTTGATATGGGTTCCTTGGCTATCTGAACCAGCATGATTTGTCCCTGTGATAAAACATCCGTTATCTTACCCTCTTTATCAATATCACGTTCACGCCTGGCTTTCTGAAATGTCGGTATTTTACCCTTCCGGTTCAGACATGCTTCGAGGTACTTGAGGAGACTTCTTACCTGAGGACCCAGATCCAGGTAGTGCAAAAATGCATCTTTTTCAAATCCGACATCAACAAAAGCAGCATTAAGACCTGGCATAAGTTTCTTGATCCTGCCCAGAAAAATATCACCCACAGCAAACTGAAGGTTGCTTTTTTCCTTGTTCAATTCAACTAATTTCTTATCCTCTAAAAGAGCTATGTTGACATCGTTTGAAGATGCATCAATGATTAATTCTTTGCTCACATTACAATTAGGTTATAAAAAACGCCAGAAAGCAGATCCTTAGAGAATACTTATAATAAATATAACAAACCTAAAGTAAGTAATTATACTTTAGGTTTATTTTATTCACATGATGATAAGGTTAAAGTCTAACGGTTCTTCTTCTTATGCCTGTTTTTCCGCAAACGTTTTTTGCGTTTGTGGGTCGACATTTTATGTCTCTTACGCTTCTTTCCGCTTGGCATTTCCTGTTTCTCTTAATAAATGAATCCTACTTAACGTTGGCTTTCACCTTATTCACAAATGATTTTGCAGGTTTAAATGAAGGAATATTATGAGCGGGAATAATCAATGTTGTATTCTTAGAGATATTCCTGGCCGTTTTCTTGGCGCGTTTCTTAATAATGAAACTGCCAAATCCTCTTAAGTACACATTCTTGTTTGTAACAAGCGAATCTTTAACTGCTTCCATAAAGGCTTCAACTGTTTTCTGAACAGTAATCTTTTCAATCCCCGTGGTCTTAGAGATTTCGTTTACGATATCAGCTTTCGTCATTGTTTAAAATCTTTAATTATCAATATATTAGAAGTTTTCGTAAATATGAGATGCAAATATAAATTTTTTCCTTCGATAAATAAAATACTAATCGATTAATTTTGACATACTTTTTAATTTATTACATAAAATTTCATGTCAGATATCTCTAAAATCATTGGGGAATGGTACATTCACAATAAAAGGGATCTTCCCTGGAGAAATACAAAATTCCCCTATTTTATTTGGCTCTCCGAAATCATTTTACAACAAACCCGTGTAAATCAGGGATTGAATTACTACCTGAAATTCACAGATCAATACCCGGATGTACAGAAACTCGCATCTGCAAAACTTGATGACGTGCTTAAGCTCTGGCAGGGTTTGGGATATTATACAAGGGCGAGAAACATGCATGCAACTGCGCGGATGATCGTCGATCAGTACGGGGGAATTTTCCCCTCTTCATACAGGGAACTTTTGAAACTCAAAGGTATCGGAACATATACTGCTGCAGCAATCGCATCTATCGCTTTCAGTGAATCCGTTCCGGTAGTTGACGGAAATGTATACCGGATCCTGTCCAGGGTATTCGCAGAGCATACACCTGTAAATACACCGGAGGGAAAAAAAGTATTCCGGACGCTGGCTGAAAAAATCCTGGACCATGAAAATCCAGGCATGCACAATCAGGCTGTTATGGAACTTGGTTCACTGATATGCCGTCCGAAAAAACCATTGTGTCATGATTGTCCCCTGGCGCAGGTATGCAAAGCAAAACGTTCCGGACTCATACCAGTGCTGCCTGTTAAAATGCCCGGGAATCCGTCACGCAACAGGTATTTTAATTATCTGGTTTTTTCCCACCATGAAAAGATATATATCAGTAAAAGAATAACCAGAGATATCTGGCATTCTTTATATGAGTTTCCCCTGATTGAGACTTCAGGACCTTTGACCGTATGGCAGCTTGTGAAACTCAAAGAGTGGGACAATATAATGGATGGAAATGCTTTTCACATCGGAAGCATTTCCGGAACATACAAACACAAGCTGACACATCAGAACATCTTTGCAAGGTTCTTTAATATTGTGATCAGCGGTGAAGCACAATATCTGGAAAAACAATTTATACCGGTAACCCGTGACGCATTATGTAAATATGCGGTACCGCGACTGATAGAACGTTATCTGCAGGATCTTAAATAAAACCTCAATGAATTCATTTTTTTTGTACTTTTACTCCGAACACAAAATCAAATTATATGTCTGTTAACAAAGTAATATTGGTGGGCCATGTTGGACAAGACCCGGATGTCCGTTACCTGGACAATAATACTCCTGTTTGCAATATCAGGCTGGCAACAACGGAGTTTTATAAAAACAAAAACGGAGAACGGGTATCCTCTACTGAATGGCACAATGTTGTCCTTTGGAGAGGACTTGCTGAAGTTACAGATAAATATGTGAAGAAAGGTAGTCAACTCTATATTGAAGGGAAGCTGCGCACCCGTTCATGGGATGATAAGGACAACAACAAACGTTATACTACAGAAATCGTTGCTGATGTCATGCAAATGCTCGGTAAACGTCCCGATGATTCCACTCAGGGTGGCAATAACAATCAACTGGATTCCAATCAGGAAGAAAAACCTCAGATGGACACTGAAGATCCGGTAGATGATCTGCCGTTCTGAAATAATTGACTGTATAACCTATAATTTTCTGAATTGGACGACGAACCTTATCAACAGGTTATCATTTCAGTTTTGGATTTCACAGTAAATCCTTTTACGCTGAATCTTGGAATTGTCTTGACGGTGATCGTTATGCTGCTAATCATTTCTGCATTTATATCAGGATCAGAAGCTGCATTCTTCTCATTATCACCCTCCGAAATAAGCTCATTAAGGAGTTCTGATAGCAGAAGAAACAAAGTAGTGGTAAAGCTGATTGACCTTCCGGAAAGGTTGCTGGCTACAATACTGGTCGCAAACAACCTCGTCAATCTTGGCATCATCATCATATCCACGTATTTTACCACTTCATTTTTCGACTACACGCATTCGGAGGTTTTAGGTTTTATAATTGAAGTGATTGCCATCACGTCGCTGATTGTGGTTTTCGGCGAGATATTACCAAAGATCTATGCCATACGCTATGCTTTGAAATTTGCGCAATTCATGGCAAGTCCGCTGAACACACTTGAAAAAATATTCAGACCCGTAAGCCTTTTACTAATAAATTCCACATCGTTCATTAACAAAAGATTGTCCTCCCACAGAAGGAACATTTCAATGAATGACCTTTCTGAAGCCCTTGATCTTACAAGGGATGGCATAACCGAAGAAAAGAGAATTTTGAAGGGAATTGTAAAATTCGGAAACATTGATGTTAAAGAAATCATGACTTCCCGTGTTGATGTTCTGGGTGTAAACATTAAAACACGTCTTAAAACACTGATTAAAATTATTGTGGAATCAGGATTTTCCAGGATCCCGGTATACCATCAGGACCTTGACCATATTAACGGTATTTTGTATGTCAAGGACCTTCTGCCGCATCTTGGGAAAGCCGACTCATTTAACTGGCAGTCGCTGATACGTCCCCCTTATTATGTACCCGAAACAAAAAAAATCAGTGAATTGCTGAAAGAGTTCCAAACCACCAAAATCCATATGGCTGTCGTGGTTGACGAATATGGTGGCACTTCAGGAATCATTACCCTGGAGGACATCCTGGAAGAAATAGTAGGTGAAATCACAGATGAATCTGATGAAGATCAGCTGTACTTTGTTAAAATTGACGAAAATAATTATCTGTTTGAAGCCAAGATCCTGCTTCATGATTTTTGTAAAATATTAAATGTGGATGAAGAAATATTCAGCGATGTGAAAGGTGAGGCCGAGACACTTGCGGGTCTGATACTGGAACTGAAAAATGAGCTCCCGGAAAAGAATGAGGTTTTTGAGGTGAAATACTTTCAGTTCACAATTAAATCAGTGGATCAGAGACGAATAAAACAGGTTCAGGTTACAATTAAATCCAACAGAATTGACCACAATGAATCATAAATCTGCTTCATATCATAGATTTTCACTATTATGGCTTACCGGCCTTCTTTTGATCACAGCTGTGAGCTATTCATGCGATAACAGCTCAATCCCGAAACCCCGTGGTTATTTCCGTATTGATCTGCCGGAAAAATCTTACCGGACTTATCAGAGCGAATGCAGTTACAGCTTCGAGTACCCTGAATATGGTAAAATAGTACCATACGCAGGAGCAGATGCAGAACCATGCTGGATTAACCTGGAATTCCCTGAATATAAAGGAACGGTCCACCTGACTTATAAGAAACTGAACAACAACCTCGCCGCTCATATTGAAGACATCAGACTCCTGGCTTACAAACATATTATTAAAGCAGACGATATTATCGAAAAACCTTTCTATTTTCCTGAAAGAGATGTATTCGGTATGGTTTATGATATCAGGGGCAATACGGCTTCGTCCATAAACTTTTTCATTACAGACAGCACCAGCAATTTTTTAAGCGGCGCATTGTATTTCAATGTGCAACCCAATAAGGATTCACTTGCGCCTGTTATTGATTTTTTTACAGCGGACATTGAACATTTGATAGACACTTTTTCCTGGAATTAAGTTGAATATTTTGCTGTGGGACTAATAACTAACAAACATACAGATAACAACTGCCAGCTGGGTATCTGGAAGATAACCGAAACCCTGGATAACCTCAGGTCAAGGATCGAACTGATTCCCGAAGATATCGAACAGCTGGAAGGATTTACATTTCTTCCACGAAAACTGGAATGGCTCAGTGTACGGGTGCTCCTGAATGAAATGACCCAAAGGCATCTGGGCATCATATACAATGGTAACCGGAAGCCCTTTGTCAGGGGCAATTCTTATCACATCAGTATTTCACATTCAAGGGACCTTACATCCATCCTTCTCAGTAAGGACAGGCAGGTAGGGATCGATCTTGAATTTATGTCACACCGCATCAGCAATCTTGCCTATAAGTTTATCAACGACAAGGAATATGTTACAGACGATACAGAACTGAAGAAATATCATCTCTATGTACACTGGTGCGCAAAAGAAGCCCTGTATAAGATATGTGACAAGCAGGATATCAACTTTAAGGAAAATCTTACAATTGAACCTTTTCAACCGCAGGAAAGTGGTGAATTGAAAGGCTGGGTTCAGAACAAAAGGAGAAATGAACTTTTCAGAATGAAGTATTTTAGTATGGGCAACTATATTATCGTTTGGACAAGCAAATAATTTTAAATCAGTATGATATAATATGATCTACAATCAGA
>JAFGRC010000121.1 GCA_016935355.1 Bacteroidales bacterium
AAAATTTCTTCAAAGGCTTTAAATTTAAGCAGGTATTTCGAAAAATCTTCCGTAGTAACTGATACCCTTGAGAAACCTTTGTTTATGTTTCCTTCCCCCATGCATCTGGATGCGGCGATCAATACCGGAGAACTGATTATCAGTAAATTTATTGCCAGTAATCTGCATCTCAATATGGAAATGCGAAGGGATACAGCATATATTAAAGATTTTATATTCAAATTTATAGATGGTTTTATATCAGGTAACGCTTTAATTAACGGAAATCTGGAGCGTGGATTTTCTGTTACATGCAACGCACAGGCCAGGTATGTCAATATTCATGAGTTATTTACCGCATTCAATAATTTTACACAGCATTTCATTACCGATGAGAATATCCAGGGCAGACTGGACGGATCCGTAAATTTCTTTGCCACATGGGACAGATCATTTAAATATATTCCGGCGGGCACAAAAGCAACGGCCAATATTGAAATCAGCAACGGGGAATTAATTGATTTTGAACCCATGATGAAGTTATCCAGGTACATTGATGCTGAGGAACTGGCCTATGTAAGGTTTAAAACCTTAAAGAACCGGATTAATATTGAAAACAGACAGATAACCATACCAGAAATGGCAATTAATTCTTCTGCATTCAATATTACCGCATCAGGGGTACATTCATTTGACAATGAATTTAGCTACCGTCTTAAAGTCCTGCTTTCAGAAGTCTTATTCAACAGGGCCAAATCCGGAAGACGTGAAATTGGTGAATTCTATGTTGAAGACAACATGAATGACCAGCCGGCCATTCCACTGATTATTGCAGGAACTCCGGAAAACTATGATGTAATTTTTGACAAGCAAAGGGCATTCACCCTTTCAAAGCAGAATACAGAAATCAACGGTGAAAGCAATTCAGTTAAACCAGATCCGGCTGGTTTCATTATTGAATGGGAAGAGGTAAATACTGCCGGCAGCGATTTGCAGAAGGATTCTGTGAAGAAAATGGAGGGCAATGAATTTGTTATTGAATGGGATGAAGAATAGAATTATGAATTTCCATATTGTTTTTAATTTTAATTTGTAAAGGGCCAGAAATTGAATATCTACAAGCAAAGACAACGCTGGAAACTCATTTTATTCATAACCGCGGTGATAATCGGAATGGCTTCATTATGGTATACCAATAAACTTGTAAGAAAACTTGCTGTTGAGGAACGTAAAAAAGCAGAACTCCTGGCAGAAGCATTCACCCGGATTGTTAACGCTGACAGGAATGATCCTGACCTGGGATTTTATAGCCAGATCATTGCTGATAATGAAACTGTTCCTGTTATTGTAGTGGATTCGCTGGATGTTGTCTTTTTTCACCGTAACCTCGATTCACTAAAAATGCTTAATATAAATTATGTCAGGCGTAAACTCGGTCAAATGAAAGATAACAACGATCCCATTATAATCAACCTTTCACCGGCAGATAAGCAATATTTGTTCTATGGCAAATCAAGCATCCTGATCCAGCTTACTTATTATCCCTACATACAACTGATCATTATTTTGCTTTTTATCTCACTGGCATATTTTGCTTTCAGCACATCAAGAAAGGCAGAACAAAACCAGGTTTGGGTCGGCCTATCAAAAGAAACCGCGCATCAGCTGGGCACGCCTATATCTTCACTGCTTGCATGGTTTGAAGTGATGAAATCACGCATGGAAAACGAAAGTTTGCTGTTTGAACTGGAAAAAGATGTTAAAAGATTGGAAACCATTACAGAACGCTTTTCAAAAATCGGCTCCACCCCGGTCTTAATTCATGAAAACATCAGTAATATTGTGCTTTCTGCTGTCCGCTACCTGCAAAGCAGACTTTCGGAAAAGGTTATCTTCAACCTTGATATTCCGTCAGAAGAAATACTGGTTCCTGTTAATAAATCACTTTTTGAATGGGTTGTGGAAAATCTTTGCAAGAACGCCGTAGATGCACTGAACGGGATAGGTGAAATCACCATATCGATTAAAGATTTCACTCAGGTCGTGTACATTGATATTGCAGATACCGGTAAGGGAATTCAAAAATCAATGTTCAGAACCATTTTTAAGCCTGGTTTTACAACAAAACAAACGGGTTGGGGTCTGGGCTTATCTCTTGCCAAAAGGATCGTTGAAGAATATCACGATGGCAAAATATTTGTCCATCAGTCGGAAATCAACAGGGGAACCGTATTCCGCATCGTATTGAAAAAACGCAGAATGAATAGCTGAATTTACATCTTGGCCAGAGAATATACATTTAAGAAAAAGGAAAGGCTTTCAAATAAGCGCCAGATTGAACGCCTTTTTAATACAGGCTATACATTCTTAATACATCCCTTTAAGATATTTCTGACCGTTGATGATAATCCGCAAAGTACACCTGTGAAAGTATTGATTGCTGTTTCTAAAAGAAAATTTAAAAAGGCAGCTGACCGGAACCGCATCAGGCGAAAGATCAAAGAGGCTTACCGTTTGAAAAAAAGCATTTTATATGATGAAGTCACAGGATTTACATCATGCATAAATCTGGGTATTGTATATATTGGTGATGACCTGAATCCGGATTATTATTTTATCGAGAACAAACTTGTTCAATGCTTGGTAAGGCTGAAAGGGACGATCAGCAACTGAATGTTTATAAAAGGGTGTTCACGCTGAAGATAAAATCCACAAAAGCTGAGGCTCTGAGAGGCATGTATCCTGCTCTGATTCCCGCAGATACAGGAAAAATGAAACGTAAGGGATGAAAATCAGCTGTAAGCTCGATTCCAAAGGAACTGTAATTGTCTGTATATTTTACATAGCCCTCAGGCTTATGCTCCATGATGTCAATTCCATAACCATAATCAAAGAACAGATTTGTATGAATTCTCTTTAAATAAAGGACCGACTCGATTGAAAAGTCAGGATAGAAAAGCGGAAAAGCATAATTTACCGCAAGTGTGCCCATGAACTTCGAAAGTGACGCCAGGTAACCTCTGGGAAATTTTACGCGGCTGAAAGGAAGATAATATTCCTGTATCATTTGTTTTTGCAGTCCGGCATTGAAAAAGAGATGATGGTGCTTGCCAATCCCCGGCAAATATATCCTGCCCTCTAGTGAATACATATCTCCAAATTGACGTTTATTTAACGGTGTATGGGTATACGTGAAGGAAAAAAACGAGCCCAGTCGGGGATACAGATCACGCCGGGACAATCTTTTATAGAAGGAAAGAAACATCCTGAAATGCAAATAGTCAATCCCCCTCACAGTATCCCCGTCAACAGAATAGGATGTATTGACATGATGGTATTCCATAAACGGTTGCAGCTGTTTTATGAATTTGCCTCTTGTAAATACCAGTGGTACATAGGTTCTGAGTTCATAACTACTGTTTGACAAACCCGGACCTGAAATTTCCGGATCTTCAATATATGTTGAGTTATTATCTGCAACGGTATATTGTCCTGAAATCTCAATAACGGGATACCACCCGCTCCATTTTAAAACCGGCCTGATCAGATGAGCGCCATTGGCAAATGTATAACCCATTGTTAAAATTGATGTCCCCAACAAGTTCTGCGAAAATAACATAAGACCAGGAGCCAGCCGGAAATTTTCCATGACGGGATCAACTGACAGATCTGAATAAAATGGCAACCAGGAATGAAAATTAAATAAGTGAAGGACTTTCCGGTATGGTTTATCCTCATATTGCTTTTCCGGTACTTCTGAATAAAGTTCACTTTCAGATTCTGTATTCTCATCCGGCCACATTCCCTCAGGCTTCTGATCCAATTCAACCTGATTCCATAAATTTGTATCAATTGATACTTCCACAATATCGAACCCCTTAGCTGTATAATCCGAATACGCCAGTGTGGATGAATCCGGACTGATTTCAGGGTGCCTTGCACCGTAACGGGATGAAGTAATCTGATATATTGATTTTGAACGGGTATTTACGGCAAAAATATTTTCAACGGATGTAAAGGTTCCCCTGAAAATAACATAATTTTTATATTGAACCGGCTCGGCAATATCATGCCAGGTATCGGGCAGAACAGTTTGCCACACTTCAGTTTCCAGGTCGATCTCCTCAATTCTCTTACCCTTTTCCGAAACCACAATTGCAAGTATTTTGTCAGGGCCGGCCCATCTGGGGGTTTGAAGCGCATTATTGAAAGGAACCGGAATGCTTTTGGTGATTTCACCGGTGGCAGCATCAAGGATTATCAGGAAATTCCTATTGGCCTGATCGGTTTCCACAGCCACGATAAATTTTTCATTTGCATTGATATCAGGAGAAAAATACCTTGTATTTCTTTTAAGAGAATTTACCTTGCCTGTTGCCAGATTAAAGATCCTGATTTCAGAATAATTCCTTCTTCCCCATCTCGGATCGCGAACAATCTCATCCCAAACCACATATTTGGCCGACGCAGACAAACTAATTCCCCGGCTGACACCGATTGTGATGACATCTTTTTCATTACCTGATCTGTCGATCATGACGAGCTTGTCGCGATGATCGGTACCGGTTTTAAATGCTGCAATATGAATTGTATCCATGAACCGCGGAAGGGTATAATTCGTATAGTCCTTGTTGTTCCGCAGCAAAATATTTGAATAATTAGTATAGATAACTTGTTCTTTTAATTTGTCATACTGATATCTAATTGAATCCATTGTCATTGTGTACAACTGGCTTTTACTGATCCCGTAATTGCTTTTCAGGTAAAATGCCAGGGGTGAGATCAGGAACATATTTTTCCCGGTATATTCAAATGCTCCGGGCCATATATCATTTCCAAACCGGGCTTGTGCATAACGAACCATATGATATCCATACAGGTAATGATTCGGTACAAAATCCTTATAAGATCCGAAAACGGACTTGTCATAGGAATAGGGCTTCTGATTTTCAAATGTTATAGTCCTCAATGGCATTTCAAATCCAGGCATCCTTCCCCTGCCACTGTTTGATAATCTGGTCTCATTAAAAACAGCATCCCCTTCGTACAACCATGCAGGTATCATTGCTGAAGATATCCCGGTTGCTATTTGTCCCGTTAAGATTGATAGTACACGGTTAAAACCCTTTTGAAGACCATTAAGCTGTGCTACATGCCGGTATTCGTGTACTGAAAGCTGTGAAAGCCAGTCTTGTGCATATGAATCCTGGGGAGGAGTTGTTACTATTTCCATGCGTTTCGGTGTCCATGTAACATATCCATTTGAAATAACCGAGGATGAATGGACGAGCACAGGCATTTTGCGGACCTTATTCGCTGAAAGGTAATCCGATCGCGATTTGTAAAATTCCAGCAGGTTTGCATAACGATTCGCATCAGGATACATTCCTTCAGGAAACACAATTCTGAAATTGTCCGTTTCGATTCGCTTCCAGGTCAGGGATGCAGGAGGCTCACCCGTCATATAAAACTGGGCGTTTACAGTATTTGCTCCAATAATGATCAGCAACAGTCCTATTGTCCGGAAATGCTTTATCATATATCTTTAAATAAAACAACGTACTTTGAATCCATAAAAAATACAAATAAACGGCTAAATAGTTATATAATTGTATGCATTATATGCGAACAACCGGATATTTTTTCAGGAATCGTCCTGTGTTCTGATAAAAGCCCGGGATCAGACATTTCATCATGGAAAAACTTTTTTCAAAGGTTTCCGCATGATGCAGAAAAAATCTCCGGTGTTCTGTTGAATAGTGGCACATAATTTATCAATACTGATTTATTATTTTTGTACTTATAAAATCATAAGTTTTGAAGCGTTTTATATCAGAAAACATAAACGGCATACTTGGTACTACTATTTTTCATCTTTTGCTGATCATGTTGCTGTTGTTTGTAAAAATTGGCAAAATACGTGAATTTCACAAAGAACAAATGTTATTGGAATTCATCGATGAGATGCAGACAATAGAGGAGATCCTCCAGGCTTCAGGAGAATTCGAAAATATTGAAATGCCATCACTCGATCAACGAACCATTCAAAGCATTGCCCAAAATGTTTCCAGTCAACTGGAACAGGAAATCAGTACCGATCAGTATGAAAAACAAATTATGGAGGAATTGGGTATAGAATCACTTAAGCCTGATGTTCCGGAATTAAATGATGAAAGTCCCATGCTTATGGAAAAGCAGGAAATTATCAATGATCCTTCTCCTGATGAAATTAAAAACACCATCTCAAATGAGAATACTGTAGTTACATATGATCTGGAGAACAGATGGCACAAGTATATTTATATACCTGCATACAAATGTGAGGGAGGAGGAACGGTAGTTCTCAGCTTTGAGGTAAACCAGAATGGATCCGTAACAAAGGTAAACATCATGAATGAAATTTCAACCAGTGACCCCTGTTTGCTTGATGAAGCTGTTAATTCTGCCCGTAAAGCCTTATTCAATTCAAGTTCTGTTGCTCCTACAATACAATATGGAACAATAACATACGTATTTATACCTCAATAATTACTTCATCAATGGAAATCCTGTATTATTGAAGCCCGGTCATAATACCAGGTCCTGGTCCCTGCAGTATTGCTGTATAAGCCCGTGGGTTTTTCAGCAATTCAATAGCCCTGGCAATTTCATCGTCTTCCTGAACGGATTTCTGTATGCGGCCTTTCTGAAAGTAGTACCTGCTTACGATTTCTTCTTCAAGCAGATTCTTAATTTCATCCTTGAAGTTTTGCAGGTCCTTTTCTTTGTCATGCGCAAGCTTCTCCTGCAAAGCAGTGAATTCAGAAACTGCAATATCATAATACTTTTCCTGTTTGGCTATTTCGATCAATTCCTGCAACCTGCTGTCAATTTGAGTATTGTAATCATAATCCTTCCCCTGTAAAAATTGTATAAAACTCTTATAATCCTGATCATTCAGAGAAAAATTACCGGGATATTCAGGTGCTTTATTGACAGCCGCATATAATGTAGCGTAATCAAAAATCAGGTTTTTGGTATACAGACTTATTGTTATGCTGCTTACTGCTTCCGGCTCAAGAACGATATCCGGTGAAATACCGCCTCCGTCATATACTTTTCTTCCATTAATCGTCTCGTATTCCCGGATCAGTGAATCAGGAATATATCCCACACTGCCATCTTCGTTTCTGTGACTGTAATCAACAGCCTGGATGCAACGTCCGCTGGGAATATAATACTTTGCTGTTGTAACCTTTAGTTGAGCATCATAGCTTAGCGGTCTGGTTGTCTGTACCAGACCTTTTCCAAAGGTTCTCTGACCAATTAATACAGCTCTGTCAAGGTCCTGCATAGCTCCGGCGACAATTTCAGAAGCTGATGCCGAGCCCCTGTTCACCAGAACAACCAGGGGAATAGAGGTATCGACCGGTACTGCAGTAGTTTTGTAAACGCCATCCCATTGCTTGATTTTTCCCTTTGTACTTACAATTTCCTGTCCCCTGTTTACAAAAAGATTTGAAACGTTTACGGACTCAACCAGCAAACCTCCCGGATTGCCCCGAAGATCCAGAATAATTGACCGGGCCCCCATTTTCTTCAG
>JAFGRC010000022.1 GCA_016935355.1 Bacteroidales bacterium
AATATAAATGTATCATATATGATACTTTATGTCATAAACAGACCTTCTACTACAACCTTTTATTATATTGGTATCATATATGATACTGTAATCTATTTTGATTGCAAGAAATAATAGAAAAATTCTAAAAAATTCTATGTTGTATTTGCTTAATCGAAGGCCATCCAACATTGTTGCAACTTTTGTCCGTTGGGGGTACCAAGCGAAACAAGAGGTCATTTTCAACCTCTTTTTCCTTTTCTCACTTCCCAAAACCTCACTGATCCTTAGAATGAGTTGTATGGGTTCCGAAAAGTTTTGCTAATCTCTTTTGGCAGATTGGAAGAGTAATCCCCTGTCTTTATAATAATGAAAGGCTAAAAGCCGGCAATATGGAAAAGCCGTTGCTCCTGACCATTTATGGCCGGAATATATTGACCATCTTTAGTCGGACTTAAGCCATTGTAATAATGGCCGTAAAAGGGAACCAAAATGAATTTACAGTTACAGGTAAAGATGCTGCATGGAGTAATCTTCATACATTCAAAACCGGGACAGGGCAGTGAATTCACTGTTACCATTCCCATCGGTTTTGAACACCTCCAGAAAGAGGAATACATCATCAGGGAATTGAACGATATAAATGAATCCTTTGTTACGATGCATGCTGTCCTGCCATATGACAGTCCCGGATATGAAGATCAGTTTATTAATGTCGGGGAAGTATCAGACAGGCCGCAGATACTTATTGTGGATGATAGTGCTGATTTACGCGCTCACATAATTGAAAACCTGCGAGACAGGTTCCATTTATACGAGGCCGGGGATGGAAAAGAAGGCCTTAATAAGTCTGTTGAAATGGTCCCTGACCTTATCATAACTGATCTTGCAATGCCGGAGATGAACGGACTGGAAATGTGCGAAAAACTCAAAACGGACGAGAGGACAAGCCATATTCCCGTCATCATGCTGACTTCAAGAACATCAGTTGAGAACAGGATCGAAGGATTTGAAAAAGGTGCCGACGATTATATCAACAAACCATTTAACATGCAGGAACTGGTTGTAAGGATTAACCGATCAGTCACCCAGCGAATTTATACGGACGATTCGTCTGAAAAGAGCTGCTCAGTTACTTGAAAAAGGTTTTGGCAACATTGCAGAAGTTACATACCAGGTTGGATTCAACAATCTTTCATATTTTGCGAAATGCTTCCGGGAACTGTTTGGTGTGTCTCCGTCTGATTATGCTAAACAAAGAATCTGAATAAAGATAGTATGGTTAAATGTCAGAAGACTTCAATGACAAATGGTAACAAAAAACGATCCCCATTTTTTATTTGGTTTATACTTTCAATATTTCAGGTTTTCGGGGTTCACCAATACATTCGCCTTCATATCCAAGATATTTTTCTGCAGGATCATAAGAAATACCCAGTTTGTCGAGCAGGGGTTCAACGCTTACCTGGTGCAACTGCATCCCCATGTCCCAGGGATCATATCCCAGTATCAATCCCGCCATTTCCTCGTAAGTTAATACAGGTATCCCATAACCATTTTCACCATAGGTTTTTCCTTCGGTTTCGGCAATCACATATTGCCACCTGTCAAGAAAATATGTACAACCCGGACAGTTTGTTACGATGAAATCAGGCTTGTATGATTCCATCGATTCAAATTTCAACTTCGTATTCGATAAAGGATAACTCCTGTCTTCTTTAATGACGTAATTCCTGAATCCAAAACCGCAACAATGACGTCTTTCAGGATAATCAATTACTTCACCGCCCCATGTCTTTACCATTCCTGCCAGCACCTGCGGGAATTCAGCTCCTCCGACACCGTGATGCGGGAAGATCTTAGCATAATGGCAACCGATATGTTCAACCACCTTCAACGGCTCTCCCGTGTCTTTGTGAATTAGTTTTAAACGTGCTCTGTCAGCGATTTCATCTTTGAATTTATAAATGATATCACTTGTATGAACCAGGTTCTGAGGTATTTTAAAATCCCTGCCTGTTGCTGCTTTTAATAATTTCTTAGCTTTCTTGAGAATTTCGGGAAAATGCTCCCATGTCTCAACCATCTCTGTATAAATTCCAAAAGAAGTAACGCACGATGGAATAAAATTTTTATATCCCGCTTCAGTCATTAAGGCAAATTGCCTGGAAATAACCGTCATGGTAGTGTCAAAAGGCAGAACACCACAATGATAAGCGATGCCCGAACATGTGGTTTGGTGCGGATCATCATAAATATCTTTGCCAAGAACGTCTCTTACAATTTTAATAAATGTCTCTTCCGAGCCCGGGAAAAAATTTTGCCTGATACAACTGCGGGCATAGTAATAATTATCATTTGCGATTTCTTTCTGGTATTCGCGCCATACTCGTTTGGATGCATCATTTTCTTTCATGGTCATCTTTCTCCATTTTTTCAAACCGTTCTGTTGCTCCTGTTTCAATAAATATCTCACTGAGTTCATTGAGGTCATCCGGTGAGATGTCACGCATGGTTCCGGCACCGTTCCCTTTGTAATTTGCCCCAAGCCGTTTTAAAATGCTTTTTGCATTGTTACGGTACCATTCCCATATAGGTCCCTGTTCAGGATGTTCATCGAGTGTTATTTCATCCAGATACATACAATATCCGTGTTTTAATATATTATCACCAACAGTCCGTTTTACCTTAATTTGTTGCCGGCCTTTTTTAGAAAATTTATAAAATCCGGTTTCGATTGAAAGGCTGCGCAGGGCTTGTACAATATAACCCGGAGTATTCCCTCTTGGACACCTGGTTTTACATGAAAGGCATTCGCCACAATACCAGATCGTATCTCCCTTCAGCAATTCCTCAACTTCGGTTTCTTTAAATGTTTGAACGGTGACAACTATCATGCGCGGGTCATAATCATAAAACCTTGCAGCAGGACAATTTGCAGTACATATTCCGCAATTTATACAGGCGACCAGACCTTCCTGATAGCGGACATCCTTTTTTAATCGTTCATAAAGTGTTTCAGACATGGTAAATAATTCTTCGATTATGATACAAATTTAAAATTTCATATGAACATAAGTTCATTTTGATGTGATATTTTTAATCAAATTTGTTCCAGATTGCGCCAGAACAAATCTCAGCAACGTATAAAAGGATTAACTGAAAGGTTAATTTTGCACTCAATACCGCATTGCGTGACTCTAATAGCCTGAATTTTAATTCTATAAATTATAAAGAAATTCTGCACATCTGTGGTATTCTTACGCCACTACTTTATGCCTAAAATTTTGTATACCTCAGGAAAATCCCTCCAATCTGATTCACGATGAGGGATTTTTATTTCAATCGAAACTTAAAATGATTGACTATAGGATAGTGTGTTATTATGATTAAACAAAAATCAGAACGATGGTAAATAACAGGATCGACAAAATCAGGCCAAACATAAAAATGGTATAGGCAATCCGAAGCAGATAATATTTGTGGCTGATGACCTTCCCCAGACTGTACTGATCTCTTATCATATTGGAGTACAAATATTCGTCATCCTTTATCATTTCCCTTACTGCCCATAAGTACTCTTCAAAGTCCATTTTATAGAAATTACCAAAGAACAGCAGATTTACCTTTTGATTGTGAATGTCTTCTTTCGTGAATTTCCCGGAAGAGATTTTCGGACGGACTGAAAGAATGGCGAAAATAATGGTAATTACACAGGTTAAAACAAAAAGAACTGCAGGCAGGATGAATTGCGGGTAGTCTACAATTCTAACCGTTCCCACGCTTAACAACAATGTAATTACTATTGAATTGATGGTAATGAGTATATTCGCTTTATTATCGGCGATTGAACTCAGGTTGATCTGATTTCTTGCTGTCAGGCGAAACATTGATTCCACACCCCTTCCCGGAAGTTTTTCTTTATCAAGTTTATCCAGTAGTTTTTTATTTTCCGTTTCAAGTTTTTTTAGTTTCTCACTGGCCTTTTTTTCTGTTTTTTCCAGCATTTCCAACAAGCACTTGTAGTTTCTTTCCTTTCCGGGAGTCAGCATTTTCTTACCATATTCAGTATGAAAGTTATGGTTCTCAAACATTTCAATGGTATCCTTTAAATAATCATATTTACTGAGATCCCTGTCAGCAATATTGTTCCATTCATTCCATAAAAGCATTGTCCTGTCAATGTAAAAGTTCTCGGCTATATATGACATATCCGCATCACATAGAACCTTTGACAATATGTCATCACCAGGGTCCTGAGGCATCCTGGTGGAATCAATACATTTTAAGATTCTGTATATACTTTCCTGACGGATACCATGTGACGAAAGATATTGCTGCGCAATTTTTTTACTTTCCTCTTCATGCCCTTCATATGTCATAATAAAACCAATGTCATGAAACCAGGCAGCCGTAACGACCAGACCTGTTTCTTCGTCGTTCAGTCCTGATTTCTTCCCGATAATCTTCGCCTGGTTTACTACATGTTCAGTATGGACAAGATTGTGATAGGTCATGTTTGCCGGAATCTTTTCTATGAAAAGTTCTTCAATATATTTTGCAACCTCCAGGGTATTAATAGTTTCCATCATAACTGTTATTTTGTTGATTGATAGATTTTTATGTAATTACAATACGATGTTGATGTTTAAAGATAGGTACTATCCAGTTATTATTTTGCATATCACTCTGCCACTCACGGCAATATTTTTCCTAATTTTATTACGATGATCAGGAATGTTAAACGCTAATGATCAAAGACCGGTCTCTTAATCCATAAATTTAGAAAAAAATGTTATACTGTTATTTCAGAATGATCAGAATATCTCTTGCAATTATAATAACCATTTGCTTTTTATTTTGCACACCATCCGATCATAAAATTGAACAATCCCAGCCGGATATGCAATCATTTACAGCCGGTTTATCATCAGATTCTGTTTCAGGGAACTCTGAGTACAGTGATTATGATACAATCGAGCATACCTATCTAAATAATTCATTCTCATATGATTTGAATCATCCCGACGTGAAATACAGTTTACCCGAATCGCTTGAAGAAATTTCTGGTCTGGCTTATTATAGAAATAACGAAATTTTATGTGTACAGGATGAAAAAGCCAAAATATATGTTTATAACCTGGATGAGGAAGATGTCGTGTCCGACCATGATTTTGGAAAGGACAATGATTATGAAGGGATTTCTCTTGTCGACCAAACAGTTTATGTGCTCAGAAGTGACGGCCGGATTTTTGAGGTTGAAAATTTCAATACAAAAAACAGGACAACCAAAGAGTATAATACATCTTTATCTAAAAAAAATGACACTGAGGGACTGACGTATGACCGGGTTTCAAATTCATTATTTATTGCATGTAAAGGCTCGCCTTCTGTTGAAAAGGACAATCCATATAAAGGATTTAAAGCGGTATATCAATTTGATCTCGGGGAGATGAATATTGATCAGAAGCCTTATATTCTCGTTGATTTAAACAGTTTTGAAAGTTACAGGGATGCCGGCATGTTTACCAGGTTTTCCTTATGGGTTGCAAGAGCATTGGGACTGATTGAAAGTGAAACCAGCTTTCACCCCTCAGGAATCGCCATTCATCCTGTTCGCGATGAGATCTATCTGATTTCCAGTCAGGGAAAAATTCTGGTTATTCTGGACAGGCAGGGTAAGGTATTGGATTTACATGAGCTTGATCCCGGAATATTTCGCCAGCCTGAAGGAATATGTTTTTCACCTTCAGGGGATCTTTTTATAGCAAATGAAGGAAAGGGAGGAAAGGGGTACATTCTAAAATTCATTCCAAAAAATCGTGAATAGACTGTTTCAAGAAGGAGAAGGAGGAGGAAGAGGAAGAAGAGGATCAAGACAAGAAGGAGGACAAGCAGGTCATTTTCTGCCCAGTACTTCGTATACACGAACGGGTTCCTTTTTGCCCTTCACAAGGATAGGCTCCCATGCTTTTACCTGCACCAGTTCTTTGGTCTTCATATAAATGCTTTCACTGATCAGTACTGAATTCGGATGATCCTTTGTAAGGGTTTCTATTCTTTTACCCGTATTCACCGTATCACCCGTCATGGAATATCCGATCCTGTCTTCAGAACCCAGGTTTCCGGCAACTACTTCACCGAAATTGATTCCTATTCCCATTTGAATATCTCTTCTTATTTTATCCCTGTATTTTTCATTAAGTTTTGGAAGGTTTTCCATCATTTTTATTCCACAGAAGACAGCATTCATTTCTATGTCCGGATTTAATTCAGGTGCCCCAAAAGCGGCAAAAATCTCATCTCCGACAAACTGATTCACTGAGCCCTTATATAGTTTTACAACTTCTGACATGATGGTGTAGTAGTCATTTAAAAATGACACTACTTCACCTGGTGACAGCTCCTCGCTGATAGACGTGAAACCCCGGATATCACAGAACAAGACCGCCACGTTTCTTATTTCTCCGTCAAAGATTGATGCCTGATTATTCTGGAGCGATTTCTTAACAACCTGTTCCGGCACATATTTTATAAACAGTCTTAACATCTGTTCCTGTTCTTCAATCTTCTGCTGTAATTTAAACATCAAATCCCTGTTACTCCTGTTCAGTTCATATACCTGTCGTGCATTTTCGATCGTCATCCTGAGCTCATTTTCATCCCATGGTTTTGTTATGTACCGAAAGACTCCCCCTGTGTTGATCGCATCAATGATTACACCAATATCACTAAAACCCGTTAAGATCATCCTCATTACGTTAGGGAATTCAGGAATGGTTTTTTCCAGGAACTGGATCCCGGTCATATCAGGCATGCGTTGATCCGTGATGATAAGATCCACAGGATTATTTCGAAGGACATCAAGTCCTTCTGCTCCGCTTATTGCGGTGTGGATTTTGTAATGCAACCTGAATGTAGCTCTGAAAGAAATGAGATTGTGTTCCTCATCATCAACATACAAAATTGAAAACTTATCAGTTGCCATTGTTACGTGGTTTGCTCGGTTGAATAATGGGCAGGGAAATAATAAATTCTGTTCCTTTACCGGGTTCGGATATTACATCAATGTTTCCGTGATGCTGTTCAATAATTCCGTAACTGATGGATAAACCCAGTCCGGTACCTTTTCCAACATCTTTTGTTGTATAAAACGGCTCAAAAATATGTTCCTTGATCTCGGAAGTCATCCCGATACCGGTATCTCTTATGATGACTTTTATAACAAGACTGCTGCTGACGGTTTCAATGAATATTTCCCCGTTATTTTTAATGGCCTCTACGCTGTTCGTAAGAATATTCATAAAAACCTGATTAAGCTTGCTGGGCAGGCATTCAATCTGTGGTAAATCACCATATTCCTTATGCACAATTATCCTGTTTTTCGTCTTGTTATACAACAATATCAAAGTAGAGTCAATCCCCTCATGAATATCCGACAGCATAAACTTATCTTCATCAAGCCTTGAAAAACTCCGAAGTCCCTTGACAATTTCACTGGATCTGTGAGCTCCTTCACCTATACCATTCAGAAGATCCTTGACCTCATTTATCAAATATTTGTAATCAATCTTCTCTTTAAGCAATTCAATATCGCTAAATGATTTCCCCAGATTTTTCTCCCGGATAACAGCCTCATATCTGTTCAGAATGCCTAAAATATCGTCAATATCTCTTGTAAGCGGACTAACGTTGCCGCTGACGAAGTTGATCGGATTATTCAGCTCGTGTGCAATGCCTGCAGTCAGTTGTCCCACAGAAGCCATTTTTTCCGACTGAATGAGCTGATTTTGCGTTAGCTTGAGGTTTTCCAGTGTAAATTGCAATTCCTTTTTCTGATGTTCCGATACTTCATTGATTGAAAGCAATTCCTCTTTTTGCTTCCCCAGAAGTGTGTTTACCTTTTGCAATTGCTTTTGTTGTTCTTTAAGCCGGGTATTTAAGGTCTTAAGCTCAATATTCTTTCGTTCAAGTTCGGTTGTCCTTTCCTTCACCCTGACATCAAGATTTTGCCTGATGTTTTCAAGCCGCATGATGGAATCATAAGCCCTGAGTGAGGCCAGTGTCACGGTAAATAATTTGAAAACGGTAAGTTCAGTCTTTGTATGATAATCATTGATTTCGTAAGAGGAAATAACTTCACGTTCCGGTGCCTGTCCGGGATAACCTGTGCGCAATACAATCTGGGTAAAATGATTGTTTAACTCATTCCTGACGAACTTTACCAGATCAAGTCCTGCATTGTTGCTTTCCATTACCACATCCAGATAGATCAAAGCTATATCCTTATGCTCTGCCAACAACTTTTTTGCCTGGCCGGCAGAATATGCATGTAAAAACTGAATCTCTTTCCCGAGATATGTGAATCCTTTTAAAGCCATACGGGTGACGCTGTGTATGTCTTCCTCATCATCCACCAGCAAAACATTCCAAAATTCAAGTGAAGCAACGGTTTGCCCCGGTTTCTTTTTGGACTGCTTTTCTTTGGTAATTGCAAAAAACTCGTTTCCCGCCAAGTCTTTTTTATCTTCAGATCCAAAAAGTACATCCTTATTATCGTCTACCATTGGAATCGAATTTGGGTATTATTGGTTTATAATCAAATCCCAGCTCAACAAGACCGAATAAAGTTATAGAAATGCTCACACCTTTCCAACTTCATTTGTAAACCGGCAACAGCTAAATTTATAAATAATTAGCCAAAATTTATTAATATTATAACTGCTCCAAAGAAAAATCCCTCAATCTTATAATAAATTGAGGGATTCTCCATAACGGTTCATAAGAAAAAGTTACCTTCCGATCTTATTTTTTCTGCCAATCAGGAAATAGAGTATTGATCCGATTGCATTTAAAAAGATCACCACGAGTACCCAGATCAATTTATCATTCTGCTTAAACTCGCTGGTTAAAATGTCTATTAAGGCTAATAAAGGCAACAATATGGCCAATGCGATCAATACATTCATGTCAATGAAATTAGTTTTTTATTGTTATAATAACAACTATTTATACAACATTATGTTAATATCTATTAGATCATATGCTCATTGCACTACCGAAGGTTGCTGAATAAAGGCATTAAAAGAGAATTTCCATTCGCCGTCAATCTTTTCAAAAAAGGCAATCTGAATATTTGTCGATTCCTGGGGCTCATTATTATACTCATATTCCCATATATTATCGCAGATCAGCCAGGCGGTATTTCCGGTCACTTTAAGAATGATGTTTTCTTTGATGTTCCTGGGATTTGTCCAGGCCGAATCCTGTGAGTTCCGCTCAATATAATTCTCATACAGGGACCTGATTTCATCCCATCCCTTATATATTCTGCCACCGTCAAACCGTGTGGCCAGATCATCCTGTATATGAAGCGCGAATACGCCTTCGAGGTCATTTGCGGCATAAGTGCTGCCTTCAGCATTCAGAACTTCAATAACAGCAGCTTTTTCCTGCTCAATGTCAATTTCCTTCCGGCAAGCATAGCCGGCCATGATCATGCAGATCATTAATAAGATCAGAAGTTTTTTCATGATTGACAGGTTTTATATTAATGATAAAATTATGCCCATGAATGGTGTATAAGAATATCGTAAATTACTAATTCGCATTAATTTCTGCTGATTCGTTGTAGCTTTGAACTGCAGGATTTGGAAAAAATGGATCGATGTTCTTATCTCTTCTGAATATCAGGATCGTTCCCAGAATTCCTGCTACAATCAGGCCCAGGTCTTCCAGTATTCCTTTGGATGCCGCCAAAAAACCGCCCATTGCGACAACAAAGGGAATAATCAGGTAATATTTGGGTAATTTTTGATCCGTCAATAAAAATATACCAAATGTGAAAATTGCTGTTGGACACGGTACCAGTCCAAACGGGAAGAAGCTCGGATATACATGCCCCAGGAAATGACCAAATACTTGATAACCAGCCATGGCATACACTATGAAAATCAGTCCTGTTATGGAATATAAATTTGCATGAAATTTTACTGAAATGTTGGATTTAAAAACTCCAATCAGAAACAGGATCCCCTGCATTGTGCAAAACGCGCCAAAAACATATGCCAGTTTATAAGTTGGTGCCCAGAAAAAAGGGCAAAACACAATTCCATTCCAAAGCCAGTAAAATGACAAGACCGATAAAATGATCCTGTGAGAATACCGGATTTTTATGAATGAAAATGTCAGTGCCAGAATTCCGGCAAGATATGCAATTATCTGAAGAGGCCATATGAACAAATTATAGTCCTCCAAAACACCCAAAAATTCTTCAAGATTAAATGACAACATTTCAACCTCCTTAAATATGATTTTATTATCCTCTATGCTTTATTGCAAAGTTAAAACGCAATCAAAATACAAAATAAGAAAAAAACCATTAATAAGCAAATAATACAACGGTAAGGGTCAATTAATTAGTTCTAATGAATAGGTCATACTGCTTATAAAACTACCCTCTCCGGCCAGGGATTTACTTTTGAAGTGCCCCATAGTTTGCTGATGTAATCGATGGAAAAGAAATCCTCAAACGCATGGATCCAGTATGTACCTTTGTCCGACAGGATTATCTGCCCGTTGTTGTTCGTTAAAAACCCCATCAGTCTTAACAGATTCATCTGCATACCGTATTTTCTGTCAAAACTTGTATTGAACCTGTTCCGGAAATCGCCTTTGTCAAGTTTTGTTTCATAAATCCTCCAATACAGCCACCCGGCCATCTGCATCTCTTCAGAAAGATCTATTGAAAGTGCGATGGGAGATCTTGCTTCTTTGATGGCTTTGATATATTCGCTGACACTGAATGTATTTACATAAAAAATGTCCTTTAAATAGGAGCCCCCGCTGGCTCCAAGCCCTACGTATAACGGTACGGTTACAGAACAGTATTTGTCAATGCCTTTTTTTGTAAATGCCCACACTGAGGAGCGCTCAAATCCGTAATCATAGAAAATGTCCTCAAGGATTTTCAGGAACTTCCGGCGACGCAACATGGTGGCCAACGCATTGCCGTTTTTTTGATGCTCCCTGTCGAAGCGTGTATATGGAAACCTGAAAAGGGGATAAGCCGCCACCTGGTGAATTTTCATTTTGACCATATCACGGCCTGCCTGTTCCACCTCCGAAGCAGTCTGTCCGGGCAAATCAAAGATGCAGTCAATATTGACACAAGTAAAATTTCTGTTTACAGCTCTTTCAACACTTTTTTTTACCTCCCTGACCGTATAAGGCCTTTCAAGGATTTTCAGGTGCCGGTCGTGCAAAGCTTCGACGCCCATACTCAGGTATTTTACACCCATTGCCTCAATGGCATTGAGATTTTCATACGTCAGGTGATTGGGATGGCTTTCCATATGCACATGGCACTTCATGTTAAAACGCTTATACAAATGGTTGATGATCTCCTCTATCCCTTTTCCAAGCATGGTGGTTGGTGTGCCTCCGCCAATATAGAAGCTTGTAACCGGTTTATTTACCAGGATGGCTGCATAGGTATCAATCTCTTTTATTACCGCATGTACATATTTCCGGCAGGTTTCTTCGTTATAGATTTCCTTGTTGTAAGGGCAATACGGACATATCTGGTTGCAAAACGGAATGTGCAGATAAATTCCCAGTTCATCAATATCCCTGAATTTTTCTGCGATGGTTTCGTAAGAAGGGATATGATTGTGAAATACAATCTCATCCTGACGGGTGAAGTGTCTGCTTATTTTTTTTCTTAAATAATTGCTTGCCATCATTGATCTTTTTAAAGTTTTTCATGCTGTCATTTGGTCAAACAGTATTCATTTAAATATTCCGAGAAGTAGTAAATAAAACGGACAGCTTCTACCTTTGCCCTGTCTAAATATATTCTTGTAAGCGGGCTTTCTGATAATGTGCATTGCTGGTGGTACTCCACAAGGGAACCAGTATCTTGCACACTGACCTGGTAGAAGCCGGAGGATGAAAGCATCATGGGCATTATTTTGCTGTTATTTATACTGCTCAGCAAGGTAAAATCAACTCTTTGTTTTTCAGGATCAATTTTCCTGTGCCAGGAGGACTCATTTTCAAACCAAATAAACTTTCTGTATCTGTACAGGATCCTGTTCCAGTTCTCACCCTGGTCGATTAGAAGAACCTCCTGTGCATCGGAGGCCAGTGCCCTGATATGTTCATACTCAAAGCATATTTCAAGCAAACAACCAGCATCGGCCTCTGAGATGAAACTACCATAGAAAGCGTAACCTGAATCGGTTTGGGTGAATGTGTATTGTATATTATCAATTTGCTGGGAGAATGGCTTTACAGGTATTATTGAAAATAAGATTAGCAAAACAGCGGTAATATGATATCGTTTTAAATCCATTCGGTACGATGCTAATTTTAAAAATACTTCAACGCGTTGATGATTGCCCCGGGTTTCAGTTTGAGCGTCTGGTCAATTTCAGCGTAACTCAGATACCCACACTCCTTGCATACTGCTCCGTCGTTGTTTTCCCTGCAGCATGAATAATACTTACCGTCCTCGTAAATCCTGCATATATCCAAATTCTTTTGCCAGTCATTTCGAAATGCTGATTTCAACCCGCTTGCAGAATTCAGGATCTTATAACGGGCTTTCAGTTTGAGCAAACGGGACAAAACCTCATTTTTTACTTCAGTGTTCAGAAACAGATCATCATAACCATAGTAAGGTGTATGAAAGTAAAAGAATGTTCCATTGATCTGCGGTATGGTGTCCGTATATTCACAAAAATCTGCTACGTCATCCTTATTTAAAGTGTTTATGGTGTAATTAATATAGATGGAAGGATGGGAAGAATTGCGGATGTTGGCCATTATTGCATAAAATGATTTCCCTCTGAGTGAATCGTGGGTGGATTGCAATCCGTCAACACTTACAAAAATCGTGTCAGCACATGATGCCAGTGGATGTGTTCCGTTGGTATAGATAATGACTGCAAGATATCCCCTCTTTTTTGCATGAGCAACAATATCTTCCATAACATACGTCTTATCCTTCCAGATAAAAGGTTCGCCACCTTCCAGGTAAAGGCAGCGCCCTCCCTCAGCATAAAAAGAATCCACTACCTGAACGGCCTCTTCAAACCGCATGGTTGCAGCGGGGCGATCTACTATGGTAGAATGACGGCACCGCAGGTTGCATCTGTTGTGGAGTACAAGTCCACAGATCAGGGGTTTCCTGTTTCTGAAAATCCAATAATCTGCCAGATATTTTATACCAAAGATGATTTGTCTCATAATTGCTTAAATTCCTTTTATTTGGTCTTTATTTTCAATTAATCATTGAAAATGCAAAAGAATAACCGCGCTTCATACAAAATTCAACATTAAAAACAGTTCTATGGTTGTTTTAACTTGAATTTGATATGGTAGTTTATATAAAAAATCCCATGGAGCAGAATGGCGATTCCAAACAATGCATGTGGTCCTCTGTTGTCAAACTCCGGATAGCGGATTGTACCAAACAATATCATGCCATACCAGATGAAGAATATAATTCCTGTAAAAAGTTCATATTCCCAGGAGAGTATAAAGCCAATCAGGAAGAAGCCAATCAATACGGGGAAAAATATACCTGGAAGCGATAATAAACTGATTGGATCTCCGTATGTGATATCCGCAATCAGGTATATTAGATATAATATACTGTAATTGAAAAGCAGCGCATGAAGTATAAATTTCCATTGCTGTTGTATTGACGGCCGAGGGATGATGGTAGTATTATACCATTGAAGAAGAAATAAAGCACCTATAACCAGAACAGGAACTGCTATAATAATGCGCATACCGTGATCCAGGTAAATGTTAAAATAAAGATCGTTAATCCAAACTCCTGCATTCCATAGCATAAAAATTATACCTGCCATTTTCTCCTTTTTCCATGAAACAGAAAATCCCAATATGAAAAGGGAAAGAAGTAACAACGACATAGGACCATTCGCATTGATAAAAGACAGTTCACCTGAGATAAAAAGCATGACAGTGAACAGCAAATAAATGACACCATACAAACCCGTAATAATTGGAAGAGTTTTAATTGATTGTGTTTTCATAATGTTTCTGTTGATTCAACAATCCTGATATCATCAATCCAGCAACTGCCCGGTTGCAAAATGTTCATTTCAAACCGGATCGTATGTATATTCTCCGGCATGACATAATTGTATTCATACAGCTTCCATGAATCCGTCGATTCACTTGATTTAACAACGGTTTCATATTGTCCCTGGGAAACACTTACTCCACCGATCCGGATAAAAAACTCACTTCCTTCATTTTTAATCCAGAAGCTTACCTTGTATGTCTTGCCGGATTCAGCGTCAAATTCATTGCAAAATCCGGGTGAATGCCATCCGCCGGTAGCAGAACATTCTCGAACCAGGAATTTCAGTGATTGCTTTCCGTCTTTGTATTCAGTCGTGTCAATATTTATCTCAAAATCCCCTGTCGGAACCGTATTTGGAGTATAAAGAATCCAGTTTACCGGTAATCCGGCTTTTGCATATTCAAAACTTCCATTCATACCGGCGGTTCTGTCAGGTATCGTTTCACTCATTCGCGTGCAGCCATTTAATGAGGCTATTGCCACAACAGTCAGAATAAAAGCTATGTTGCTGGCTCTGTTAACAATTGTTTTCTTCATACAATATTTTTTATGTTCTGCAAAGAATTATCCGGGATTCAAACCACTTAGCTGTGATAGTAATAGTTGTATATTTGATCACTTTTCATAAATCCCAGGACTTCAGTAATTCAATAATTTAAAAACTATAACCCAGACTGAGTTCGATTGGCAACATAGCAAAAGGATATGTAGGAGTAAATCCAATCCGAAAAACCAGGCCATTTTTTTCCTGGTAACGATAACCTATGAATGAACTGAAAATAAATAAACTCTCTTTTACAGCGATTTCCTGTAAAAATGAAAACCTTCCTATAATACCAATTCCAAACTCAAATAGTGCTTAGTACAAATGATATATTCATGATACTGGGAATTTACAATTCTTATTGTTAAGGATTTACAAATCTTCCATTTTCGTCAAATACAAGCCTTGAATTTTTGCGGTACAATACACCATTTATTGTTTGTTCTCTGGCAGCTATACAACTCCTTAATCGTCCGCTTTCATAAAGATATACTGGTCCCCTGACCAGGGAGCGTTTACAATATACTCCCTGTATCTCAATATCTTCTACCGGATAAAAATTATGCAACCTTCCGTTGGGATAAAGAAAAATACCCATTCCTCCGCTCCAGAGCCAACTGGTATAATCAGTTCCGGAACACAAGTAGCCTTGTAATTGCGGGTCATATAAACAAAAACAACAGATGGTGCCATCCTTGTCAAACCTTACAAAAGTTCCTTGTTCCAAAACATTCCCCGCTATGGTATCTTCTTCAGCGAGAATGCATGCCAGTAAATTCCAGTCAGTTTCAAAAACAACTTCTTCATAAGCAGCACATGAAATACCATCGATTAACTGTGTTGAACCTAATTTACAAACGTTTACAAACTTATTCCCGCTCCATCTTACTGCCCAAAGATACTTTAAAGAAGTCCAATTCACATCGAGTCTGACATATGTACCTTCAGGGAAAGTGTTACCGCCAAAATTATGTTCATCAGCCAGGGTGAATTCTCTTGGTATCCAGTCTTTTGTCAGCGATATATCGCCGGCACAGGGAATATCCTCAATGACTGTTTTTTCTTTTAATATACCTTCTATCAGAAGTGTGTCCTTTGTTTTCCTGTCCAGTATATAAATGATTTCGGAAAATTTCATACCGTTGACCGTTGTGTCTGAGTAAGAATACTTCTTTTTTTGTCCGAATGAAACGGCTGATAAAAGGACAAATGCAATAAGGAAGATGGCATTTTTCACTGTCAGTTTATCCATTAATTCTGGTTCCGGTAGTTATTAAATTAATTTGAAGATATTATCTCTCCATTCTCATCCATCAGTTTTATAATTCTTGATTTAATCTTCCAAACTCAATACTCAGCATCGGCATAAACAAAGTTCTTTTCGGGTTAACATTCGCCTGGAAATTCAATCCAATACCCAAATACTCCAAAGGAACCATTTTAAGGCCCAGCTTCATAACCAGACCAATCGTAAAAAAGGATTCTTTTCCCCAGTAACCCGTTAAAAAACCGGTTGATATGAAATCACCCCTTTTTTTACCCCAGAAAGGGGCGATCCCTCCCTGATATTGAAGTCTGAAAAGCAATTCGTCATGCAAATAAAAAACAAGCTAAAGGACCCTGACAAGCCAGTGTTAACCGAATATCCTCACCAGCAGGGGTACGACAATAGCAATGACTCCGAGAATAATGATCACGGTGAGAAAAAACTTATACCGCATACTGTAGGAACTCAGCAGACTGGAATCATAATACTTGTCAACCTCGTTATCCTTATACATCCTGACCAGTCCGGATAACAGGCTTAGCCTTGTGTCACGACCGGCCAACAGCGCTTTTGCGATGATGAAATTCATGATCAGCACCGCTGCGATCAACAAACTTAATATGATGTCGGTATATGACTCATGTCCCTGCGGAGTAGGTGCTGCCACACCCCAGTTAATGCCAAGGACAACCAGGTTAAGCAGTACAGCCGCCAGAACAAATACGGTATCTGTTCTTGCATTTTGCTGAAGCTCGTGAATAATGTGCTCATGGATTTCTTTAAGCATGATTTCTATGGATTTTGATTTGTATAATAAATTTAGAACATTTTATGATGAGAAATTCTTAAAATCAATTTATTAATTTTGATACCAGTATCAATCATTTATGATAATCTCATAATTCTCCTTTTTAATCTCATAATTCCTTTTCTCACCGATTAGCGGCGGGTATTTATCGTTTACTTATTAAACCTTAAAATGGCATAAAGAAAGAACTGTAACGGATTATCACTTCATCAGGCTTGCAATACAGCATCTCCGGTGCCATACCTGTTCCTTTGGAATAGTAAGGATCGATTAAAGCAGCTGTTTCCTGAAATTTTTTGCTGCCTTCATTATCTTTACCGACCATTTTGATCAAAGCCAACATACCATTGCTGTATGCCTTTAATGCAGGCGGAAGCTCAGGCTTTGAACTCAAATAAGTGTTTACAAGTTTTTCAGCTTCTTCCAGATGTTCTGCCTGGTTATCAGGATTTTGCTGCGATGAAAGCAAATGGTATCTTGCTAGATTCATGTACAGGTATCTCTTTGCAACATCTGCCTGTATGGCATCCTGAAAGTATTTTGTGCCATTTTCCGTATCAGAGGCCAGTAAGTATGCCCTTCCCAGCTCTTCCAGCACGTGAGGATTATTGCCTGTTTCCATGATGATATTCTGCCAGTATGAAACATGATCAGCATCGTCCGGTAAAAGCTTCGCACTGGCCATTGCACCGAAAATCCTGTTTTTCTTATTCAGGTCAGCAGCTATATTTCCGGCTTTATCCTTATCTCCGCCCATATTTTCCGGAAGGTAACCATAAATGTCAACAAGGTAAAGCCTGGCTGGAAAACAATCAGGATCAAGGTTTAATACAGCCTGAAAAGCATCACAGGCATGTGCTACATCCTCGGCTGCATCCGGACTTTGCATCATCATGCTGATGTATGCATTAAAAAAAGAGGCATAAGCACAATAAAATGTATAAATCTCATTTCCCGGAGCATACCTGACAGCCTGTTGCAACGCATGCATCACTTCTGTCCATTTTTCCTGTGTATATTGCCCTGATCCGAGAAATATGTGATGTTTTGTCCTTGCCAGTTCAAAATAAGCAAGTGCATCCGTACTGTCATTTTTCAGCAATTCACTGAGCATTGTTTCGGCTTCATCAGCTTTACCATTGATCCTCAATTCATAAGCAGTCATTACACTTGCTTCCTGCTCATCAACATCAGGAGTACCGCCATACAGAAAAGGCATAAAACAGCACATGACGGCCATACATTTCAGGAAAAATTTCACTTTCATGCACAGGTTTACGGACATACCGAAACATGAAGCAGGTTTCATTGCTTTAAATTGTTGTGTTTCCATTTTTTATTAAATTTGATTTTACGGAGATCTTTAATTAATGAAAATTAGTGAGAAGCCCTGCATTACTTTTGAAAATCTCCTGAATTGAATTTGTAAATTGTTTTACAAGCGATTTTTAAAGATGCCGGATCATAAATAAATAATTTTGTGGAAGCAACAGAAAGACAATATTTTGAATTAATGAAGACAAAAATTGTCCAGGTCATGCAGCAAAGCAATCCGGGTATCAGCAGGAATATTGAAGACTGGAAAGGACAAGACATTATAGAATTTCAGGAAGATATACAGCTTAAGGTAAATGCATACTTCAGCGAAAAATGGTTTTACAATCATTTTAAAACTTTCAGTGAAAAGCTTCCAAGAATTGATTTGCTGAATATCCTGAGCAGATACACAGGTTATATCGACTGGTCGGATTTCAAATACAAGAACAGGGATAAAATACCCTTAATAAATAAGTATAAAGGACCTAACAGAATATTTTACGTGTTACCGGCCATTGCTTTGGTTGTTTTCATAATAGCATTGCTCCTGATCAAAGCCGGAAGTTTAATAGCTTATAAATTCTGTTTTGTTGATCAGGTCAGCAAAGAACCGGTAAGAAACTCC
The DNA here is from genome assembly GCA_016935355.1 of Bacteroidales bacterium. GTDB lineage: Bacteria > Bacteroidota > Bacteroidia > Bacteroidales > UBA10428 > UBA5072. The sequence goes on from JAFGRC010000022.1 coordinate 18,660, forward strand.
GAAGTTGAAGTAACCCTGTTATATGACAATGAATCCCCTCTTCAGCTGCAATGTGATCCTGAAGGATGTTTCACGGTAAAAACAACTGAGCAAAGGATAAAATTTCTGGTTACAGCCCCTTATTATTATTCGGACACCATAACCCGGATCCTGAACAAGGCAGAAAGAAATGAGGAGATCCAATTGAAAACAGATGATTATGCCCTGATGATCTATTATTTTTCCAATTCAAAAGTAGATGACTGGAAAAAAAGAAGAGAACAACTTGAAAATATCATTGCGGACAGTGCATACATATGCCAGGTTTTCAGTAAAAGCATGATGGGCATGGAACTGTATAACAAGAAAGAATTTATTGACCTGCTGACCCTGCCGACCAGCGGACTCAGGAACATTGAAATTATTGAGATGCTGTATGCAAATGAAAAAATAACCACACTCCGGTTTACACAGGAAAACAAGAACGAATGACCAGAAAGATCATATATATGGCGTTAATCATCTCCGGATCATTTATCCTGACTTCAAGATCCTGCGTGCCCTATGCTGCGGATGAAGAAAGCACCCTAAAGACAGAACAGGATTCCATCCTGAAAGAAATCAAAAATGAATTTGAAGCAGAATATCTTTTGGAAGACAGACTTTTGGTTTATGGCGAAAGGGCCAAACAGAAAATCCTTGATCTTGCCGATTATCTATGCCTGTATTCAGATAAAACCATGGATACCGCATTTAAGCATCAGGTCAAAGATATGATATACAGGCTTTTTTATGATGAAGAAGCCACTGTGCAGCTGGCTGTTGGTCCCGGAGGCAGCGCTGAAGATATCAAGCATGATCTCAGCGACCTTCTTTATAACATCGACGCATCGAAATATCAATCAATTGAATTTAAAGCATCTGAACTGAAAACCATTGAGCCGTTGCACCTGCAGTCTGTTGAATGGTACAGCGGCAAACTGGTATGCGGTTTCATGGTCTCCGGCATTACGGAAAATGATACTGTCGTGCTTAACGAAAGACCTTATCAGGTAAATATTATAACAACCCTGACAAAAAAACAGTTTGGTACCGATACGACATCGATCTGGCAGGTCTTTCTGGATGAAATCATACCGGCCGATACCAATTAAAATCCGCTTTTTGAATATTTTTGTTTAATAATCTTGCCCCATTCCATAAAAGGAACTTTGTCCTGTGGATAACCCAGGCCAAAAGAGAAGATACAAGTCGAAAGAGACTC
>JAFGRC010000122.1 GCA_016935355.1 Bacteroidales bacterium
AAATCGTTCGCCAAAACGGGACTAATACATCTGGTGCATTAAAAGGGGATTTATAGAGGAAAAATAAAAGAAGCCATTGCATAACACGTTTACCATCATTTTTTAGTAACTTTGATATGTATCACAAACCATTGATAATGTATACTTTAAAATTAAGTTATCTACCGCTCCTCCTCACAATACTATTAATTTGTGAAACCACTTGCAATCCGCAAGGCAACACCACAACAACCATGAATGCATCAAAACAGGAATTCGTAATCCGTGAGCCTTCTGTTGCTGGACAGTTTTACCCCGGGAATGCTGCGGATCTCAGAGACGAGCTGAGATCATTATTTAATGATGCAGCCTTAAAGGTAAACAGACAGAATACCATTGCAGTAATTGCGCCTCACGCCGGATATGTATATTCCGGCAGCACTGCTGCAAACAGTTTCATACAGGTTGATCCCGATAAGGAATACGAAAATATTTTTGTGATCGGTTCCAGTCACACCACCTCATTCGATGGAGCTTCAATCTATGCAACCGGACACTTCAAGACACCTCTCGGGATCGTTCCGGTTAACCTGGAACTGGCAAAGGAATTGGTAAACAATCATAGCTGCTTCACTTCAAGGCCAGATGCTCATGCTTATGAACATAGTCTTGAAGTACAATTACCCTTTCTTCAGTACTACCTGAGAAAACCCTTTAAAATCATTCCCATTGTAATTGCCACGAACAGACAGGCTACATGCCAGAAAATAGCCGAAGCGCTTCGTCCCTATCTGAACCGGTCAAACCTGTTCGTCATCAGCACTGATTTTTCACACTACCCGGATTACAACGATGCCGTCAGAGTGGACAAACTGACAGCTGAATCCATCATCACCAACAAACCGGAAGTGTTTTTAACTACTATCTCCGGCAATGAGAACAGTGGAATTCATAATCTGGCAACGTCCATTTGTGGATGGACTTCTGTATTGACGCTGCTTCACATGACAAGTGACATGGAAGGTATCACATACGTGCCCATCGCTTACAGGAACTCAGGGGATGCTCCTTATTACGGGGATAAATCCCGTGTTGTGGGTTACTATTCGATTGTGGTCACCCGGAATTCTTCAGGAGAAAACGTTGCTGCTGAGGATGAAACCTATAACTTATCCGAAGATGATAGAAGCACATTGCTTGATATAGCCAGAAAAACTATTGAAAGTTATATTCATACCGGAAATATTCCCGGGATAGAAACCTCAGGCTTTTCGGATAACCTGATGAAACCCACCGGAGCTTTTGTGACCATTCACAGGAATAATGAGCTCAGAGGTTGCATAGGCCGATTCAATCCGGATATTCCTCTATACAAGGTCATTCAGGATATGGCAATTGCCGCTGCAGTTGATGATTACAGGTTTTCACCGGTAAAAGCATCGGAACTTTCAGGTCTTTCAATCGAAATATCAGTCCTTACTCCTTTGCATAGAATTCATTCCGCGGATGATATCGTTCTTGGAAAACATGGTATCTATATTAAAAAGGGACAGAAATCAGGTACGTTCCTTCCCCAGGTAGCAACGGGTTCAGGATGGACAACGGAGGAATTTCTCGGATACTGCGCAAGGGATAAAGCCGGGATCGGATGGAGCGGCTGGAAGGATGCGGAAATCTATACATATGAAGCACTCGTTTTCGAAGAACATTAACAGCAAACGAATAAAACCATTTGTCTCATAAGCACTTCAGGATTCTTTTTGTTCACATGATCTTCAACGGTTCTGCACGGGTCCGTTTTCAGGTTCTCAACAAGAGGCAACTCCCGGGTACTTTGACCCCGGATTGGATACTGGTTATAGTAACCTGTGCTTTTAGCTGAATTTTAATTGTTTTCTCCTGTTCAAATAAGCTGAGATTGCTATGATCAGAATAACTGCCAGTGTATAGAAAACAAAGGACGGAACAGGTACAGGATCCCCCGTTGCATAGGAATGCAGTCCGGAAAGATAATAGTTCACACCAAAATAAGTCATGATGACCGCACTAAAGCCAAACAATACAGAAACATTAAAACTGAACAGACCTTTCAGACCCGGTATCAGTCTCATATGAACAATAAATGCATATGTCAGGACGGTCACAAGCGTCCACGTTTCCTTAGGATCCCATCCCCAGTATCGTCCCCATGATTCGTTGGCCCAGACTCCTCCCAGGAAAGTTCCTGCAGCCAGCAGATAAAGTCCGGCTATCAGCGACAATTCAGTAATATTTGACAGTTCCTGAATGGTCGTACCAACAAAGGTCCGGTTTCTTTTTGTCTGAAGGATCATCAAAATCAGGCTGATAAATCCCAGCAGGGCTCCCAGGCTCAAAAAACCGTAACTTGCAGTGATTGTTGCAACATGGATTACAAGCCAGTGCGACTTCAGCACCGGAACAAGACTGGTAATCTGAGGATCCATCCAGCTTAAGTGGGCTGTATTCAGGATCAGGAAGGCAAGTATGGATGTGGTGCTGAGGGTAATGGAGGACCGTCCCCTGAATAACAATCCTGCAAGAATGGTAACCCATGCAATATAGATCAGTACTTCATATCCATTGCTCCACGGAGCATGTCCCGACACGTACCAGCGCATGGCAAGTCCCATGGTATGCACTGTAAATGCAATAATTATGATCACAGTTGAAACCAAAACCGGTATTTTCAATCTCATATCGGAATAAAAAATTCCTGTAAACTGAAGGATCAGCAAAATAAAACCAACTATGGCGTAAACATTTGAGATCCGTTTGAAAACATCAGCCCGGTTCATTAATATCTCAGCAGAAACTTTTCTATCGCCCGGTAATATTTTATCTGAAGCATAGCTTTGCTGAAGATCCATCAGATTCTTCAATAAACCATCGGCATGCTGCCAGTTTCCTGACTTCATACTTTCGTTAACACTCTGGATATACAGGGGAATTATATTCTCAACATATACGGAATCTGCTGTGGTGATCCTGCCCCGGATATCCCTGTAGCTGAACCAACTGTTTGAAGGATCACCGGGAACAGGGAAAATCCGCAAAAGATCACCCGTAAATACAAGATAACAAATGTTGATCCGTTCGTCGAGGCGGATCATTTCACTTTCAAACTTGCTCCTGTATGCCGGAGTTTTGCGATACGCTTCCTCAACATATTCCTGCAGGATGTATTCGTTTCCGATGAAAAAATCGGAAAATGCGTAATACCTACCCCTGTTGCCCATGATCTCCTGAATCTGTTTATGAGGTACCCTGATTATGGGTTCATGTTGCCAGGTACCCGGGTCAGCAAACATAGCAAGAAATACCTGATCTGACGACATACCCCGGTATTCGTTTTTACGGTAGATTTTATGCAAAACATCCGCAGTCAGTGTATTAACGGGTTTAATTCTGCCTCCGTTATCCTGAACCAGAAGCTTCCCGAACATTCCGGCATGATCTGATATAACCTCCTGCAAATCCTGTTGATCTGTCTGTCCGTTAACGACAGGGATGAACAGAATTGCAAAAATGGCAATTAAGGCCGTTTTTCCTTGCTTAAGAGCCCTGTTCCGGGTTATAAGATATCTGAACCTGCTTTTCCTGTTAAGAAGGCTTAAAATCATCCCCAGGCCCATAATCAGGTAACCGGAATATGTAACAGCAGTACCTGCCGGATCATGATTTACCGTTAAAATGGTTCCCTTTTCATCTGCATCATAAGATGACTGATAAAACCGGTAGCCTCTGTACCCCAGGACATTATTCATGTATATCCTTTTCAGTCCGGATACTTCATTATCCGGATCAATCACAAAAACTTTGCTTTCAAACCATGAGGGACTGTTGGAACCCGGATACCTTTCTATGATAAAATCCTCGAGTTTTAATTCAAATGGGAGAGTCTTATAAACAGAACCATAAGATATTGTAACCGGGATCTGTCCCAATAACAGGGTTACCGGACTTTCGGGCACACCCGATTTTCCCCGGATAATTATTTCTTTTGTGATGTCACCGCTGGTAACCTCGAGATTTATGGCATCCGGGAGCACATTACGGTCAGTCCCCGATGACTGTGCCGATATCCGGGCATTCTGAAGAAAGGTATTCAGAACCAACATGTTATTCCTGAATTCGTATACGTTCATGGAGTTAAAGCGGTGCAAGGAGTCCCTGGCAAGAACGTTCCCCGATCCATCCATCATATTGGACTGGTAAACGTCAAATGACGCCTGAAAATATAAACCATCGTCCGCTGGAATCAATCTTACAGCAGATGTGTCAGTTAATGTCAGCGTGTCGAATATAAACAGCTGTGAACCGATGTATTTCCTTTCACCTCCAGAAATGATAAAAAATATTGGTTCGTTGGCATGAGAGTAATAAAACTCGGCCGCAGGACCGCCTTCCGGGTCGTGTTTAATCATATCGACGGCGTTTGGAATAAATTCCGTACAATGAAAATGTATCTCCTGACCGTTGTATTCGACCGTTCTGTTGAAACGGTTGTAACCAGGCACTGTAAATTCAGCCTGTTCCATATATATCCTTTTGTTTTGACCATCACCGGAAATGATCTGCAAATACGTTTCAGATGAAAGGAAGGATCCGGCAGATTCTCCTTCCCTGATTGCCATGGTTCCTTCAAAACCAAAATAACGGGTAATACCCGCTCCGATGATTATGATCACGAATGCGATATGAAAGAGGAAAATGGTGATCTTTTCCTTTTTATACAACTTCCTCCTAAGAACAATCCCGGTGAGGTTGATGATTCCGATCAAAAGTAAAACTTCAAACCACTTTGCGTTATAAACCACTGCCCTTGCGGATGAAGTGCCGAAATCGTTCTCAATAAAAGTAGCAACGGCAATTGAAACAGCAAATATCACCATTATGACAGCCGTCAGACGCATGGAAAACAGAAAATCAGAAATTCGTTTCATGGAGCGTCAAATTTTCAGTAAATATATGCAGCCTGACCGACTTTTCAATTAAATCAGATGCTGAAACAAAAAGAAGAATATTACATTATTACAATAAACTGACCGTATTCACTTTCCTGTTTCTTTCAGTTTATCCTGAAACAGCTCATGAAACTTGTTAATTTTGGGAGTAATAACGAATGCACAATAAGGTTGTGAGGCATTCTGACTGTAATAGTCCTGGTGATAATCCTCAGCATTGTAAAAGGTATCAAAAGGGGCTATCTCCGTAACAATAGGATTTGCCCAGATCCCTGCCCTGTCCAGCTTCTCTTTCAGTTCCAGGGCTAACTGGCGTTGCTCATCATTGTGATAAAAAATTACTGACCTGTATTGGGGTCCAACATCGGGACCCTGACGGTTCAATGTTGTGGGATCATGAGTTTTCCAAAAGATTTCAAGCAATTCAATGTAACTGATAGTTGCAGGGTTGTAAATGATCTGAACTGCTTCAGCATGACCCGTTGTGCCGGTACAAACCTCCTCATAGGCAGGATTTGACACATGTCCTCCTGAATAACCCGATTCAACACGGATGACTCCGTTCACTTCTTCAAAGATCGCTTCCACACACCAGAAACAACCCGCGCCAAATGTTGCCATAGCCGTATTCTGATCCTTTACCTGAGGATTATGTGAATGATTCATATCATTATTCGTTGCGTTACAAGCATTTGCATACAAAGCGGCAATAAAAATAACAGATATTTTTGAAAATAATGACATCTCATCCTGGTTTAAATGGATAACAATTGAGGCAGAAATAAGTTCTGTGCTGTATGTTCAATCATTTGACGATTAAATTGCTTAAATGTTTAAATGATTGATCGTTGAAACGATCAATCGTCCGGTAATGATTTGGCCGCATTCTCAAAATAAATAGGCGGCATATACCTGCTGACATTTTTTGTATAGGCTTCACTCACAATGGATGCATAACATGCGATATATTGCCATTTTCCTGTGGTTTCATTATAATAGAAATCAGCGTTCTTAACATTTGATTCATAGGGTATGATAAATGCATATCCGAATTTCAGTTCAGATATTGATTTACAGAGCTTGTTTTTCATCAGGTATGTTGCCAGCATTTTATCCGCATGGATTATGGCCTCACCTTTTTTTACATTTTTAAAAGATGAATTCGGAATAAATTCATCAATGACAACGACATAGTCATTCCATTTAAACACGCCGGAAGGATTCAGCGTATCAAGTCTTGCCTCAATGGACTGATCTGTAAATTTTTCAATTTCCCGATCCCTTCCCTCGCTGCTGAGCAAATCGGATAAGGCAGTGGCTATTACAAGGTTCTGCTGGTCAAAATATGCAGAATCAAGGGCAGTTCCGGCAAGTTTTGAATAGTTGCGGCAAGCGTTCAGGAGTTCCTCCGCTTTTTTAATATCGTTTATGCTGTCACTTTCAACGAGCGGTACAAAGACTGCCTCAAAATTCTTAGATCCAGCTGCAAGTTTAGCCAAATCGTACGGAGTGTTAAAATCATAAATAACAGCTTCATTATAAAGAAGATATCCTTGAAGATAGGATGCCGTCTCCTTCAAGTTGTTTTCATGGGCATACTTCAGGGCAAGTTTTATCATCCGGTCGGCCTTCTGGTGGAATTCAAGTGTACCTTCCTCAACAATGGCATGATAGGCTTTTTTGAATTTTTTTTCTTTGGAAAGCAACTCCTGATAGTACATACGCTGTTGCTTTAACTGCGTGTATACCAGATCCAGATATTTGTTGTAAAAATCAACCGAATACTGGTCTTTTCTTGATCTTGCATGTTCAAGCCTGCGTTCAACCAGACTTCTGGCCTGATCCAGTTGTTCCTCCATTACATATTCCTCGTATGCTTTGACAAAAATAGTAAGATCAAGCTCCCGTTGCAGATTATAGTAGGATACATCACGGGATTCCTTGAGTCGCGGTATTTGTTTTTCCAGTGATGCTATGCGGTTATCAAGGCTGTCAAAAAGCTGCTCATAGTGTTTCCCAAATAGTAATTCCTGTGCCATGACCCGGCCGGAACCGGTAATGACAGACAATACCAGTATCAACAGAAATACACTGAATTTATTAATGATTCGATCCTGATGCATTGAACCTGAAACCTGTAATTCAGGATACGAAAAAAACCGGAAAATAGTTATAAGAGATATCTGTAAGTCTGAAGAATCAGTCGAAGAGCACCTTATCCCAGCTTATTCCTGATCTCATCTTTCAGGTAACGGCTTTTCAGCAGATTAATGTCTTTTTTCAGGCTTGTTACCGTTTTGATCAGTTCATCCTGAGGTATAACGGGATCAGGGATTTCAGAGCTGATATAATTTACGAATTTCCATATTTCCTTTATCTCATTAATGTGGGTGTCGAATGGTTCATAAATAGGATTCAGAGAATAAAGCCGGAGTTTGTGCTCCTTTTCCAGCAGGTTTTCTGCAATTTTGAAAACTATGCCCTCATCCATGGTAAGTATGATGTAACCATGGCCGCTGACAATGGCATTCCAGTCCTGCACAAATTCACCAGTAACATATGATCCACCGGGTATGGGAAGCATGGAATCACCATTCAGCTGAAAGGTCCTGTATTTTTTCTGCTTCGAAAGAAACGGCAGCTGAAAAACAGGAAGGGCTTTGATATATTCCGGATCTGCAAATCCTGTAGCATATCCGGCTTTGGCTTTTTCGGAAACCAGTTCGATATTATCGTCATTTGCGCTGTTAACAGTGGTGGCCAGGATCCGGATGTTGCTGCCCTTAAGGTACACATCCCCGCCCCGTTCGAGTTGTGACAGCTGACTTTCCGAAAGACTGCGCAAATCAACTTTCAGCAATGTGTCAATGGCAATCCCAAAATACCTGGAGAAAGCGATGAGCGCCTGGACTGTAGGCTGACTTATTTCATTTTCATATCCGCTGAGGGTTGAGCGCTTCATACCGAGTGCAAAGGCCACATCATCCTGGGTGCGACCTTTCCTTTTGCGAAGGAGCTTGATGTTGGTCGGGAAATTCATAATGGTACGTTTTTAGTTTCTTAAACCGGTGTTTATGATACGATATGATCGAAAATCAGAACAATTCTTTTGTAAATATATAAAAAATGATTATATTATCATCATGATTTTTGATTATTTTTTAATCAATTGTATAACCATCGTAAACTTTAATTATTTTTTCATTAAAATAATATTTGTTATGATTCATGATGTGGATAACGAACGAAGAAGCATCGTCCATATAGACCTGGACAGTTTTTTTGTTTCGGTGGAGCGGTTGATAAACAGCCGGCTGAATGGTAAACCGGTTATTGTCGGAAGCATATCCGGCCGGGGGGTGGTTGCCAGCTGCAGTTATGAAGCCCGGAAATACGGTGTGCATTCGGCCATGCCCATGAAAATGGCAAGACAGCTGTGTGCTGATGCCGTTATTGTCCGGGGTGATATGGATCTGTACAGCAAATACTCAAATGTTGTCACAGACATCATTGCTTCAGAGGCACCGGCTTATGAAAAAGCTTCGATTGATGAGCATTATATCGATATTACGGGAATGGACCGTTTTTTCGGTTGCCTGAAATGGACAAAAGAGCTGCGCGGAAAAATCATCAGGGAAACGGGACTGCCAGTTTCACTGGGACTGTCCGTCAACAAAACGGTATCGAAAATAGCAACAGGTGAAGCAAAACCAAACGGTGAAAAAGAAGTCGGGTACAACATGGTTCAGGATTTTCTGAATCCGTTATCCATCAGTAAAATACCTATGCTTGGTGAAAAGACTTTTCACCTGCTGCGTTCCATGGGTGTTGCAACCATCGGTACCCTGAGTCTGATTCCGATCGAAATGATGGAAAAATTACTGGGCAAAAACGGGATCATGATCTGGAAAAAGGCCAACGGGATCGATCATACACCGATAGTGCCCTCCTGGGAACAGAAGTCGATCAGTACCGAACGGACCTTTGACGCGGACACCAGTGACCTCAGATTGCTGAACAATGTTCTGGCAGGCATGGTGGAACGCATTGCATATGACATGCGACGGGATGAAAAACTTACTTCCTGTGTTACCGTAAAAATCCGTTATTCGAATTTCGATACCCATACATTGCAGCAAAGAATCCCTTATACATCATTCGACCACAAACTGCTGGAAGTGACCCGGTCTTTGTTTTACAGACTTTATCAGCGACGCATGCTGATCAGGCTTGTCGGGGTAAAATTCAGTCACATGGTACATGGGACGCCCCAGCTTAGCCTGTTTGAAGATACGCCCGAAATGATCCGGCTTTACCAGGCTATGGACAGGATCCGGACGCGGTACGGAAAGGAATCCGTGGTCAGGGCAACGGGATTGTAATTAGGAATTAAGATAGGGGTTGGAATGAGGAATCGGGAGTTAAGCCGTAAAAATGAAAATCATGGTTTCCCCTCTCCTGTTTTAAGGAAATGCCATAAATTCTTTCGTTTTTTTTAAAAAAACTTGAACAATTTCTCATAAATGATTATATTATAATCTGAATTATTGATTATATTATAATCATTTTGCATGAAGAAGCGATTATTCTTTTTGAAAAACGACGGATGGTTTGAAATGGGATTATCCGGTAAGCTGTTGTATGCATCGCATGAGGAATTGGCCGGACTGGCCTGTACCATTATGCAACGGCACAGATACCGTAATTATATGATCACCGAGAATCCCGGGTGTGTTGTGGCGATCCGTGGACGGACCGCCATTCCTGGGCATCCGGACAAAACAATGGTTGCTACATAAGCAAAGTGATTGTTATAAATATCAATAAAATAAATTTTTAAGAATAACATGTTTTTACAATTACAGGTTCATGCCTGAAAACTGCTGAATGTATCGACAAGAAAAATGTTCTACCTCAACTGTCACTCATATTACAGCCTGCGTTACGGCACCATGCCGGTTGAAAAGCTGGTTGCCGAAGCCCGGAAGAATGACGTAACGGCCATGGCGCTGACGGATATCAACAACAGCATGGGCATGATGGATTTTATCAGTGAATGCAGGATCAACGGGATCAAACCCATTGCAGGAATGGAATTCAGGGATGAGAAAAACCAGTTGTTGTTTATTGCCATTGCCATCAACAATGGCGGATTCCGGGAAATCAATGCATTTCTGACCCGGCAAAATATGGAGAAATCCCCCATTCCACCCCGTGCACCGGCATTTGATAACGTTTTCGTCATCTACCCTTTTCAAAACGGCATTTCGCTGAAACCTGCCGGAAACGAATTCATCGGGGTCAGACCGGATGAGATCAACCGTCTGGTTATGTCGCGGTACCGGTATTTGCAGCAGCATCTTGTGGCTTTGCTGCCGGTGACCTTTGCAAGTGAAAGCGAATACCCGTTGCACAGACATCTGCGTGCAATTGAAAACAATACACTGCTGAGTAAACTGGCACCCGGGGATCTGGCCTCGCCAAAAGAGAAATTCATACCGCCTGATTTCGTTTCAATCCTGTACAGTGATTATCCGCAAATCCTGCACAACACAAGGAAAATTCAGGAAGAATGTTCAATCGACATTGATTTTAATACCGTAAAGAACAAACGGACCTTTACGGGGGGGCATTATGATGACCGGCTGCTGCTTGAGAAACTGGCATATGACGGGCTCAGTTACCGCTACGGAAAATCCGGCGGGGAAGCATTGAAACGTGTGAAACATGAGCTGGAAGTAATTGACAGACTCGGATTCTCAGCGTATTTTCTGATTACATGGGACATTGTAAGATACTCCATGAGCAGGGGTTTTTATCACGTGGGAAGAGGCAGCGGAGCCAACAGTATCGTTGCCTATTGCCTGAAGATCACCGATGTGGATCCGATTGAACTGGACCTGTATTTTGAACGGTTTATCAATCCCAAGCGCACTTCCCCGCCCGATTTCGACATCGATTATTCCTGGAAGGACCGTGATGAAGTGCAGGATTACATCTTCAAACGCTACGGGGAAAAATACACAGCACTACTCGGAACCGTTAGTACCTTCCGCGACCGCTCCATCTTCCGGGAACTGGGTAAAGTGTATGGACTGCCCAAAGAGGAAATCGACCGGATCGTTGAGAATCCGGCAGTTTCACTGCAGCAGGATGCGATCACGGAACAGCTGCAGCAGATCGGAAACCAGCTGATGGATTTTCCCAACATCAGGAGCATCCATGCGGGGGGTATCCTGATCTCGGAAGAGCCCGTAACCAGCTATACGGCACTCGACCTGCCTCCGAAGGGGTTGCCCACAACGCAGTTCGATATGTATGTGGCAGAGGCTATAGGATTTGAAAAGCTTGACATCCTGAGTCAGCGTGGCATAGGCCACATCAATGAGAGTGTGGAGATCATCAGTAAGAACAGGGGGATCAGACTGGACGTCCACCGCGTGTCTGAGTTTAAAAAGGATGCCGGGATCAACGAACGCCTGGTCCGGGGTGAAGCCACCGGCTGCTTTTATATTGAAAGTCCGGCCATGCGCGGACTGCTGAAAAAACTACGGTGCAACAATTATCTTTCCCTTGTGGCTGCCAGCTCAATCATCAGGCCCGGTGTGGCCAAATCGGGCATGATGCGGGAGTACATTAAAAGGTTCCACAATCCGGAAGGATTTACATACCTGCATCCGATCATGGAAGAACAGCTGAAGGAAACTTATGGTGTAATGGTCTATCAGGAAGACGTCATTAAAATATGCCACCATTTTGCAGGACTCGACCTGTCGGATGCCGATATCCTGCGCCGTGCCATGGCAGGGCGGTTCCGTTCAAAAAAGGAATTCGAACGCATACAGGACCGCTTTTTTTCCAATTGCAGGGAACGGGGTTATCCTGATGAACTGACGGCTGAAGTATGGAGACAGGTAGCTTCCTTTGCCGGATATGCCTTCTCAAAAGCGCATTCAGCATCTTATGCCGTGGAAAGTTATCAGAGCCTTTACCTGAAGACATATTTCCCGCAGGAGTTCATGGTTGCCGTCATCAACAATTTTGGCGGTTTTTACCATACCTGGGTCTATTTCAACGAGGCCCGGCGTTCAGGTGCCAGCATTCACCTGCCCTGTGTAAACAAAAGCGAATATAAGACCAGCATATCCGGAAGTGACGTCTATATCGGACTGATCCACATTGCCAACCTGGAACAGAAAACATCCGAGGCCATCATACGGGAAAGGGAAAGAAACGGACCTTATTCCGGACTGGAGGACTTCATCCGGCGCATTCCGGTCGGGACCGAACAGCTGGTCATGCTGATCCGGCTTGATGCCTTCCGGTTCACGTGCAAAACCAAAAAGCAGCTGTTGTGGGAATCCCGCCTGTTGCTGGGCAATAAATCAGATGATGACCGCAATCCCATGCTGTTTTGCGAAAAAACAAGGGAATTCTTGCTTCCTGACCTTGAACAAAGTAAACTTGAGGATGCTTATGATGAGATTGAACTGCTCGGGTTTCCGGTCACGCTGACAAACTTTGACCTGCTTGAGACTTCTTTCAGGGGTGAAATATTCGCGCGCGACCTGATCCGTCATACCGGCAGAAAGATCAGGATCCTGGGAAACCTGGTCACCATAAAATATGTGCATACCGTAAAAAGAGAATGGATGCATTTCGGCTGTTTTCTTGATGTTCACGGTGAGTTCTTTGATACGGTCAATTTTCCGGATTCACTCAGGCAATATCCTTTCCGGGGATACGGCGTATACCTGATCCTCGGCACTGTGACGGAAGAATTCGGATTCCCGAGCATAACCGTGGAAAAAATGGCCAAACTGCCCTTCAAAAAGGATCCAAGGTATTAAAATGATCATTTTAATGCTTCCTTCATGGTACTGGCAATATCGGCAGGAGATTCTATTATGTGCACACCACATTCTCTCATAATACGGATTTTTTCAGAGGCTGTATCTTCTTTCCCGGCAATAATAGCTCCTGCATGCCCCATCCTGCGGCCTTTTGGTGCTGTCAGTCCGGCAATGAGGGCTGCTACCTGCTTGTTTCCGTTTGCCTGAATCCACCTGGCAGCCTCCGTTTCCATATTCCCTCCAATTTCTCCGATCAGTATAATTCCATCTGTTTCAGGATCTTTCATGAACATTTTAACGGCATCCAGTACAGAGGTCCCGATCACCGGATCCCCACCAATCCCGATGCAGGTGGACTGTCCCATTCCGGAGCGGGTAACCTGGTCCACCGCCTCATAGGTCAGGGTGCCTGAACGGGAAACGATGCCGATATGGCCTTTCCGGTGTATGAAGCCCGGCATGATGCCGACCTTGGCCTCGCCGGGTGTGATGATACCGGGACAGTTGGGACCGATCAGATGGACGTTCTTTCCTTCAAGATAATGCTTCACCCTGATCATATCCAGCACGGGAATACCTTCCGTAATGCAAACAATGACTTTAATTCCGGCATCTGCAGCCTCCAGGATGGCATCTGCTGCAGAAACTGCCGGTACAAAAATCGCGGATGTGTCTGCCCCTGTTTCCCGAACCGCTTCATCCACCCTGTTAAAAACAGGCCTGCCAAGATGCATCTGTCCACCCTTACCGGGCGTAATACCGCCCGCAATCCGCGTACCGTATTCAATCATCTGCTGTGCATGAAAAGTTCCCTCACTGCCTGTAAAACCCTGCACAAGCACAATAGAGTTTTTATTTACCAGTATGCTCATCGAATTTCATGGTTTTTAAACCAATCAAAAATATATCTTTTTACCAAAAAATCTCGCTCTGACATCAAATACTGTGAGGGCATCCCTGACCCGTTGTCCGTTACCAACGAGTTTTCAATACGCTGTGCTTGGGCATTTATTGGGATATTCGGTTTACACTGCGGACATATTGGATATATTCTTTTTTCAGTAATTTTGTACATGATCTTCAATATGAGCGACAAGGATACCATAACCGCGATTTCCACGCCTCCGGGAACCGGAGCCATTGCTGTAATAAGACTTTCCGGGGAAAGCGCCCTGGAAATTTGTGAAGCTGTGTTTGTTTCACCTGCTGATAAAGAACTTACCGGCCAGGATCCCAACACGCTTCATTACGGAACGATCCGTGATGAAGATGAAATCATTGATGAAGTAGTGGTGGGTCTTTTCAAGGCGCCACACTCCTATACCGGAGAAAATCTTGTTGAAATATCATGTCATGGTTCCGTTTATATCCAGAAACGGATTCTCGAGCTATTGGTGTCGAAAGGGGCCCGACTTGCCAGGCCCGGTGAATTTACGATGCGCGCTTTTATGAACGGAAAGCTTGATCTGACACAGGTTGAGGCTGTGGCTGACCTGATTGCATCCGGATCAAAAGCTGCTCACCGGGTCGCGATGAGCCAGATGCGGGGCGGCTTTACTGAAGAGATTAAAAAACTGAGGGATAAGCTCCTCACATTCATTTCCTTATTGGAGCTGGAACTTGATTTCAGCGAGGAGGATGTTGAATTCGCCGACCGCAGTCAGCTTAAAGTATTACTTGAAGAAATTACACGTTTGCTGCAAAAACTCAAAAATTCCTTTTCCCTGGGTAATGTTATCAAGAACGGTGTACCGGTCGCCATTGCAGGCAAAACAAACTCAGGCAAATCGACCCTGCTGAATTTGCTTTTAAGGGAAGAAAAGGCTATCGTTTCAGAAATAGAAGGAACTACCAGAGACGCTATAGAAGATCTGATCAGCATTCAGGGCATACATTTCCGATTGATTGATACTGCCGGCATCCGGCATACCGAAGATGCTGTTGAAAAGCTTGGCATCGCCCGGACACTGGAAAAGATCCGGCAAGCTGTCGTCGTCATCCACCTGCTTGACGCCCGTTTACCAGCAGAGGAACTGATCCTACAGATCGAACATCTGGAAGGTTATAGCGGCCAGGATGAAAAAAAACGCATTATTGTGCTGAATAAAATTGACCTGATACCAGATGACAGCCTTGACATGATCAGCCGTGAGATTGAAAATCACCTGACTAAGAAGGATTATCTGGTTTCCATGTCGGCTAAAAAAGGTATTCATCTTGACAGACTGGAAAAAGCGCTGATTGAAGCTGCAGGTATGGATACGACAAGTGAAAATGATGTCATTATTACCAATGTAAGGCATTATGAGGCACTTGACAGATCCCTCTCAGCAGTGCGAAGGGCAGTGGACGGATTGGATCATGGTATTGCCGGTGACCTGCTTGCACAGGACATCCGGGAAACGATCCATTACCTCAGTGAGATCACCGGCGAAATCACAGACAATGAGATATTGGGCAATATTTTCAAGAATTTCTGTATCGGAAAGTAATGTGCATTTCTTCAGTTTTCTTATAGTTTCCAATAGTTAATAATATCAATGTTTTAGTTCATTATTATT
>JAFGRC010000123.1 GCA_016935355.1 Bacteroidales bacterium
ATCTTTGGTAATTGTAAAGATATCATTGCATCCGGTTAAATTAAAAATTTCTTTTAATGTTTATTTAAAACGCGCTGAAGTTTTTTGTTTTTTGACCGGAATTTGCCGCCTGTTCTTCCGCAAGGTTTTAGACTTCAGGCTTTAAGATGCGGACTATAAGCTGTAAGCCAAACACACCGGACTGCAGGCAGTTGTTTGCAGATTGTGATCAAACCATATATCGTTAACGTTCAACGTTCAATATTCAGCGCTTAACGATTAACGTTTACTGTTCGCTTTCTTCCCGGCTTTGCGCCTCCATTTCTTCCTGATATCTTCTGTAAAAAGTGTTTCGTTTTGCATCCGTTGAAACCATATATATGTAAGATTCCCCGCTTTTTATCTTCATCCTTCGCTGACGGTTTTTAAGATTCTTGATCTTTTCCAGCAACTGTGAACTGGAAGAATGGATCTGCATGACTCCGCGGGTATATCCGAAGTAATACCAGGTACGCCGGTCAATTTCCAGATATAAGTCACATATATCACCGCTGCGTCTGACCTGCAGCTCCAGTAAACCATTCACCCTTTTGTTGATCTGTGTGTTGTTGATGCTGGCAATTCCTATTTTACCGATTGATTTCCATGAGTTTGCTTCATCATCCCATTTCAGGTTCAGTTCACTGAACAATATGGTATGCCTCAGTTGGGAAGGGACTTCCTTCACCGCACCAAAAAGGCTCATTTCAGATCGTAAAGCATTAAATTTATCCTGTCCGATGAGTTCGGTAATGCTTCTGGTATAGATCAGATTGTTGAGGTCGGTCGCCTGAAGTCCGGGAATACTATCCAGTTCATATGCCATCTGGTCAATTACTTTATCTTCAATAAAGAAGTCCATTCCCAGGATCACATTCAGTTCGGTGCTGTTGTTGCTCATCTGGTGACTGGCATTGCCCAGTGTAATAAGTTTCACCTGACCCAGGTCGGCTCCCAGGTCCAGTCGCCCTTCACCGTAAAGATCACATGTTTCACGATGCAGGCTGAGAATATTACCCGATGCATTGCTATTCAGCAGTTTTTCCCTGTCAGCGATCAGATATTGCTGTGTTGCTTTTTCATAATACAGGTAACCTGAAGATGTCACAACGGCTTTATCGCTGTGAAATTTTCGTCCTGAAAGGAAAGCCGGGTAAACATGAACGGAATCATAATACATGTACAATCCGTTGAATATCCTGTTGCGGTCAATATCCGCCGGTTCTTCGCCAACCGGAATGAAGATGTTGTCAGGGTCGATTTCCGACCTGAAAGCCAGCCAACCCGAAGACAATTTGTCGCAGTTGTCCTCAATCATGACAGCCCCGTCAAAAGTGAGGTTTTTCCGGCCAGCTTCCATGAAAAACCTTCCCTGATACATGAAATTCGGACTTAATGTAAAATGATCAGGTTCAATAACCTCACCTGAACCAATGGTTTCATTGTTTTCATCCGTGGCAAGCGTTTTAAAACGGATCACCTGTACCTGATCCAGCTCGTCGGTATAATCATAATCCGCACTGCCGGTATAATTATTCCTTCCTGAAACGGATACTGTGGCATTATAAAGGTTGAAATACTGTGTTTCCCGGTTTGCAAGTATCGCTGAATTGGTCAGCGTCTGGATGCGACCGTCAGGATTTACCACCAGCACTTCACCATCCGGGTAAATGCGGGCATCGGCAATATCGATATATTTTACCTGTGTTGCTTTTATGGTATTGTCTTCATAATCGTAATAAGCAACCGGTGATATGAAGCTGATGGAATCCTGTTTAGAATCAAGAGAAATGTACCTGGAACCCGACAAAAACTCGTCTCCGGATGAGGGGACAGCAGCAGCTGTGTTCAGGGAACCCATGGCCAGTTCTTTCTGTTGCATGTCCCATTCAAAATTATCCAGGTAACTAACATATTTGTTCTCCGGAAAAGAAACCATTGTAAATACATCATTGGCGTTGAAATAGCCCTTCTGGATGCTGAAATCCAGCCGGGCATTCATATTGTCGGCAAGCACGGTAAATCCCTCATTATGCAATGATCTGAGCCGAAAATCTACGGTATCGGCAAAAATCTCATTGGCTTTAAAGGTATACAGGTCCGATTCAAATTCGGCCCCTTCCATAGATACGGTCCCCCATCCCGAGAGGCCGGAAGGCTGCAGTTTCAGATCCCCGTTCAGGTATACGGAATCATTAAACATGTAAAACCCTGTGTTTGTCCGGCTCGCATAAAGCTCATCCAGATAAGGATACCAGATGATATTGTCATCCGATGAGTGTGCCATGGGAAACTGCGTTTCAGTTGTCTTTCGGGTCAGTGTAAAATCATCCGCCAACGCCATAACTGAGTCGGGATAAAAAGTAATTTCATCTGAACGGATTTCAGAATTCATATAACGGATGGTACCATTGCCGGTCAAACCTTTTACGTTTAAGTTCAGTTCATTTAAAAAGTAACCCTTACCTCCATATGCAGGCAGTCCGGTATCCGGTGCCTGGTGGTTCAGAAATCCAAGTGAGTTGTCGGGATGCAACCGGAGCGTTTCATATAGTGTTGGAAATATGTCAGCCGAAACAAGCTCTCCGTCAAACTGCATCGTATGGTAATTGAACGTGTTGAGGCTGTCCATGACGAATGGATAAATTTTAAAATAGAACCGGTCTGCCGTATACACCCCGTCCTGAATGGCTTTATCATCATAATATACAAATCCTTCCTGTTCGGATTTAAAAACCGGATACTCTGCAAAGGCAATGCGTCCGGATTTATTTTCAGGCTGATCAATAAACAATACACCGTTAACATCCTGAATGAGATTGTTGACATTGGCCAGCCTGTTGAATCCGTAACCATCGACTTGTTCTGTGAGGTAACGGATGTGGAGGGAATCAATTTTAACCATATCAATTTTAAAACTGTCGTAGTTGAAAAAGAGATTTTCGCCCATAAATGAAAATAAGCCGGCTTCCACAAGTCCGTTGAATGAAAAATCCCTGTTCTTTTTCATGGTAATGCTGGCCCCGGTGGGATAAACTGCAACAGACTGGGATTCACTTAGAATGATCCGGGAAATGCCGTTAATGCGGAGATCGTAAGTGGTAAGGTCAAGTATCGCATTCTCAAGGGGTGCAGTTGTTCTTGATGCAAAACTGATCGCATCGTAATCCACCCTGTTCACGCTGGAAGCAAGGTAATCGTGTAACCGCTGCTTGATGGTCACCATACCTGTCTCCGTGTCAAAATAGACGAATCCCAAAACTGCCATTCGCATGAGCAGTTGCTTGACTTGTGCGACAGGTTTTCTGAGATAATTGGCAAAATCCTCGGCCAGGAATGTTTCTGAACCCATGTAACTGGCGAAGCTTCTGATTGAAACCAGCGGATGCACTTCATCCATGCCCTGCATGCTCAGGTATTTGGCGTTGTTAAAGTAGTTCACGGATTCAAAGGTCGCGTTTCCGATCGTACTTCCGATCAATGCGCTGAACTGCATATAAGGTTCATTCATTTTCCACGATAACTGTTCAAAAGTCATGTCAATATTATGATAAGAGCTGAAATAGGGACTTTGCGAGGTAAAATTATCCGTACGCATTAATGTTAGTTCGCGTCCGGACAGGATATATGAAAAGGTAATTCCGGGGTGGAATATCGAATCGTTCCTGAGCCTGATCGTAATTTCTGCATTGGGAGCATCAATCCGTACTGCTTTAAAGGCAAAATAATGTGATTTTGCGATCAGTCTGAGTGTATCTTGCTGGAAAATGTACAGCATGGCCTGTTCAAACTGGTTTCCGGTACCGATAAGCTTGGCACCCTGCATTGAAAGTCCGCCGGTATAATCAATATCTTCATACAGGTTATGGATTTGAAAATCCCTCTGATACGTATCGAATTGTGGATAATCCGCATCTTCAGGTGTTTTGTTCAATTTAACCTGGTCCAGCAGTTTGCCTTCGATCGGCATATCAAAGTAATGCTTGTTGATAAAAATTACGTGCTCTGCCCTGTATTCAAAACCTGACATGTCAATTGTGTAAGCGTCCAGTTGCGCATAAACATTTTCCCTGGCAAAACCGGCGCGTTCCCATGTTACAATTCCTGACCTGCCTTGCCAGGACTTATTTACAGGATAGAATATGCCTTCTGTATCAAAAATGTTCATGCTGTCACGCCCAAAATAACACACCAGGTCCGTTTTACTGATTTCAACCCTGACGACAGTGTCTGCCACAAACCTGTAAAAGGGTGAGGTGATCTTCCATTTAACCGATCTTGAATCATACAGAAAATTGCTGTCTATGAGCACCGTTGAAAAACCAAGATATTCATCCACCCGCTGAAGGGAATAGTCTGGTCTCGTCAGCATAAGATCAAGTCCGTCTACCCAGCCGTCAAAGTTTGTTTCGTATTGTACCGAACGCCTGAGCGTCGTGATGCACGACAGGAAATTGCTGAAATGGGGATAGGGCTTTGCATTTTTATTGACAAGATACCGGGAAGTATTGATGATGCGTTGTTGTTCCTGAATACTAAAAGCACTGTCATTCCAGAGGATCATGAAATCGTAAATGATCCTTTCACTTTCGGGGCTGATGTTTTTCTGCATGTGCAGATACAATTCATCCGGATATTGTGCCGGTACTCCAGAAAATATTTCGGTTACCTGTGAGATTCCCGGTGTCGTCCGCACAGACAGCAGGCAAACAAAAAAGAGTATGGTCAATCTGGTATTCATAAAATGAATTGATTTACCGGTATAAAAATAGTTCAATATGGCAAACCGGAACACTTTTCCCTTATTATAAATCTGTTAATGCTATTTTTC
>JAFGRC010000124.1 GCA_016935355.1 Bacteroidales bacterium
AAATAGGAATCATATATGCAATAGGATTCAGAAAGGATCTTAAACCTGTAATCAACATCAGTCAGTCTCAATTGGGTCTGACCATCGAAATTCATCTTTTTGCGCTTATGCGTTCCGGGGTCATTAAAATTTGTGGTAAATGAGACCCTTGGAAACACAAAATACTTACCGGTTGTTTCCATGTATGCTGTAAAGTACTTTTTCCATGATGCGGCAGACCAGTTTATGATGTTATCGTGAATCGGGACACGAGAAATATCCTGATTTTTCTCATACCAGATCCTGAAAGCCTCCCATTGTTTTTTAGTCCAGGCCTGTCCCCAGGAGGAGGGGAACTTAACAAAATAGACATCTGAATTATCATTTATGGGATTGAATGGAATGTCATTGACATCCTCAGATGTTTGATTATACAAAGAAATACCGCCGATATGAGGATCCCGGTCATAATAATCCAATGCCTGCAATGTATAATCATAAAAGTACGGAGAAACAAAGAGGTCATCTTCCAGGATGATCACAGAACCGTATTGCATTGCGTAATCACCGCACTGAAGCACATGTTGCCGCAAACCCAGGCGTTCTTTCTGATAAATCACTTCTTTTTCTCCGAATGGCCAGTGAAATGCATCGGCAATGTCTTTTACCCTGTAATTTTCGGGTGCATTATTATCAATACTGATAATAAGCCTGGCATTTGATATCTTTTGCGCATTTTTTAAAGAGAACAGCAACCTTTCAACGGATTCCGGTCTGTTGAATGCAACCACTACAATAACTGGAGAATATTTCATTGAATTCGATAATTAACAGTTCTATTTCTTTTTTGATTTTAGCCTTCCAAGAATAAAATGATATGTATTGTAAATATCTTCCTTTTGACTGGTGATCAGGTGAATTAAATACAAACCTGCCAGGCCGGCTGTAATCCATTGATAGCCGGTCCACACGGTAATAATCATTAAAACGGACAGGAGTATCTTGGGTAGCCAGAATTTCAGTATTGTCAGGGTTTCAAAACCAAATGACTTCTTAAATCCGTAATATATTACCATTGGAATATCGAAGACTACGGAGGCAAGGGCATAAAACCGCAATATATGCACCATTGAAAAGAAAGCACCGGCAGCAATTGCAAGAATTATGACAATATTGGTAGGAATGCCCAGTAACATCAACATTCTCTCTTTCCCTTTCAAAATGAATACATTTCCTGTTGTAGAATTCAGGGTTTGCAAAAGGATCAGGATCCCGATATAGGGAAGCAGATCAGCTACCTGTATCCATGTCTCTGACCATAAGATCCTTACCAATGGTTTGGCAAAAAAAATGAGCAGGATGCTTACCGGGAAATTCAACAAACTGATTACACCCAATGTGTTCAGATATTCTTTATTAACATCCCCTCCTTTGGTTTCAAGATCCTTTAGGCTGGGATACAAGACTTTACCAAAAAGTCCGGTCATTACACTCAACGACAAACTTAACATCCTGTATGCGCGGTTATAAATTCCAAGGCTTTGAGAACCAAAAACTTTGCCTATTATCAGATTGTCAGCATTTCTTGCCCAGTAGTTCAGCAAATTAAATCCGGTAAGATTGCCTATGATGCTCTTTGCTTTCCGGAAACCAATCACCAGGTACTTCCATTTCAGGAATCTGAAATTCAACCCTGTATTTACGCGATACATTAAAATTCTTAATATATTGCCAAAAATACTTGGTATTATCAGTGCCCAATATGAGAATTTAAGAAATGCGAATAAGATCATCAGAGCTATCTCAATGAAGGCACATACCAGCTCAATCATTCCCATTTTGTTAAATTGCAGGCTTTTCGATAAAATGCCATAAGGCACGGTTATGAATGATCTCAGGATAAAACTCGAGGACATTATTATGGTTGGGAGGAGCAGGGCCGGATCTTTGTAGAAAAGTGATATGGGGTATGCCAGCAGGATTACCAGACAAGTCAGTATCACGCCGATAATTACAGCCAGATAATGTATGGCGGATTGAAACAGCCGGTTATAATCGCTCCGGATAACAATATAGGACAGGCCTGCATCTGCAAACTGATTGATGAACCCGGTAAAAACAGTGATCAGGGCTACAAAACCATATTCTTCCGGCAATAAAAGTCGGGATAATATGATACTCGACAGAAAACTCAGGATCTGAGTAGTGTAGTTATATCCCCCCAGGACAATGATGTTTTTAAACAGGTTTTTCCTGAAACTCATGGTATTGATACCTTTCCGAGATTTAATAATCTAATAAACAGCCGTTTAATTTTATTCAGTATTTGCCCTGTAACAATCATAAACATTTCCCGGATTTTAAATTTTCTTTCAGGTGCCAGATGGTGATGATGCCATTCAAGACATTGTCTGAACCGTTTAAGATGGCATTGAAACAAGAAATACCCATATGTCTTACGAATTTTCTGATATTCATTTTCCAGGACAGGATAGTCTTGTTTATATAAGAAAAGTTCATTTTCAAAAAAGTTTAAAAATGTACGAAACCTTTTTGAGATTTGGCTGGTATATGTTTCTTCATGCCTGCGTGTATAACTCAGAACCTGAAATATAAAGACCAGATCAGACATATTAAACAATTCATAAGCGAGTGAAGTATCGAAATGATAACACTTTTCATTATAGATTGCAGGATATAATTTTGTTTTTATCAATGTTTCAATTCGGTATAATACCGTTGTTTCAGAACCTGTTACTTCATATTTTCGCATAAGATGATCAAGGAGCATATCCTTGCCTCTATACAGGGGTCCTTTATAATAATCGAGGCCGTAACAATTTACAGTTTTATCATCCATTCTAAATGAAGAACAGAATCCTGCTTGCGGATACTTTTCCATCATGTTAACCATTTTTGTCAGGTATTCCGGGAACAGCCAGTCGTCGGCACAAATAACCTTAAAATACTTCGCTTTTTTTGAAATGGGTTTAAAGGTATTGTTGAAATTGGCTACCATGCTTACATGTTCAGGATTTGTAATTAACCTGAATCTTGGATCACGTTTTTCAAATGATCTGGCAATTGCAGGAGTGTTGTCCGTACTCTGGTTGTTAATTATAAAACACTCCCAGTTCTTATAGTTCTGGTTCAAAATGCTTTCCAAACATTCATTAAGATATTTATCACCGTTGTATACCGGGACACCAATCGAAACAAGAGGATCACTGTTATTTTTCATTATTAATACAATTCGTTAATATTACAACTTTAAGTTATGAAACAAAACTTAAAGCTCTATATGATTGCTATTCTCCGATCAACAATTTACCAGTATAAGCTACCTTTTCCGATATCACCTTATAGAAATATAAACCTGATGGGATGTTCTCTATCCTGATCATTATTTCTTCTTTGCAGTTTAAATAACTATGAAAAATAAGTTCTCCATGAATGTCATAAAGTCTGAAATCAATAATACCGGCTAATTTGGGTGCCAGGCTTACCAAAAAGTAATCTGAAGCCGGATTTGGATATAATCTGACAGCATCTTTTATTTCAGTTTCAACAATCGGTGTCGGACCGTCAACATGAATTGTAAATGACTGATCTGTACCTGTTTGTCCGTCACTTACCCGGAGTATTACCAGGAAATCACCTGCCTGTTGAGGTATGCCGGCCAGCAATTTGGAATCGGTATATAGTTTCAGCCAGGCGGGATTCTCAATCAGGCTGTACTGCAAAATATCACCCGCATCCACATCAGTAGCCAAAAAGGTATAGGCAAATAATTCACCTTTGTGCAATGTGAGTACCGGATTTGAAGTAAATACAGGCGCATCATTCACCGCAGTTATCGTATATACTACCGTATCTGCTGCAGATTTTATATATTTACCGTTCTTTCCCTGATCCGTGGCTGTAAATACAACCGTTTGTGTTCCGTACCAGTCCTCGTCCAGTGGCGTGGCTGTTGCTCTTCTATCTGCATCAATTGTAATATTCAGTCGTGGTGTTCCTGGTTGTGTGTAAGTCCAGCCAATATTCTGATCGGCATCCTGAAGGTCAGTTATGTAATTGTCAAGTAAAATGGCATTTGAGGTTCCTCCTTCATCCAGCGTTTGATCAGGTATGGGTGTGAGCACGGGAGCCGTATTGTAATTGTCTATAATGGATGAAAACCATAAATTTGCCATTTTCATATATCCTGCAGCATTTGGATGCAGACCCTGACCATCATCGGCCATATCAGTATTATCATAGAGAAATCCCGCGTCATTTTCCATATCAACGATTATGAGTTTGTCTCCTGCAGCGATCCTGTCCAGAGCCATAGCTTCAATATGATCGTTAAAAACGGATGTTGTGTAAGCTCCCGAACCTGCAATCCATGGTTTTTTCCGGTTTATGATCAGTGCCAGGAATACAATAACTTCACGGCCTGACCGGACTTCATACTGGTCAATAAGGTCCAGTATGTAAGAAACCTTCTGATTTAAATAGACTTCCTCTTCGCCTTCATGAGTAACGTCGTTTGTGCCGATATGTAGCAAAACAATATCCGGATCGTAATCATCGAGATAGGGTCTGGGTGGGACAAGGATCTGCACACCATTTCTCTCATCGTAACCGTCAGTCAATAACCTTGCTACATACTGGTCTCTCGATCCGCCAATACCGGCGTGTTGAGCATCGGAAAAATAAGCTTCACCGGAGGTTTGGCTTCCTACAAAATCAATAACGAATCCTGCAGTCTGCAACAATTGCTTCAGATCTTTCCGGTAACCCTTTCTCTGGTTTTCCAGAAGGGTCCCGTCCGTATATCCCTGTGTAATGGAATTGCCGAGAGGCATAATTTTCACCGGATTTTGACAATATATCTGTTGCAACAATGTTGCAATGAGTAGGTTAACAGAAAAGATAATGCTTTTTGTTTTCATAAGGATCTGCAATCTACTTAATAACAGAGAATTTGTACGTATGGTGAATCGTTTTGTTCGTTAAACGCAAATAATATACCCCCGGAGCTAAATTACCCGTGTCAAATTTATAGCTTTTCAAATGGGCCACGAGTGTTGCCTTTTGTATACAAAGGCCTGATGCGCTGAATATTTCCAGAAGGATTTCGCCTGCAAGTTCTCCCGGTTCAACAATGATGTAATTTCGTGCCGGAATCGGATATATGTTGAATATTTGCGATTCAGCATCATCCACAGCATTTGAAAAGTCTACTGAAATTGTAAAATTCTGATCGGTATTCAACAATCCGTCTGAAGCCCTAAGAATAACCTGATTATCACCCTGATCAGCCTGTCCCGGAGTTCCGCTCAGTAAGCCCGCTGTTTCTGAGAATGCAAGCCATTCGGGTTTGGTGATATAGGAAAGAAAAACAGAAGGATTATCAACATCGGTTGCGGTCATGGTATAGCTGTATAATGCACCGACTGAAGCATTCAGTGCAGGAGTTGAAGTGATAACCGGTGCATCATTCACCGTTGTAACGGTAAACACGACCGTATCACCGTCATATTTCACATACTTACCGTTCATGCCTTGATCAGTTGCCGTGAACACAACCGTTTGGTTACCGCTCCATTCATTATCCCTGGGTGTAGCAACTGCTTGTCTGGATGAATTTATGGTGATATTAAGATTTGCTGTCCCCAGTTGTTGGGCAGTCCATGCAATGTCCTGATCAGCATTTTCAATATCCTCAACAAAATTGTCCAGTACAATACTTTCTGAACTTTCCCCTTCATCAAATACCTGGTCAGGAATATTAGAAATAACCGGAGCTGTGTTATAGTTAGATGCAATAGAAGAAAACCACAAACTGGCCATTTTGCTATAGCCCAGATTATTAGGATGCAGTCCCTCACCATCGTTGGCCATATCTATATCATAAGAATAAGCAAATCCTGCATCATTCTCCATATCAACAATCACAATTTTATCACCTGCCGAAATTCTTGCCTGGGCAATGGCTTCTATGCCATCGTTGAAGTTCGTTGTTACCTGGGCTTTAGATCCCCAGGGTTTTACCCTGTTTATGATCAACGCTAAAAAAACAATAACTTCCTTGTTTGCCCTTGCCTCATATTCGTCAATTAAGTCAAGTATGTCGGAAATTTTCTGATTGGTCAGCGCTGCGGCGTCTTCATGAGTGACATCGTTGGTGCCGATGTGCAAAAGTATGATATCCGGATTAAATTCATCCAGGTAAGGTCTTGGTGGCACCAGTATTTGTATATCATTTCGTTCATCATAACCGCTTGTTAATAAACTTATCAGATACTGGTCACGTGTGCCTCCGATACCGGCATGCTGGCAATCATTAAAATACAGACTTCCGTTTGACTGACTGCCAACCAGGTCCAGAGTATACCCGGCATTTTTCAACAAATATCTCAACCCATAACGGTACCCTATCATTTCGGGTCCTGTGAGTGTTCCATCTGTATAACCTTCTGTTATTGAATTACCCAAAGGCATTATTCTTATTGTATCCT
The DNA here is from genome assembly GCA_016935355.1 of Bacteroidales bacterium. Classification (GTDB taxonomy): domain Bacteria; phylum Bacteroidota; class Bacteroidia; order Bacteroidales; family UBA10428; genus UBA5072. Next base: position 6,489 of record JAFGRC010000124.1, read on the forward strand.
GGCCATTTAATGTACTGGCTGGAATAAAACAAGCGAGGATCAGTAATATATAAAACTGCGATAGTATTATTCTCATCTTTGGTCTTGGGAACATGAGTTCTTTTCCGGCACAGATAATACACCGGGGATCTGAAATCATATCAGATCCCCGGTGAGATTATTTGCACAACTTGCTATTTATTTAATAATAACAAACCTTCCTATACTGTTAAACATTTTATTGCTTATATGGAGGTAATAAGTTCCGGATTCCACATTGTTGAGATCAATCCTGAAATAATCCTGACCCGCGGGAACTATAGCCCTCTTTAAAATACTTCCATTGGCACCGACTATTTCAAGATTAGTTTCATCAAGATTATTGGCAAATTCAACTACCAGGTATTCACCGGCAGGGACAGGATACAGGCTGATACCTTCAGCTTCCAGATCCTCAAGACCTGTGGGTCCGGTAACTACAATGGTAAATGATTGTTCAACGGACAAGTCACCGTCAGAAGCACGCAGTGTAACAACGTGTTGACCCTTATCAGCAAGAGCGGGTGTTCCTGAAAGTATGCCATTCTCCGGATTGAAACTCAGCCAACCAGGTATCGTAACAGAGGAGAGGGTTATTGTTGGATTATCCACATCCGTTGCCGTGAACACATAGGCGTACAGTTCGTTAACAATGGCGCTCTCAACGGCTGTTGATGTTACAACAGGGGCATCATTCACATTTTCAACTGTTATGGTGAAGGATTGCTGCTTTGTATCGGTTCCGTCATAAACCTCCAGGACCACATCATGGTCGCCTACCTCACTATTGGTTGGCGTGGCAGTAAGGGTAGCAGTTTTCTGACCTGTAACATAGTTAAATTGCAGCCAGGTCGGTTTTGTCGGTGCACTAAGCGAAATTAAATCAGTCGCATCAATATCTTCAACCGTAAAGGTATAGGTATACTGCACATCTTCGGTAGCTTCTTCCACAGGAACCGAAGTAAAAACAGGAACATAATTGCTAATGGCACAATGACCGACAGGGGCGCGCAGATTAAAAAATGCTGCAGCTTCTGCATCGTTAATAGCCTTGTCAAAAATTGCCACTTCATCAAGAGCCCCGGTATAATGGTATTCATTGTCTCCAACATAAGCCCGCTTCCAGTAACCAACGCTTATTTCAGTCGGGACATCAGCCCTAAAAGAATTACCGTAATCGGTTGTAACAGCTGCCACCCTAATACCATCGACATATAGCCTGTTTTGTTGCGATGAACCGTCTCTTACTGCAATAATATGGTGCCATATATTATCGGACAAAGCAGTCTCTCCCGATATTTCAAAAAGTTTGGGAGTTTCGTTATTATCCTGCAAGGAAAATGTTGCATAACCTGATCCATCAGTTCCTACCCACCATTTCGCCCTTTCAGGATTGTCGTCGGCCTTTCTGTGCCTTCCCACGATGACCATTGTGCTTGTTACAGACGTCTTCATCCAGAATTCGATGGAGAAATCGCTGGTTTGGGTCCACTCGAACTCATCGGCATTATCCGGAATATCAATACCTGTGGTTGCACTGAAGGACTGTCCTCCGTTAACAATGCCGGTTGTTGCTACAGGGGCTACTGTTGCTGTGGAATGGTGAGCATTATAATAATCGATATATGTAGGACCAGAATTCTCATCCAGTTTTAACAGAACAGATATTCCCTCAGGACAAACGGGTGCCTCTGCCAGGTATATTCTGAATTTTTGTGTGTCAGCCGGAACATAACCATTATTGGCCCTGATTTCAACCCATGCATTTATATCGGTCGAAGCGGGCGTCCATGTAATAACGCCGTCTTCAATTACCATATCATCGGGACCTGTAACCAGCGTGTAATTGATGGTTGGCATACCTGTTGCATATGGTGTATAAATATATTGCTGACCTACAACAGCTGTATTGACAGGTGTCGATTTGATCGATGGAGAAAATCCATCACAATATCCTATTCCATTATTATTTTTCAACAGATGTTCGGTTATTTCGGCCTGGGTAAGCGCACGGTTATAAATGGCCGTTTCATCAATGTTCCCCTGATAGAAATAGGCAGGAATACCGGAGGAGTTGGGGAAAGCACCAATAAGAATACTCCCGTTCGAGCTGAAACTGCCAGTGTAATCATAAGTGACAGAAGCAGCCAAAGATCCGTCCACATATAGTTTGTTGGTATTGGTGGACTCATCTCTGACACCAACAATATGGTGCCATACATTAAGGCTTAATCCGGCAGAACTCTTAATCTCCTGATAAGTATCTCCCGTACCCTGAACTTCAAAAATTGCTTTGCCTGTTGATTTTTCTATTCCGATAAACCAATATGCTCCGGATGCCTGACTGTCCCTTTTGCCAATTATAACCTGAGGATTTCCGAAATCAGGATCGGAAAACTGAACCCAGCATTCTATCGAAAAACTTGAATTTGCAGGAAAATCAAAATCATTATGGTCTGAGACCATAATCACATTGGTGCCGCTCAAATATTTCGCTGCATAAACCTTTCCCTCGGTAACTGTGGCTACTGAATTTTCAGATTCAGCATCATGCGTACCGTACGAGTCTATGAATAATTCCGTAGACGTATCGTCAAATTTCCAGAAACTAACCATGCCATCGGGGCATGTTTGGGTGTAACCATTGCCAATCAGGCACGTTGTTACTAATAACAACATACATAATTTAGATAGTAAATATTTTTTCATTTCAGTAAAAATTGATTAGTATAGTTAATAATAAGGTACGTTTAAAATTAAAGTATGTTTCAATATAGTCAAGAAGCTTTGCAAATAAGTTATGAGCAAAAATAAAAGAATTATAAGCAAAATCATTTTGCATGATCGCCATTTTGATAAACATCGTGTGACCAATGGTAAGTTAACGGTTTTTGGTACTTAAGTATTCTTTAAATGTCATAATCTTTTTAACGCTTTTTCGCTGATTATCTGACCTATTGACAGACAGGCAGTTGCCGCAGGAGAAGGTGCATTGAGCACGTTTATGATTTGCCTGTTCTCTGAAAACAGGAAATCATCAACAAGTCCTCCTTCCCTGTCGCAGGCGAGTGCTCTCACACCGCTGCTGCCTGCCACCAGGTCCTGTGCTTTAATTTCCGGTACCAGCTTTTGTAACGCCCTCACCATAGCCAGTTTGACAAAAGAACGATAATACTCTCCCAGTCCGGTTTTCCAGTATTGTACCATAACTTTCCTGAAACCTTTCCATGATAATGCACCTGTTATTTCATGAAAATCAAAATCAGTCTTCCTGTATCCTTCCCGCTTAAAGGCCCAAACAGCATTGGGACCTGCTTCAATACCCCCATGAATTCTCCTGGTAAAATGAACGCCAAGGAACGGAAAACGCGGGTCAGGTACAGGATAGATCAGGTTTTTCACAAGCCAGGAACGTTCTTTCCTGAGCATGTAGTACTCTCCCCTGAACGGAATGATCCGCACATCCAGCCTGGACTGCGTCATTTTCGCAATAATATCGGCAAATAAACCCGATGTATTGATGATCAACCGGGATGTAAATACTTTATTAACGGTAATAACGTCAACTGATGTGGAATGTTCCCTGATGTCAATAACTTTTGTATCGGTAAAAATCTCACCTCCCAACCTGGTTGTAAATAATTCCGCACATTTATTCGATACATCGGTGAAATCGACAATTCCCGTATAGGGTACCCATAATGCTGCAAGTCCGGTTGCATAAGGTTCGTATTCACCAATGGCTTCTGCATGTATTTTTATTACCTTGTCAAGTCCGTTTTGTATTGACCGGTTATAAAGATCATCCAGCCGGGGTATTTCCCTCTTACCGGATGCAACGATGAGTTTACCACAAAGATCATAGGTTATATCATTACTTTTACAGAATTCAATTAACTGGCTGTATCCTGAACGGCAATTGATGGCTTTCAGGCTGCCTGGTTTGTAATAAACGCCTGCATGAATCACACCGCTGTTGTTACCTGTCTGATGCCTGGCAACTGCACTTTCTTTTTCAAGTACGGCTACTTTCAGGGTCCCGGACAGTTCTTTAATCTTCATTGCAGTAGCCAAACCTACAATTCCACCACCAATTATCAGAACATCGTATTTCAAACGTTTAAATTTTGATTTTCAATGGTCGTATAGCTTGTCCCGTAACGAAGATCGGGAGAATCCACATAATTTAATCATTTTTGTTTGTGATAGTAAATTATGACATGTGGGTATCATACGTTTATTTTTTTGACTTTTAATGGTCGTATTGTTTATCACGACACAATCGGGAGAATACCCAAATAAACATGCTTGTTTGTGTAAATAATTTTACATGGGTGTTTCATATGTGATCGTTATTTCCTGAAATAATCCTTTTGTTCTTTATACAATTTATATACAATATTGTCCGGGTTATATTCAATGTCATCGAATGTAATCTCTTTGTCTTTTGGAAGATCTTTAATCAGTTTTACTTTGTCGGCCAGTCCAATGGGTAGAAGGTTTTCTTTTATTACGATATCACTGTTCTCACATTCTCCGTATACAGTATAATATCCGGGGCCGTCAAGCATCATTCCGGCTTTAAGGTCAGTCTTTGCCCGTGCAATTACTTCAACAACAGGAGCTCCGAGTGGTTTAAGCACATGGTCATGGAAATCCACCACACGTGCAATTGAAGTAGGCACTTCAAAAATACATAAATGATAGGGTGTGTAAAAACTATACAAAGGGCCCTCTCCCAATTTGTAATATTTCAGGTGATGCTTGTTCAGGGGATCGTCAGTAGCGCCGAAAACAAAAACGCCAGGACCGGGTTGTGCACCTACTGCATATTCAATGATTCCCCCCAGCGCTCTGATCTGTTCAAAATCATACATGCTGGTCATTTCATCAATATGGCCCCTGTGTTCATATCCAATCATACCTCTTTTGGCTACTTTCATACCTGTTGCATTTGCCACACATGCCTGTTCCATATTCATTTTGGTACCATCGGCAAAACTGGTTGCTTTCTCGGGACCCATGCCCCACTGTCTGGCAAATCCTTCCTGTGTTGAGGGATTGCGGTAGGGATCATGCAAACCTTTAACGTTACCACATAACATGGGTGTCAGGCCAAGACCTTTCACAAACCTGTACAGGTTCATAGTAACACCGGGTTGATCGCCGTCACTTCCGCTGTAGATTACACCGGCTTTATCAGCATATACGCTTAAAATTGGACCCAGTGTTGAATCAATTTCTGCATTGAAGGTGATAATGTTCTTTTGATTTTTAAAAGCATACAGCAGAAGTTCTGCGGCAAATTCAACAGTTCCGGTAATATCCACCAATACATCGATTTGATGACTTTCACACAGTAGTCTGTAATCGTCTGTGAATGCACGGATCCCTGAAGCAACAGCCGCATCCAGTTCTTGTAAAGAGGTCACGAATTTTGGATGGTCAATTCCGGACAGTCCATAAATCTGTTTGGCTTTGTCAGGGGTCCTGTTGTAAACGGCAGCTACAATTATCCCCGGGATATTTTTCTCGATCAGGTTGAGAATGGCCCTGGCCATAACTCCGGCTCCAATGAAGCCTGCCTTTATCGGATTATTACTCTTTTGCCTTTCTTCCAGTCTGGTGTCAACAATTATCATAATTATTTGGTATTAATATGTTTTATTGATATTAAAAAGGATTTTCAAAATATTTCAGTTCAGTAAGGCTTTTGTCCTTTTCTGAAACAACAGGGTCACTCACAGGCCAGCGAATATTGGCTGAATCCCACCGGATCCCTGAGTCGTGATCGGGAGAATACATTTCTGAACACATATATAAGACAGTAGCCTCTTCACTTAAAGTAAGAAATCCATGGGCGAATCCTTTCGGGATCAAGATCATGTTTCCACTTTCCGAAGACAGTTCCACGGTAAAACATTTCCGGTAGGTAGTGGAGTCCTTTCGAAGGTCTATCACAGCATCAAAAACAGTTCCGTTCAGGCAGGTTATAAGTTTTATGGTTGCCCTGGGAGGCACCTGAAAATGCATGCCCCGTAAAACATTTTTTTTTGAGATGGAATAGTATTCTTCCTTTATCTCAAATCCAATTCCTGCTTTGTTCAACTCATCGATGTGGTAGGGCTTTACAAAACGGCCTCTCTCATCCATAATCATTTTTGGCAGGATGATCAGGCAATCTTTAACAGGTACTTTTTTAATTTCCATATGATTTTAAAAAGGGCTTTCAAAATGTTCTATTGAAACCGCATTATGATCTTTTACAGAAACAACCGGATTCATGTCGGGCCACCTGTAGTCAACACTGTCCCAGCGGATTGCGAAGTCGCATTCGGGTGAGAATTTCTTTGAGTTCATGGAGAGAAATAAACATTCCTTACTGGTTACATAAAATCCGTGTGCCATTCCTTCCGGTACATAAAGCATGTTTCCTTTTTCAGCATTGATTTCCAATGCATTTACTTTTTTATAGGTATTGCTTTTTTTGCGCAGATCAACAACAACATCAAGGATGGACCCTCTAAGACAACAAACCAGCTTTACATGTGCATTTGGAGGGATCTGAAAATGCAAGCCTCTCAAAACATGCTGTGATGAGATGGAATAATATTCTTCTTCAAAGGTTGAAATCAGTTCATGATCCCTGAAGAAATCCTGGTGGAATAATTTAATAAACCTGCCTCGATTGTCTTCAAAAATTCTGGGGATGATTTCCAAACATCCGTCGATCCCGGTTGGGTTTAAGGTAAAAAGATCCATTCAACCTGCTAATTGTATTTTCTAAAAACAGGTTGTACGGGCTTTCCTTCAAGATATTTATCAATCCCTTCATGTATGGCTTTTTTATACACAATCATTGCATCATATATTTTCTCAACCGTATCCTGAATATCCTTATCTTCATGGGAATATGACACAATGCTTGAAGGCATCAGGAGTCCCCTTTTCATTGTTTCCTGAAGAAAAAGGGTGCGAAAGGGTTGAGATGGCTTTTTATCCTGGTCATTGGTAGTATATACAGAGCAGCAATGAGGTCCTATAATGGAAATATACCCTTCCAGTTTGAGCTCCCGGACGGATTTCATAACCCCTTCTTCAAGTTTACGGCCTTGTTCATAGAGATGACCAATAACATCATGTTCCTTGTAAAACTTTATCGTGGTCAATGTGGCTGCAAGAGCATGATTTTCTGCGCCATGTGTGGTTGAGATCAGGAATACCCTCTCTTTTTTATGGTGTAATCCTCCAAGTTCCATAAATTCGCGCTTGCCTGTAAGCGCAGAAATGGCAAAACCGTTACCCATTGCTTTACCGAATGTTGAAAGATCCGGTACGATGTTGTATTTCTTTTGTGCTCCTCCGATATGCCATCTAAATCCTGTTATCATTTCATCCATTATAAACAATGCGCCATTTTTATGGCAGACATCTTTTAAGGTATGCAAAAAATTATTCTTTGGCGGATCATATTTCTCAGCTTCAAGAACAACACAGGCGATTTTCCCCGGATGCCGGGCGAACATGTTTTCGACACTTGAGATGTCATTGTAGTTAAATTTCACCGTAAGACTTTTTACTATTTCAGGAATTCCTGCAGACATGGGTGTTGAGCCGATAAACCAGTCATCAACCGAAAAAAACGGATGATTGGCACAAACCGCAACCATATCACGTCCTGTATAAGCTCTTGCCAGTTTTACGGCTCCATTGGTCGCATCTGATCCGTCTTTGGAAAATTTCACCATTTCAGCGCCATCAATGACGCTAAGGAATTCCTCTGCACATTCAAGCTCAATTTTTGCGGGTCTCACAAAATTATTTCCCTTTAACATCTGTTGATAAGCTGCATTAAAAACTGGATCAAAAGCATGTCCAAGCGTAACGGTGCGCAGTCCCATCCCATACTCGATATACTCATTGCCGTCAATATCCCATACATGACATCCTTTGCCTCTATCAATATAAACAGGCATGAATTCGGGGTACTGATCATCGCCTTTAGCATATGTATGGCTTCCTCCAGGGATCAGGTCGTTAAATCTTTTTTGTAATTTAAGAGATTCTGTAAAGTTCATTTTTAGTTTATTGTGTTTGGAATTTTGAATTTATTCTGATAGAAGGAAATCTGATCAAGTGTAATCTCTTTTGGATCCGTAATGTTATCGAAAGTATTTTTATACCATGCTACTGTTTTTTCAACAGTTTCTTTAAAATTCCAAAGAGGATGCCATTGCAGCACATGATAAGCTTTATCTATAGTAAGGTTTAACATTGAAGCCTCATGCATTTTGTCCTGTTTGTTATAATCCCAATTGCCACTTCCCCAGCATTTGATAACTTCTTCTACAAGCGATTGCACACTCTTATTGGATGAGATTAGTGGTCCGAAATTAAATGCGCTGCAGTAAGTTGAAATTTCTTTTTCCTCACATGTAAGAAGCTTGTTTCCCAGTAACAAATAACCCCCCAGAGGCTCAAGAACATGCTGCCATGGTCTTGTGGCAAAAGGGTTTCTGACTTCAATGGTTTCATTTCTTTGGAGATAACGTATGCAGTCAGGTAGGATACGGTCTTTTGACCAGTCGCCTCCGCCGATTACATTACCGGCGCGCACTGTGGCTACTTTTACTCCATGTTCCGGATATGATTGGGGATTAAAAAAGGACCGCCGCCAGGAAGAAGTGACAATCTCAGCCGCCCCTTTGCTGGCAGAATAAGGATCATAACCACCCACAGGATCGTTTTCACGATATCCGAAAAGCCATTCCTGATTTTCGTAACTTTTATCGGAAGTAATGATTATGATGACAGTCGACAACCTGAGTTGACGAATGGCCTCCAGTAGATTTGCAGTACCGAGCACGTTGGTCTCCAGTGTTTCAAGAGGTGTTATATAGGATTCCCTGACAAGAGATTGTGCTGCCAGATGAAAAATAATATCCGGTTTAACTTCCCTGAGAAATCGTTTCACTTTATGGAAGTCCCTGATGTCCTGCTTATAATATCGAATCTCACGTTCAAGGGCCAATTGATGAAAAAGAGCCGGCTGGGTGGGAGAATCAAGTGCAAGACCTGATACATCTGCACTTAGCTGCAATAGCCATTGGCTTATCCAGCTGCCCTTAAATCCGGTATTTCCGGTAACCAGTACTTTTTTGTCCTTATAAACCCGGAACAGATTTGATAGCATAGATCAGGAATTTTTATATGATTACTATTCCCAGACTTTCCAGGGGGGATTTCCTTTCACCCACATGTCTTCCAGTACATTTTTATCTCTCAGCGTATCCATGGGCATCCAGAAACCTTCATGCTTATAAGCCAGCAGATTTTTTTCTTTTGATAGTTTTTCCAATGGTGCCCTTTCAAAAATGGTGGTATCGTCTTCAATATAATCAAATATTTCAGGGTTCAGGACAAAGAAACCTCCATTTATCCAGGCAGAATCTCTTCCCATGGGTTTTTCCCTGAAATGCTCAACTTTATCTTCATTTTCGCGAAGTGTAAAGGAACCGAATCTACCAGGCTCCTGAACTGCCGTCAGCGTAGCAACAGCATTTCGTTTTTTATGGAAATCAATTAATTCGGTAATATTAATATCGCTCACACCATCTCCATATGTCATGCAGAAAGTTTCATTACCCAGGTATTCCCTGACCCTTTTCAGACGGCCTCCTGTCATTGTATTTGAACCGGTATCAATAAGTGTCACTTTCCATGGTTCTGACTGGTTATTCAATACCTGCATGGTATTGTATTTGAGGTCGAATGTAATATCCGACAGGTACACAAAATAATTTGCAAAATATTCTTTTATGATATAACCTTTATAACCAAGGCAAATGATAAAATCATTTATTCCATAATGTGAATAGATCTTCATGATATGCCACAGGATGGGATTTCCTCCAATTTCAACCATGGGTTTGGGTCGGATCCCGCTTTCTTCACTGATCCTTGTGCCATATCCACCTGCCAATAGAACTGCTTTCATACTTCAATGATTTTTTAGTTTGAGCTGTAATGGCAACAAGAATTACAACTCTTTCAATTATTCAAAGATAGTGAATAATGCAAATCCATATTCTCGATGAGCAGACTTAACGCAATATCAATCCCTTTGGAATTCCAGTGCGTATCCGTTCCATAGTATAATGTATCCTTATTATTCTTAAATTCATGATATACATCAACATATTGTATTTGTCTGCTGTCAAGTTCTTTATACAACCTTGGAAGGAATTCGTTGTACGGATCATTATTGATGAATCTATGATATAACGTGTATTTATTTGGTATGGGGAAAAAGACCAGTTTTAAGTTGTAACGATTCAGAAGTTCATCCCTGAGTTTACCAATATTATTTGCGAACATATCTATCTCGTCATCAGAGTAATTATAATAGAAGCTTCCCGGATCCGAATCATATTCCTTGTCATAGAATAACCAGGGTTTGTTTCCGGTTTTATATTTTGAGGTTAAGGGAGATATATAGCCAAATAATTTGAATTTTAAGGTTGCAATATATGAATATGTCCTGTGTGTGAGATAACTCTGTTTTAATATTACTTCATAAAGATTTTCTGAGTTTGTACGAAATATTATATTTAACAACTGGTTATATATTTTTGAGAAAGTGGTTTCGTTTATAACGGTACAATTTGGATCAAATTCATTACTGAATTTTGCGGGAATATTTCTTTCAACCGTTTCATATATAAAGTACTTTTGATTACTAACAGGTGGATATTCACTTATGTTAAGCAGGCAAAACGGATTGGAATGTGTGGGATTCTGGGTGACATACGAATACACTTCACTGTTGAGTGTATCGGATAGCCTTTCGGGAATGCTTTTGGTAAATATGATATCAAAAAAGCTGTCACCGTATGTCAGTATATCTGCACTTGAAATATCCGGATTATCTTCAGAGTATCTGTATTTTCTGACCTTTGACGGAAATTCTTCCTGAAACTCTGAAATGCAGCTGAAATAATACAAGTCACCAAATTTGTTGAAGTCCTGGGTCTCCTGGTCCATCTTCTCATTCAGGACAGCATTCATCAAGGGGAATATCCTGATTGCCAAAAATGTATACAGGGCAACAAATCCGGTTATATAGATGATAATTCGCAAATATTTTTCTTCCATAGCCTGTTATTAGAATTGAAAATATAGAAAATCTGATGATTCCCATACTCCAAGAATGAATAAAGCCAGAATGATTATTGTCAATATGGCCCACTTAAAAGACTTGGGTAACAATCTTATTTTTACATACAATTCGTATTTTTCTTCCAATCTCTCAATAAAAATGAGAAGCGCAATTAAAATGAAGCTCAGGTAAAAATCTACTCTGAATTCAAACAGGTTAAGATTCACCGAGAAATCAGGATGTAACATACTGCCCAGAATGTATCCCGCATCACCCAGTGAGTTAGCTCTGAAGAATATCCATGATATATAAGCAAGTATGAAGGTCACCAAACGTTGGAGACTTGTTTGCAGTCCGGGAAACTTCGTAATCCCCAGGACACGGTTTATATTTTCTCTAATTGTTTTTGTCCATATTGCAAAAACCAGATAAAAACCATGGAGCCCTCCCCATATTATAAATGTCCAGTTGGCTCCATGCCATAAACCGCTCACCAGAAAAGTCATAAAAAGGTTGAAATAATACCTCCATTTTGAGACTCTGTTTCCTCCGATAGCAATATAAAAATAATCCCGGAACCATGTAGATAATGATATATGCCATCTTTGCCAGAATTCCCGGATGCTTTGTGCAAAATATGGTCTGCGGAAATTCACCATGAGTTTATAACCCATTATTTTTGCAGTTCCTATGGCAATATCAGAGTATCCTGAAAAATCACAATAGATTTGAAATGAGAAGAACAATGTTGCCAGGATAAAGTGCGATCCCTGATAATCCGATGTATTATTGTAGACAAGATTTACATATTCTGAAAGCCTGTCGGCAATCACGACCTTTTTAAAAAATCCCCAGAGTATCTGTGCGATTCCATCCCTTACATTTTCATATTTGAGCTCATTTTTTTTAAAAAACTGGGGCAAAAGGTTGGTGGACCTTTCAATTGGTCCTGCAACCAATTGAGGGAAAAAAGAAACATATAACGCAAAGATGCCAAAATGATATTCTACGGGTTGCTTTCCTTTATACACATCAATTGTATAGCTGAGTGTCTGGAAGGTGTAAAAAGAAATCCCGACCGGTAATAAAAGATCATAATAGGGTACACTGTAAAAAATATTGAAACTGTGAAAAAGTGAATTTATCGTGTCACCAAAAAAATTAAAATATTTGTAAAAAAACAGGACCCCAAGACTTGCAACAAGTCCCACCGTAAGGTAAAATATCTTTGTGTTTTTATGTTTTGAATGAGTGATTCCAATACCGCATAAATAATTGGTTACGGTCGTAAACAGAATGAGTGCGACATATTTGTAATTCCAGCACATGTAAAAATAATAGCTGGCAATTAAAAGCAGGATCCATCGGAAACGGTAAGGCAGTGCAAAATACAACGCCACAACAATGGGCAGAAAGATAATATATTCAAGTGTATTAAATAACATATGAATTTAACGGAGTGTATTCGTATTTTGTTATACTGTAAGATGTCTGCAAAGGTTATTTTTTTTTCAAAAAGTTGCACTGCTATTTTTATAAAGGCGAACAGATACTGGATTAAAACAATATGATATGTGGTGACCAACGGAAAAGTTGGGACAAATGAAAAAAACTTACATGAATTTACATGTTTATGAAAGTTGTGGCTTGTAGCTTGCAGTTGTTGTAATTGTTATCGGGCATTAAATCCCGATGATATTCTTCAACCTGTTAATCAGGAATAATGAGACAATACATTATTATATATCTCAAACGTTCAAATGCCTGAATGCGTGAAACACTTAAGTCATCATTCCCCGGTATGGTCCTTAACGACTTTTCTCAACCAGGGCAGGAGATAGAAGATCAGACCGACGGAGATCATGGCCAGGACGAAATTCGTGACAAAGAAAAATGCTTTGTGTTCGTAAATGTTCCAGAGGCCTGACAACACTCCCGAAAGCTTATTGCCCAGTGAGGTGGAAAGAAACCAGCCACCCATCATCAGGGCAGTGATGCGCGTGGGACTCAATTTCGATACCAGTGACAAGCCCATGGGACTCAGACACAATTCACCGACCGTTATAACAGCGTAAGTTCCGAACAACCAGCCGGCCGATGCTTTGACCGATCCGTTGCCGGAGACAACTACGGCCAATACCATGACGAGCGCCGACAGGGCAGTGATGACCATACCCCATCCGATCTTTGCCGGTGTGGAAACAGGTCTTTTCCGTCGTCGCAGGAAATTGAAGAAACCCACCACAAGTGGTGTGAAGATGATGATGAAGAAGGGGTTAATGGACTGGAAGATCTCGGTGTTGATTAAAGTCTTTTTTCCGGATTCCGGCCATTCCTCCTGAGGGATATTATTAAAATAGGGATCCGGTCCCGTTGATGTCTGCGGTTCGCCATTTGCATCCGGTATTGGCACTCCATGAAGGTCTGTGACCACAATTTCCCTGGGCTCCGTGGTTACGGTCTCGCTCAGGTAAAGGGGATCCGTGACTTTTGCAACAACTGCGGGTACCTCGCGGTTGGTATAGCGCTCAGCCCATACCGTCAGCGCTGCACCGTTCTGGTGGAATATCGCCCAGAAGATGATGACGCAGCCATATACAGCCAACAGTGCAGCAATGGGCTGTTTTTCATGTTTGTCCGCTGAACGGTATACGGATATGTAAAACCAAACAACAAAAACACTGAAGAACAGAAATGCATCTGTTGAATCGGCACCAAAAATGTTGCCCGGTATGATCCATCCTATGAAAGCCGCTATTGAAGCCGGAAGAAAAAGTCTGAGCAGGATTTTCCCGATTGAAAAATCACCGTCCCTTTTCGGTGCGATTTTATCCACTTCTTTAATGTCCCTGGCATACATATGCCCGGACCAGAACCAGATCAACCCGATCAGCATTCCGATCCCGGCAACGGCAAACGCCCAGCCCCATCCGAATTTATTACGGAAATATGCTGCCACGAAGTTGCAGATAAAAGCTCCTATATTGATACCCATGTAAAAGATATTGTATCCTGAATCTTTATTGGGTTTGAATTTTATATTGCTGTCGTATAACCGTCCGACCAGGGTACTGATATTGGGCTTGAATAAACCGTTGCCCAGAATGATCAGCAAGAGTGCCAGATAGAATGTGGTCTCATTGTAAATGGATAAACCGATATATCCGGCTGCCATAAGAAGACCACCGAGGGTTATGGACAAACGGTAGCCAAGTATCCTGTCGGCCAGCAATCCCCCCAGAAAGGGAGTCAGATATACAAGGGCAAGATAGGTGCCGTAAACATCAGCTGCTTTTTCAACTGAAAATCCAAGTCCCGGAAAGGAAGATCCTTTTCCTTCGAGCATGTACAGGGTAAATATGCCCAGCATCAGGTAAAAGCCGAAACGTTCCCACATTTCAGTGAAAAACAGTACCATCAATCCTTTCGGATGTTTTCTTTCCGTATCCATCAGAATATAAATTTATTTATTAAGATTTGATGAACCTCCATGTTTTGAATAATTATTGTCGCATTGGTTTACCTGCTTCGTTCCCCGGCCTCCGGTACGGGACAAACCGCGAGATCGTCGAACTAAGCTGTGGTCAGTAAACATGAAGGTTTCAATCATTCACGATTTATTTTGATATTGCAATGAAACAAATATAAAAATCTTTTTTAAGTATAACGGATGGAAAAAATCATTTTAAGTCATGAGATTATTATTTTCCACTTGACTGAAATTAATAAATCACGCAGAAACAATGAAAACATGTCAGTTCACACATTCAATCGTTCAATTTGTTGATTATTCGGTTTATTTTTGTATACGATGGAGTTATAAAATTCAATCAGATGTCGGATCATCATTCAAAAGCTGATGCTGACGGTCAGGTTACTGACATATTGTTGATTCCGGATTTTCAACTTGCGGTTGAGAAGATATTTGATAAAAAATATGTTGACAATTTACAGTACATTAATAATGAGGATTTTAATTTTTAAAAAGTAAGGTATTTCAGGTAAAATTTTCGACACCGGACATGTTAATGATTTACAATAATGAAGATAATTGACATCTTACAGATTAAGAATTTACAATAATGAAAGTATTTGACACCGCACAGATCAAAGAGATTGATGCCTATACCATCAGACATGAACCGGTTGCTTCGATCGACCTGATGGAACGTGCTGCAAAAGCATGCGCAGAGTGGCTGGAAAAAGAGATCAGCCGGGATGCAAAATTCCTGGTTTTTACAGGACCCGGCAATAACGGGGGTGACGGCTGGGCTATTGCCAGATTGCTGGTTGACAGAGGATTTCAGCACATTTCGGTTTATCATATGATTGTCGGCGATGCAATATCCGCTGATGCGGGCCTGAACCGGCAGCGGCTCATGGAGCAGGGTAAGGCAGAAATAAATGAAATTCATCACAATTCAAAGCTGCCGGAGATTGAAAAATCCGGCATTGTGATTGATGCACTGTTTGGTTCCGGATTGAGCAGACCGTTATCAGGTCTGCCTGCCAGTGTCGTCAGGCATATCAATGCAGCAGGATGCCGTGTGATCGCTGTCGACATACCGAGCGGACTGATGGGAGAGGACAATACGGGAAATATGCCTGATCATATCATCTGCGCAACAGATACACTCACATTTCAGTTTCCCAAAAGATCATTCTTTTTCCAGGAAAATGAAAGATTCACAGGTCGCTGGCATATGCTTGATATCGGACTTCATCCGGATGCCATCGGTTCAACAACGACAACATTTCATTATCTCGAGGATCAGGATGTCGCAAATAAAATAAAAAGCAGACCGAGATTCTCGCATAAGGGCACTTTTGGCAATGCATTACTCATTGCAGGGTCATACGGTATGATGGGAGCTGCCATCCTTGCTTCAAAGGCCTGCCTCAGATCGGGTACCGGACTGCTTACCGCTCATGTTCCGAAACTCGGATATCCGGTTATTCAGGGAGTGGTACCGGAGACCATATTCAGCATTGACAGATCAGATCTTTATTTTTCGGGTATTTCCTCAATTGAAACTTTTAATGCTGTTGGGGTGGGACCCGGGATCGGAACCGGAACTGAGACATCACGGGCACTCGAAGCACTGTTTGGAAATTCTGATAAACCCATGGTTATTGATGCAGACGCCCTGAATATTATTGCGCGCATGAAAGGAATGCTTGACATGTTGCCGGAAGATACCATCATTACTCCTCATCCCAGGGAATTTGACAGAATATTCGGGGAATCCTCCTCTGGATACGGGAGAAACCTTTTACAAACAGAGATGGCTGAAAAATATCACATTATTATTGTTCTCAAAGGTGCCAATACTTCGGTAGCATTGCCTGACGGAACATGCTTCTTTAACAGCACGGGAAATCCCGGTATGGCGACTGCGGGATCCGGTGACGTACTAACCGGCATTATTTTATCGTTATTGGCACAGGGTTACGAACCAGCCGATGCAGCAACACTTGGTCCTTTTGTACACGGACTTGCCGGTGATCTGGCTGCCGCTGACTTTGGATACCATGCGCTCATTGCTTCCGATATTATTAATTATCTGGGCAAAGCATTTTTGAAGCTTGTAACTTTTTAAAGCTTCGGGTGGTGTTATAAAACTTGAAATATATCCATGTTTGTCAGACATATAATAAAGTAGAAAATTACTGATGCTTTTAACTTGACATTCATAAAATCCGGAAAAATTTGTTTGTTTATTTAAGAATTTAAAATCTGGAAACCATGAGCATAAAATTCTTACACAGCGTGTTAATCCTGACAGGGATGTTCATGCTTTTATCATGCAGTCCTGCGGGGAAGATATCAGTATCCAATGTAAATGATACGAAGAGCATATCTGCCGGGTCGGAGATCTATAGTCTGCCGCTAACAATTATTGATGTGACGGTTTATGCGGAAGAGATTACCATCGTACCCGGGCCTTATCATGAGTATGCGGACAAATATCTGAGCATCGAGAATGTGCCCGCTGCAGAAAAGAAGGTATGGACCATATCGGATATCAGGCTGGGGCTGCATGAAGAAGTGGATCCTGATTTTGTCTTTTGTATGGAAAAAACGGGGAGACTGAACCAGTTTCCTGGGATTGAGCGTTTGCTGGAAGACAGTCTGATTTTATTTCCCGGTAATTTTCCTGGCAAAATCTTGTTTTACAATACATTGCCCGACAGGGAAGATGATATCCATTATTTTGATCTTTCCGTTAAAAGAAACTTTGATGTTGAAGATTCCGAGGTGATCGTAAGTATGGTTTTACCCGGCACAGATGAAGATAAAAGGCTGATGAATGCGCGGGCCCAGGAGAAAACCCTTGAAAGAAAAGCAGAAGAAGCCGCAAATTTTATTATCAAGCTGAGAAAAAGACGTTTTAAACTCGTTGCGGGTCAGTATGACTATATGCCGGAAGGGTTGGCCATGACCGAAGCATTGAGGCAGCTGGACAAAATCGAGGAGGAATATCTTTCCCTGTTTACCGGGAAAAGAGTTACCAGACAACATGTACGGACATTTCATTTTACCCCGGGAAATGATGTTGATAATGAGCGGCTGGTACTGTTCAGGTTTTCCGATACCGAAGGATTTCTCAATGCCAGTGAAGAACAGGGTAAACCGGTGCTGCTCGAGCTGACCAACAGCAACAAAACAACCGGGCTGGATGGAGTGGGACCATCCATCAGATCAAATAATAAATTTATAATTTACAGAATTCCCGATCTGGCTTACGGCAAAATTTTATTCGGGGAAAAGCTGATTGTGGATGCATACATTCCTGTTTTTCAGTACGGGAAGATCGTGACCCTATATCCATAGCATTTATCCCGACTTTGTCGGGATTACAGGGGGTAATTTATCCCCCTTTCAGGGGGAAGAAGACACCTCCTTTTGTTCTCCCTATGAGGGGGAAAAAATTATTGCTGGATTTCGGCTATTGGCGAGACATAGGTTACCTGGAATTCTTCCCAGGTCAGGGTTCTGAAGTGATCCTCACCGATGAACCTGATGATCTCGTCGAATTGTTGTGGCTGCAAATATCCCTGAACGGGTTGGATCATACGAGTCTGCTCATCCAGAAAAACCGTTGATGGATAGCCCAGTTGCCCATTCAGCAGTACAGCGGCCAGTTCATGATAGCCTCTCGAACCGTTTGCAACGAATTTATAGGTTGTGCCGTTGACAACAACATCTTCTTTTTGCTCGGCATTAAATTTCACCGGATAAAATTTACTGTTCAGATATTCAGCTATGATCCGGTTTGAATAAGTGTTCTGATCCATGACCTTGCACCAGCTGCACCAGTCCGTATAAACATCAATGACAATCTTTCTGGGTTCCGTTCTGGAAAGAGCAAAAGCTTCTTCAATTGTGTACCATTTTACCGTGCTTTGAGCGTGAACGGTCATTGCCAGTGCAACCATCCCCAATATGGTGAGTTGTAATTTCATGCTTTCGTATCTGTGAAATGAAACGCCAAAATAATCATTTTTGTTCCAATAAGCATGTTAATTTTTACACATGATAGGAATCATTTAAAAAATCCGGTTATTATATTATCATTATGTTTATTTTTATCATGTTTGTTGTTGACCATACTTGTGTTTTACAGCCTGAAAGGATTTAAGTATGATAATCATATAAGGCAATATCTTGACATGTTTCTCCGGATAATCCGGAGAAATATCCATTCAGCATGGATTTAAAACAGATGAATCATTTCCTCATTAAAATAAAGAAATAAAATAAAATAAAATAAAATGAATAAGAATATCGAATCGTTGCAGCCGGCAGGTCTCTGGAAGAATTTTAAAAGTCTGACGCAAATACCGCGTCCTTCAAAAAAAGAAGGCTGGGCAGTGGAATTTGTAAAGAAATTCGGCATGGATCTTGGTCTGGAAACACATGCTGACCAGGCGGGTAATGTGGCGATCCGGAAACCAGCCACAAGTGGTATGGAGAACCGAAAGGCCGTCGTGTTCCAGGCACATCTGGATATGGTACCTCAAAAAAACAGCAACAAGCAGCATGATTTTGAAAAAGATCCGATCGAGGCCTATATTGACGGGGACTGGGTCAGGGCAAACGGTACAACGCTGGGTGCGGACAATGGCATCGGTGTTGCTACAATGCTGGCTGTCCTGGAATCGGATGATCTTGTACATGGCCCACTGGAAGCGCTTTTTACCGTTGATGAAGAAACAGGCATGACCGGTGCATTTGCCCTGCAACCCGGTTTTATAAAAGGCAATATCCTGCTCAATCTCGATTCCGAAGATGAGGGAGAATTGTATATCGGCTGTGCCGGCGGCGTGGATGCCAATATTGAATTTCAGTATGAGTCGGAGCAGATCCCGCAGGATTTTGTTCCATTCCTGATAAAGGTCTCCGGACTGAAGGGAGGCCATTCGGGAATCGACATCAACCTGGGACGGGGTAACTCAAACAAGGTGCTGTTCAGATTGCTGTGGGAAATTGAGAAAACAGCCGGCATGCGCCTGTGTGAAGTGGAAGGGGGTAATATGCGGAATGCCATACCACGTGAAGCCATTGCACGGATCATTGTACCTGAAACGCTGGAAAAGAATTTTATCGAACTGTTGCAAGACTATACTGAAACCGTAAAAAGAGAACTTTCTGTTGCTGATCCTGATTTGAACATAGAAGCAGTCAGAGATGAACCTGCTTCAACTGTCATGCCGGTTGATTTCCAGAGAAAACTGATCGCATCCGTATATGCCTGTCCCAACGGAACCATTAGAATGACAGACGGCATTCCTGATCTGGTTGAAACATCTACCAATCTTTCCATTGTAAAATCGATAAACAACCGGATCATCATCAGTTGTTTGCTGCGCAGTTCGGTGGATACTGCAAAGGTCGATCTCGCGAACCGCATCAGGGCATTGTTTGAACTGGCTGATGCAAAGGTGAACTACTCCGGTTCTTATCCCGGCTGGAAACCGAACATGGATTCTGCCATCATGAAGACCATGAAGAAAGTGTACCACAAAAGGTTTGGCAGGGAACCCGAGATCAAAGCCATTCATGCCGGTCTTGAATGCGGCATCATTGGCGGCATTTATCCGGGCCTGGATATGATATCCTTTGGTCCCACCATCAGACATCCGCATTCACCCGATGAAAAAGTACACATCGGGAGCGTTCAGAAATTCTGGGATTTTCTGGTCGATACCCTGAAAAGCACTCCGGAGAAATGATTCCTGACCGGACGCGTGATCCGCTTGGTTTTCGTTAACCGTTTAAGCTGCTTACGGGATCTTTCTGATTTTGGTTTTAAGTTGACTTTACTTTTCTTATCCGGATGGTATAAGTATTCTTTGGATTGTCGATGATCAGTTGCTCCCACTCCTTTGCGTTTACCCAGCGTTCATCAGCACCGGTTTGAGATGCATGAAAAGAGCATTATGACTCCTGTAGATTATCGAGAGATATCCATGATCCTGATGTATACGTGATTAAATTTTGATTACAATTCATCTGGCATTTGAATACCCTATTCATCTTTTTATTACATTGCAGAAAGAACAACGCTTGCTATGAATTACAAAAAACTACTGATTGCCGCTACCCTTATATTTTCGGTTACAGGTTTTCTGTTTGGCCAGACCAGGGCCGTGAACCGTGACAAATACCGAATCCATATCATGTATACGGAAGAGCATATGGAGATAGACGGTTTGCTGGATGAGGATATCTGGCAGTTCGCTGAAAAAACGGAAAAATTTCAGCGCGTAACACCAACCGACACGGGTTATGCGATTGCACAGACCGAAGTGATGGTCACCTACGATGAATCAAATATTTATGTAGGCGTTGTCTGTTATGATCCAACATCCGGTAAAAGGCCCATCGCTTCATTGCGCCGTGATTTCAGTTTCATGAGCAATGACAATTTTGCCGTTTTTTTTGATCCCTATAACGACCAGACCAACGGGTTTGGTTTTTATATCTCTGCCGCAGGCGCCCAGTATGAGCATATCGGGTATGACGGAAGCAGCGTAAATGCGAGTTGGGACACCAAATGGAGATCGGATGTTAAAAGTTATGATAATCGCTGGGTAGCCGAACTTGCCATTCCTTTCCGGAGCATCCGGTACTTTGAGGGGGATACGGTATGGGGTATAAACTTTGGCCGCCTTGACCTGAAAACCAATGAAAAGTCGGCCTGGGCTCCCATGCCCCGGCAGTTCAACCACTGTGATCTGGCCTATACCGGAACGCTGATATGGGATAAACCGCTGGGAAAATCGGGATTACGGTTTTCACTGATCCCATACATCACCGGCAAGGTGACCAAGAGCAACCAGCCTGATGATGATGCCAAATGGGATGGCAATGCAGGTTTTGATGCGAAAGTGATGCTGTCCACATCCATGAATCTTGACCTGACCGTAAATCCGGATTATTCCCAGGTGGAGGAGGACAGGCAGGTTACCAATCTTGACCGTTTTGAAATATCATTCCCGGAAAGGCGACAGTTTTTCCTTGAAAACAGTGACCTTTTTGCCGCACTGGGAAGCAGCAGCGCCCGCCCCTTCTTTTCCAGGCGTATCGGACTCAGTGTACCTGTCTATGGAGGGATGAGACTGAGCGGCAGTCTGGGTGATCAATGGAGACTCGGGCTGATGGATATACAGACCGGCGAGGAAGGAACGATACCTGCGTGCAATTTTGCCGTCGCAGCGATCCAACGACAGGTTTTCAGCAGGTCAAACATTACCGCCTTCTTTATCAACAAGCAAATAACAGGTGATTACAATGATACGATATATACAGGATTCGATTACAACCGGGTGGCCGGACTCGAATACAATCTTGCGAGTCCCGATAACCGCTGGAACGGAAAGGCGTTTTACCATCAGTCGTTTTACCCAGGTGCATCGGGAGATGCCGGGACCGTAGCCGGTGATATGACCTTTTCCACACGCTATTTCCGGGCCAGCATGTCGAGTGCCTGGGTCGGTGCTGATTATACTGCCGAAGCAGGATATATCAGAAGAACGGGCTATTTTCAAATGTCCCCGTCGCTTCGGTATACCTTTTATCCCTCTGCCAGTGCAGTTTTGAGTCATGGTCCCAGCTTGAGTTTCAATGTTGTTACGGATCCGGATTTCAAAATGACCGACCGGGAAACCGGACTTTCATACAGTATCGGATTTCAGAATCGCAGTTCGATATCTTTGGATCTTTCGGAGGAATTTGTATTGCTCGACCGTCCTTATGACCCGACAAACACAGGAGGATTAAGGCTTGCGGCAGGTGAATCGTTCAACTGGGTCAGCGGAGGTATCGGTTTCAGATCGGATTCGCGCCGGTTATTCAATTATTCCATTAATGCGGGTTATGGCGATTATTATAACGGAACCCGATGGAATCTGAGCGGATCGGTAAGTTACCGGTTTCAGCCTTACGGAAGCGTTTCAGTTTCCGCAAATTATAACAACATCTCTTTGCCCGAACCATACAACAGCGCAGAATTGATACTGATCAGCCCGAGACTGGATATCACATTCACCGACAAACTGTTTCTTACAACATTTGTGCAATATAACGACCAGGTTGACAATCTGAATGTGAACATCCGTTTTCAGTGGCGTTTTGCACCGGTATCGGACCTGTTCATCGTTTATACCGGAAATTCTTACACGCATGATGATAATCCTGCAACTGATGACTTTTCCAATAAAAACCGGGGACTGGTCGTGAAGCTTTCATATTGGTTCAACTGATGACTGGCAGGTTCCCGTTGAAACGGGACAAGTATTGAAAAACCGGGGTGGATCCCGGATACACCGGGACAGGTTCCATGTAAACCGGAGAAAGGAATAGATACAGATTTAACTGATATAAAAACATACAAAATCCAGTCATATGAAGAAATGCATGTTATTATTTTTGTTCAGCCTGATGATCATGGACCTGCAGGCGCAAACAACACAGATCCTCAGCAGACTTGAAATTTACAACATAGAAACCGGGGAGCGGACGCTTGTCAGGCAGTTCGATTACAACATCCAGGCTCCGAACTGGACACCTGACGGAAAATATCTGGTATACAACAGCCGTGGACTGATGTACAGAATACCTGTTGAAGGTGGTGATCCTGTGCATATTAATACGGGTAATGTGATCAGCTGCAACAACGATCATGTGGTTTCATTTGACGGAACGCTTTTGTGCATCAGTGCAAGGGGACCGGCCGGAGGATCACAGGTCTATGTGCTGCCGTTAAGCGGCGGCGAACCCCGGCTGGTAACGGACAAATCACCAAGCTACCTTCACGGCATATCGCCTGATGGAAAGTATCTGGCTTATTGCGCAGGCCGGAACAACAATATGGATGTATACGTCATACCCGCAGAAGGCGGGGATGAAGTGCGGCTGACCGATGCCGATGGACTGGATGACGGGCCCGAATATTCACCGGACGGCGAATATATCTGGTTCAATTCGGTCCGGTCAGGATTGATGCAGGTGTGGCGTATGAAAACGGATGGCAGTGAACAGACGCAAATGACAACGGATGAATC
>JAFGRC010000125.1 GCA_016935355.1 Bacteroidales bacterium
GCCAGCTCCTGCTGAACCCCCCCAGATCCGGAAGGAAGCAAGGGTAGGCGGTTGTAGCGGCGCGATATGATCAGCTTGCCCGGTTTTACGCTTATGCAATATATCTTGCTCTGCTCAATCCCAGTAAAGGATAAAAGATGAAAGGCAAGAATATAAGTCCTATTGTAAAACTTTCATCTTTTCCAAACTTCTTTGCAAGTAAATTGGTAACCCAGATTGCCATAACGATGTTCACAAATGGAATCAACAGCAATATGAACCACCAAACAGGTTTTTCTATAATTTCCATTAACACAATAATGTTATAAAACGGGATAATAGAGGCCCAACCCGGTTTGCCAGCTTTCTTATAAATTTTCCATTGGGCTTCTAAAGTGATCAGGGCGAATAAAACCAGTATTTGAAAAAGAATTGATAATGATAATGTGGTTATCTGATATTTCATTGAATAAGTATGATCATTTAATTCCACTCCAAATTCATCACTCAGATTGGAATAGTATAAGCTCAGTTTTTCCTTCATCAGGAACTCGTAGTTAAGATAAGAATAGAGAACAGAAATGATAAAAGAGATCACCAGTATGATCAATCCAATGAAAAGCGCATCAGCGAAAGACAAATAATTCTCATTTCTCTTGTTAAATTCATAATGAGCCCAAGCCAGGCAGGTGATTGTAAAACACCAGGTCAAAAATCCAAGTAATAAAGTGAGTAAATCATTACTATTATTCACATCTTCCGGGTTGAAAGCAATTGTATTGAGCAATCCAAATGTAATGTTAATGCCCCCAAGTATCAGGCCAAATTTAATTGACGTTCTTAATAATAGACTTTCCATATGTATTTGATAATAATTATATTAGCTCGTGTACATTTCCCACCAAATGGACATTCGAATTAGATCAAAATCAATGATATGCAACATCAACACCAGATTACAAAATTCATAGTTAATCAAATATATCAAATTTATTCCATACTTTAATATTGTGAATCCTCCTTCATTAACTTCTATTTCAATTGAACATTTATAAAGCCGGAATTTGATATAATCAACACAGCGCCAATCAAAAGAACCGTTTTGGACTTTGTCATAAGGATGTAAATTCCCGTTACTTTCCCTTCATAGTTAAGCGACAGGTTTGATATAAAAGAATAATCCTTAATTGAATATTAACAAAGATGTTTAAGTGACTGAATGATCCAATGCGCAGATAAGCTCTAAAGGGGCCTGCACGAGCTCGATCAGAACACCTTCCCCGCATAAGGGAAATTCCTCATTCCCCTTCGGATGGATAAAACACACCTCATGTCCGGAAGCACCTTTGCGAATACCTCCCGGAGTGAACCTGACACCCTTCGACCTCAGCCATTCAACAGCGGCAGGCAGGTCGTCGATCCACAATCCGATGTGGTTCAACCTTGGCTCGTGCACCCTTGGGGCTTTTCCAGGATCAATCGGCTGCATGATATCCACTTCAACAGAAAACAGACCTGTCCCGACCTGCAGGATATCCTCATCCACATTCTCACGCTCACTTATGAAGGAACCTTTTTTCTCAAGTCCCATCAGTTCAATCCACAGTTTCTCCAGCCTGGTTTTGGATTCACTGCCAATTGCCACCTGCTGGATTCCAAGTACCTTAAAAGGTCTCATAGGTATTTTTTTAAACTCCTCAACGAATGTAAGTATTTTTATTCGTGAAACTCAGATTTAAAAGTGTACGCATTAAAATTTGTCTGCTGAACGACTGTTTCACTGCCTGTCCCTTACTGAAGGACGGAAACAGAATGGAGTAACCCCGGTTTTATTCGGCAGGATTCTATTGGCTTCACCGGACTCATAGATCCGGTTCCCTGCAGCCTGCCAAGGAACACGGATTAAAAGTCTGCTTTGGGATTTTATACCCGTGACTCCAATTTAAATGTTGACCGGGGAGAATGGTTTTGGGTATAACCGGCAGTCCGTGTTATATCTGTCCCGATTGAGTTGATTCCAAAAATGTGTATTTTTGGCTGTCTTTTAAGATTGCATCATGAGGAGACTTGTCCCCTTTATTTTACGTGTTATTCCAAGACCGTTTCTGATCAGGTTGAGTTATATTGTCATGCGGATCACATCCTTGGCCTGCAGGGGGAATAATGTGGAATGTCCGGTATGCGCCGGCAGGTTCAGGAAATTCCTCCCATACGGATACAATAAAGTAAGGAAAGGTGTGTTGTGTCCCCGTTGTTTTTCCCTTGAACGCCACCGGCTGCTATGGCTTTTTCTTCAGCACCGTACTGATTTTTTTACCGCTCCGCTTAAAGTTCTTCATATTGCACCGGAACAATGTTTCTATTCCCGGTTCCGCAAACTGAAAAACCTGACATACATTACGGCCGACCTTAATTCCCCGCTGGCAGATGTGAAGCTTGATGTTCAGGATATGCCTTTTCAGGATAATGATTTTGATGTTGTGATCTGCAATCATGTGCTGGAACATGTACCGGATGACAGGAAAGCCATGCGGGAAATTCACAGGATCATTAAACCCGATGGCTTCGCCATCCTGCAGGTACCAACAAATTATGCAATGGAAATAACACATGAAGATGCCTCCATAACAAATCCGGATGAAAGGGAAAAACATTTCAGGCAAAAGGACCATTACAGGCTTTATGGCAGGGATTATACAGAGAGACTGAAGGAAGCCGGTTTTGTATTGAAGGACCGGAATTTCACGGATCAGCTTGACGATGATGAAAAGAAACGATACCGGTTGCCTGCATTTGAGTTCATGTATGCATATTATAAACAATAACCTCCTGTGGATTGAAATTAACGGTTCCTGCACTGCAGGAACAGGCAGTGTTCTTCAATTCAGCAATTCTTGAAGAAATCTGATTTTTTGCCAATATGAAGAAATACACGGATTGTACATTTTTTTTAAAAACAGGGCTTTTGTTACATTTATTTATTTATATTTGTGCAAAACTAAAACATGAGAAATATCATGATTATCGTGAACGTACTTATCCTTGTTGTGGTGCTTTTCGCCCCCGGGTAAGAATGGTTTGCGATTTTATACAGAATATTTGGGCCATTCTTACAAAACAGAATGGCTTTTTTGATTTAAAATATTTGACAACCAAATGATCCAGAATCATATGAAAATAAAACTCAGAAGTTCAGAAACCACGGAAGGCCGCAGGATGGCCGGTGCCAGAAGCCTCTGGCGTGCAACAGGAATGCGTGAAGAACAGTTCGGCAAACCCATCATTGCTGTGGTGAATTCCTTCACACAGTTTGTTCCCGGACATACGCACCTGCACGACATCGGTCAGGAGATCAAGGCAATGATTGAAAAAGAAGGCTTCTATGCGCCCGAATTCAATACCATTGCCATCGATGACGGTATTGCCATGGGCCACGACGGTATGCTGTACTCCCTGCCATCGCGGGATCTCATTGCTGACAGCGTGGAATACATGTGTAATGCGCATAAGGTCGACGCCATGATCTGTATCAGCAACTGCGACAAGATCACACCGGGTATGATGATGGCGGCCATGCGGCTTAACATCCCTGCAGTATTTGTATCCGGCGGCCCCATGGAAGCAGGTGTTGTGGGCAATAAGAAATATGACCTGATCGATGCCATGGTCATGGCTGCTGACGATACAGTCTCTGATGAAGAACTTGCATCCGTTGAACTGATGGCTTGTCCCACCTGTGGATCCTGTTCGGGAATGTTCACAGCCAATTCCATGAACTGTCTGAATGAAGCACTTGGTCTTGCCCTGCCGGGAAACGGAACCGTTGTGGCAACCCATAAGAACCGGAGGAAACTGTTCGAGGAAGCAGCGAGACAGATCATCATCAATACCAGAAAATACTACGAAGAAGGCGATGAATCAGTACTTCCCAGATCCATTGCAACACGCCAGGCATTCCTCAATGCCATGTCACTGGATATTGCCATGGGAGGATCCACCAATACCGTGCTTCATCTGCTCGCCATAGCACATGAAGCGGAAGTGGATTTTACCGTGAAGGACATTGACAGACTTTCACGCAAAATCCCTGTTTTATGCAAAGTGGCACCCAGTTCACATTATCATGTCGAGGACGTCAATCGTGCCGGAGGTATTCTTTCCATCATGGGAGAACTTGAAAAAGCCGGTCTGATCGATACGTCAGTCAGACGTGCCGACCTGATGACACTCGGTGAAGCAATCGGCCGGTACGATTTATCCAGGGAAACCTGCTCGGATGAAGCCAAAAACGTTTATGCAAGTGCTCCTTCAGGCATCAGAAATTTAAAACTGGGAAGTCAGGGCGTTATGTTCAAAGAACTTGACACGGACCGGAAATCGGGTTGCATCCGGAATATTGAAAATGCTTATTTCAAAGATGGCGGTCTTGCAGTCTTGTACGGTAATATCGCAAGGAACGGTTGTGTGGTAAAAACTGCCGGTGTTGATGCATCCAAAATGAAATTTAAAGGTTCTGCAAAAGTTTTTGAATCTCAAGAAGATACCTGCGATGGGATACTTAATGGAACAGTAAAGCCGGGTGATGTGGTCGTGATCCGGTATGAGGGACCAAAGGGCGGACCCGGAATGCAGGAGATGCTTTATCCCACTTCATATTTAAAGTCAAAAGGACTGGGCAGGGAATGTGCTTTACTGACTGACGGGCGTTTTTCCGGAGGGACTTCCGGACTGTCCATCGGGCATGTTTCACCCGAAGCAGCTTCCGGCGGAGAGATCGGTTTGATTCAGGATGGTGATGCAATAGAAATCGACATACCCGCAAGAACCGTCAATGTGGTGCTCCCTGAGGGGGAGCTTGAAAGACGGAAACTGGAAGAAACCAAAAGGGGTAACAGGGCTTTTACACCTGTTAATCGTGACAGGCAAATTTCAAATGCACTAAAAGTATATGCCAGTATGGTTACATCAGCTGATACAGGTGCAGTAAGAGAGATCCTGTAAATTACCGTTTCCTGTTCATAAAAAATATTTAAAATCAATTCTTTACAAATAAAAGAAATAAAAGACATGAAAGATACAGAAGAACAAATTGCAACGACCGTAGAAACTCCAAAAACAATACGGATAAGCGGGGCGGAAGCCGTTATGCTGTCACTTATTCAGGAAGGGGTTGATACCATTTTCGGGTATCCGGGCGGTGCCATCATGCCCATATACGATGCCCTGATGAACTACCCTGACAAATTGCACCACATCCTGACACGGCATGAGCAAGGTGCAGTGCATGCAGCACAGGGATATGCAAGGGTCACGGGAAAAACAGGGGTCTGCATGGCTACCTCGGGACCAGGCGCTACCAACCTGATTACGGGAATTACAGATGCCATGATCGACTCCACACCCCTGGTCTGCATTACCGGACAGGTAGGATCACCCCTGCTGGGAACAGATGCTTTCCAGGAGACGGATGTCATCGGCATCAGCATGCCCGTGACTAAATGGAATTACCTGATCACGCGCCAGGAAGAGATACCGGAAATCATGGCGCAGGCATTCTTTATTGCGGGATCGGGAAGACCGGGACCGGTGGTGATCGATATTGCAAAAAACGCACAGTTTGGCGAACTGAATTTTAAATACAAAAGATGTCACAGTCTCAGAAGCTATATACCCAAACCAAAAATTGAGATGGGCGATATCTATGCGGCTGCTGATTTGATCAACAAAGCGAAAAAACCTTATATTCTGGCCGGTCAGGGAATTATCCTGGGTGGTGCGGAAGAGGAATTCCGTGAATTTGTGGAAAAATCGGGTATCCCTGCAGCATGGACCATACTGGGAGCCTGTGCGCTGCCAAAGGATCATCCCCTCAATGTTGGTATGCTGGGGATGCATGGCAACTATTCCACCAATATCAAGACTAACGAATGTGATCTGCTGATCGGTGTGGGAATGCGCTTTGATGACAGGGTTACCGGCGACCTTTCCAGATATGCCAGACAGGCCAAAATCATCCATCTTGAGATCGATAAGGCAGAACTGAACAAGGTAATCAGGGCAGATGTTCCGGTTCACGGTGATGTAAAGGATTCGTTGCCTTTGCTTACAAACCTCATTGAAAAAAGGTCGCATGAGGACTGGTTGCAGGAATTTAAGGAAGCCGACAAAGTCGAGTATGAAAAAGTTATACAAAAAGACCTGCATCCGGTTAAACCCGGAATGACCATGGGCGAGGTAATTCATATCATTAATGAAAAAACCGATGGTGATGCAATATTCGTGACTGATGTCGGTCAGAACCAAATGTTTGCATCACGATACTGTAAATTTAAAAATAAGCGCAGCTTTGTCACTTCCGGTGGTCTGGGTACCATGGGCTTCGGCCTTCCGGCAGCTCACGGCGCCAAGATCGGCGCTCCTGACAAGCAGGTGATCCTTTTTGTCGGTGACGGGGGACTGCAGATGACCATACAGGAGCTGGGCACGATCAATCAGACACAGGCCGCGGTTAAGATCGTCCTGCTGAACAACAAATACCTCGGAATGGTGCGGCAGTGGCAACAAATGTTCTTTGACAGGCGTTATTCGGAAACATTCCTTTTGAATCCAGATTTCATTAAGGTTGCTGAAGGTTTTGGCCTTCAGGGGAAAAAAGTCGTTGAACGTCCACAACTGGATGCAGCCATTCAGGAAATGCTTGATCATCAGGGACCATATTTACTTGAGGTTTCTATTGAAAAGGAAGATAACGTATTTCCGATGGTACCGACAGGAGCATCCGTATCTGAAGTGATTCTTGAACAAAAAAAATAACAGCCATGGCAAAAATGAATAATAATAACGGAAAAAATAACGGAAAGCAGACATTCACCATTTCAGCTTTTTCTGAAAACCATATCGGACTGCTGAACCGTATTACCATTATTTTTACAAGGCGTCAGGTGAACATTGAAAGCCTGACAGTCTCCGGTTCAGCAATACCGGGTATACACAAGTTCACCATTGTGGTGAATGATACACTTGAAAAGGTGGAAAAGGTGGTGAATCAGATCGAAAAGCTCGTTGAGGTTTTAAGGGCTTTTTACCATACAGAAGATGAGATCGTTCAACAGGAAATTGCACTCTATAAGGTGCCCACTACCGCACTGATGGAGAGCAACAAGGTAGAGGAAACCATCAGAAAGCATCACGCCCGGATCCTGGAAGTGACCCCTGAATTTACCGTGATTGAGATGACGGGGCATAAGGAAGAAACACAGGAATTGTTTGATGAACTGAATGAATATGGTTTGCTCCAGTTCACAAGATCGGGAAGAATAGCCATTACAAAATCAAACCGGGAGATTTTTGCAAACTATATGCAGGAAGCCGGCAAGAACTCAGTCAAATATGCATAATCATTAACTTTATAATAATATTTATTATGGCAAAAATCAATTTTGGAGGTGTAGTTGAAGACGTGGTCACACGGGAGGAATTTCCATTGAAAAAAGCGCAGGAAGTTCTTAAAAATGAAATCGTTGCAGTTATCGGTTATGGTGTCCAGGGACCGGCGCAGGCTTTGAATATGAAAGACAATGGCATCAATGTAATTGTCGGTCAGTCACAGGATTTTAAAACGGACTGGGACAAGGCAGTGAAGGATGGATGGATACCGGGGAAGACCCTGTTCCCGATTGAGGAGGCAGCCAGAAAAGGCACCATAATACAATACCTTGTCTCCGATGCAGCCCAACGGGCCATCTGGCCTCAGCTTAAATCCTGTCTCAACGCCGGTGATGCGCTTTATTTCTCGCACGGATTTTCCATTACTTATAAGGAACAGACAGGCGTAATACCTCCTCCTGATGTGGATGTCATCCTGGTTGCACCAAAAGGTTCAGGGACCAGCGTACGCCGTAATTTCCTGGCCGGCGCCGGTATCAATTCCAGCTTTGCTGTCTTTCAGGATCATACCGGTCATGCTACCGAGCGCAGTCTTGCGATCGGTATTGCAATCGGTTCCGGTTATCTGTTCCCGACAACCTTCGAAAATGAAGTATACAGTGACCTGACGGGAGAGCGTGGTGTATTGATGGGTGCCCTGGCCGGCATCATGGATGCCCAGTATGAAGTGCTGCGCAAGAACGGCCACAGTCCGAGCGAAGCATTCAACGA
>JAFGRC010000126.1 GCA_016935355.1 Bacteroidales bacterium
ATCTGAAATAGAACCGGATCCCACGTTATGAATGGTTACCCGAAAGCATAAAACAAACCGGGGAATTAATAAGAACTTTCCAGGGCGCCACTGTCTTTTACATATTCGTTTAACGGTTTGTAGTTGCCGCTGTCCAATTCAGTAAGCCTGATCTTATAACCTTTTGTCCCCAGAATAAGCTCAAGTGCCGTTTCAACATGTTTTCGCAGCGGCCAGATTACCCAGTCCAGTTCTTTTGGCCCGTTCTCGGTTTCACGTTCGGTTTTAATCCTGATCTCTTCTTTGATCTGTGTGGCCAGTTTATCGAGCCTGGGATTTGTTTTCCAGTGTTTTTCCCCGATAAATGGTTTGTTGTATTCCAGAATTTCTGCTATTTCCCAAACGCAATTCCTTTTTGAAAAGGAGAGGAACTGGGGGTTTGCATTGGCTATGCTGATCTCCTTCTTTTCTTCATCAATCTTATATTTCAGTTTCCGGAAATCAATGCCGTACTTGGCAACAAAATCAACATGCAGTACACCGATAAACTGAACCTGTTTATCGGCCACATCAAAACTTCTGTTAACAGTTCTTTTAAAACTTGTGTCCACTTCTATTAATCCCAGATCGAGAATATCATTGATTTCTGTTATATTCAGTTTCCGGGTGGAAAGTTCATTGAAATCCTGCTTTAAGGATTGATTTTCAATTTTCATGCGATGAATTTCATCTTTCAGCTCATCAATTTTATTTTCCCTGTCCTTTAAAAGAAATTCCCAAAGTGAAAAAATCAATGCCCCAATGCCAAGAATTACAAGTCCCGTAACAATAACGTCGTTAAATATCAGGATGATGCCCGCAATCAATATTAGTCCCGCTATTAAATAGTATTTGTATTTCCTGAGTTTTATCATTGCATCAATCGTGTTCGATTCGGTACCGAAATCAATTCGCCTGTAAAGATAAGAAATTAAAAAGATAAGAAATTAACAAGAGTTCACCGCCGAAAATAAATGGTGATAAATTAATTCACAACCAAAAGATTAAATAATAAAACACTGCTGTCAGTATAGGACTGGATTATATTTCAATGCAATTCTGATAAATGTTTCTAAAGTCTGTCGTGTTGAAGAAGATTTTCTTACGGACCTGCCAAATGGTTTTTCGTGTGGTCCGGAATGGCAAAGTTTTATAAATTTGCCGGTTGTCAACGGTAGATCAGCCTGTCAATTTGTCGCTTTAATTACATTGGCAGGCATTTTGTATTTTACCAGTGAATCTGTTTTTACTAAAAATATTTTAACTTAATCATACACATATTTTTTTGACAAAGAAGATGACAAGTAAGGAAAAACCTGTAGCACAGAAAGAGCAACCGGAACATCAGGCTAAAACCGCTCCCAAAACTGCAAAGAAAGCAAAAACACATACAACTGACAAAGAAAAGGAAAAATTGATCGAATCGCTCAAAGCTTGCGAGGAAAAGCATAATGCATTGCATGATAAATATTTACGGCTGTCGGCCGAATTTGACAATTATCGCAAAAGGACGCTGAAGGAAAAGACGGAGATGGTAAAGACTGCATCCGAAGATTTGCTGATCAGAATCATTCCCTTTATGGATGATATGGAACGCGGGATGCAGGTGGTAAATCAGGCAAAAGAGCTTGATGGCGTAAAAGAAGGCATGAATTTAATTTATTCCCGTTTCAGAGATTTTTTACAGCAAAATGGAATAAAAGAAATTGATGCCATGCACCAGGAGTTTAATATGGATCTGCATGAAGCTGTGACTAAAATCCCGGTTCAGGATAATAAACTGAAAGGTAAAATTGTGGATGTGATTGAGAAGGGATACATATTGCATGACAAGGTCATCAGATATCCCAAGGTTGTTATAGGCGAATAGGTTTTGCTGAACAGTACGGGAATATTACAAAAGAGGGATCATAATGACAAAGCGTGATTATTACGATGTTCTTGAGGTTTCTAAAAGTGCTACGGCTGAGGAGATAAAGAAGGCATACCGGAAACAGGCTTTAAAGTATCATCCCGACCGCAATCCGGGAAATAAGGAAGCTGAGGAAAAATTCAAGGAAGCTGCAGAGGCGTATGAGGTACTGAGTGATGTTCAAAAGAAATCACGATATGACCAGTTCGGCCATGCCGGTCTTGGTGGTGCAGCTGGTGGAGGTTTTGGCGGAGGCATGACCATGGAAGATATTTTCTCTCATTTTGGAGATATTTTCAGTGATATGGGTTTCGGGGGTTTTGGAGGATTCAGTTCCAGGGGAAGGTCGTATCAGCAGATGAATAAAGGTTCCAACCTGCGTATAAAAGTGAAGCTGTCATTAGAGGAAATAGAAAAGGGCGTTGATAAAAAACTGAAAGTATCCAAGTATATTTCCTGCAGGGATTGTTCAGGTACCGGAGCAAGGGATGGTAATGCATTCGATACATGTTCCACATGCCGTGGTTCCGGTCAGGTTACCCGTATAACCAACACATTCCTGGGACAAATGTCAACCACGCAGACTTGTCCAACCTGTAACGGGGAAGGAAAGGTTATTACAAGAAAGTGCAATACCTGTTCGGGAGAAGGAGTGATCAGGGGTGAAGAGGTTATTTCCGTAAAAATTCCGGCAGGTGTGGCGGAAGGCATGCAACTCAACGTGTCAGGCAAGGGAAATGCTGCCCGGCGCGGGGGTGTAAACGGTGATTTAATTGTTGTCATTGAAGAGAAAGAACATCCGGATCTCGTGCGTGACGGAAATGATCTGCTCTATAACCTTTATGTTTCAGTCGCACAGGCTGCTCTTGGAGCACAGGTGGAGATTCCTACCCTCGACGGAAAGGTAAAGATAAAAATTGAACAGGGAACCCAACCCGGAAAGATATTGAGACTCAGGGGGAAGGGACTGCCTGAGGTCAGTAGTTACGGTAAAGGAGACCTTCTGGTCAATATCAATGTATGGATCCCAAAAAATCTTTCACGGGAAGATAGAAAACTTCTTGAAAAACTTGAAGAATCGGAGAATTTTAAGCCAGCTCCGAACGCACATGAACGAGGCTTTTTTAACAGAATGAAAAATTATTTTGAATAATTTGTCAATTTAAGCTGATTAAATTTCCATATTAAGAAACCCATCGCTATATCATGTATTTATTTAGTGCGCGCGATATCGTAAAAAGGTTTTCAAATCACCTTGCCCTCGATAAAGTTACGGTAAACGTTCCTGAAGGGTCAGTTTATGGATTGCTGGGACCGAATGGTGCAGGGAAAACAACTCTTTTAAGAATTATTAACATGATCACTGCCCCTGATACGGGCAGTCTGTATTACTCCGGACGGCCACTCAGGCAGGCCGACATTGTTGAGATCGGTTACCTTCCTGAGGAAAGGGGCTTGTATAAAAAAATGAAGGTTGGAGAACAAGCTTTATATCTGGCTCAGCTAAAAGGAATGAGCAAAAGTGATGCCATGAAACGCCTGAAATACTGGTTTGAAAAATTTGAA
Source organism: Bacteroidales bacterium (assembly GCA_016935355.1). GTDB lineage: Bacteria > Bacteroidota > Bacteroidia > Bacteroidales > UBA10428 > UBA5072. Next base: position 3,497 of record JAFGRC010000126.1, read on the forward strand.
ATTCAGGCATGGTGGGATAAAAAAGTTGAGGAACTTTCAAAAGGAATGCAGCAAAAAGTGCAATTTGTTACCACGATCATACACAATCCCAGGCTCCTGATCTTCGATGAACCTTTCAGCGGATTTGATCCCATCAATACAAGACTTCTCAAGAAGGAGATCCTTGAACTCAGAAAGAATGGTGCCACAATCATTTTTTCCACACACGACATGGGATCTGTCGAGGAACTTTGCGATTACATAACCTTGATTGACAGATCAAAAACCATACTTGAGGGCGATATTCATGAGATCAGGCACTCTTATAAATCCAACATCTATGAGTTGGGATTTAACACTGATCCACTGGGGGTCATAAATAAACAAAACGGTAATTTCGAGATCGTTGAACGTCATACAGCGGGAACAACCCAATATGTGAAAATAAGGGTAAAGGCCGGTTTTACGGGGAATGACCTCTTAAAAAAGATAGTGCCTGAAATTGAAATTACTTCTTTCAACGAAGTGATACCCCGGATGAATGAAATTTTCATAAAAGTTGTTGAAGCCCAAAACAAGAAATAATCCATGTACCTGCCATGAATAAAACAGGCCTCATCATATCACGGGAATACCTTACCCGGGTCCGCAAAAAGTCCTTTATTATCATAACCATACTCGGACCGCTTTTATTTGCTGCATTTTTGATTTTACCCACATGGATTGCGCAAATGGAAGATCAAAGTATCACAAGGATTGCCGTAGTGGAGACCAGCGCTTACGGGGATCCTTTACCGGATTCCCTGCAATTTTTCAGGGGTGTTATTCCTGACAGGGAAAATCTGAAATTTGATTACCTGACCAGTATGGGACTGGAGGAGATGTTAAAGACTTATGAGGCAACGGATTATGACGGAATTTTGTATTTGCCGCAAAGTCTGATTTCGGCAGGTAACCGGACTGTGGTTGAGTTCTATTACCGCAAGCTTCCGAGTGTTTCTGTAGAGTCATATATTTCCGGGTCGCTCGAAAATTACCTTTTCAACAACAAACTTGTTGTGCAAAATGTTCCGGCATCATTAATACAGTCACTTGAAACCAATGTTTCACTCAACCGCATCAACTGGGAAAACTGGCCGGAAATGGTCGAGGATGCAACTGATCTGAAAAGAGGACTGGGATTTGTCGTTGGATTGCTGATCTATTTTTTCATATTCTTCTTTGGTGCCCAGATCATGAGGGGTGTACTGGAAGAAAAAACGAGCAGGATTGTTGAGGTCATTGTTTCATCCGTCACACCTTTTCAGCTTATGCTGGGGAAAATAATCGGGATCGGACTGACGGGACTCACGCAGTTCCTGGTATGGCTCATTTTAACCTTTGGGATTACCGCTGTAGCGCAGCAGTTTATTATGCCCAATCCGGCTGACGTAACAACAGAACAGATTGCGCCCACCAGTATCATGGAGGATAATGCATTGCAGCAGGTTCCGGAGCATCCAGGCATAAGCAACAATTCGGCTTCCGGTATGATGAGCGGTATATTCAGACAGCTTGGACAAATTAACATTGCATACGTGATTATCGCTTTTGTTTTCTATTTTCTCGGGGGCTATCTGCTGTACGGATCTCTTTTTGCTGCAATAGGTGCGGCTTCAGATAATGATACGGATACGCAACAGTTCATGTTGCCGATAACCATACCGTTAATTCTTGGTATGTTTGTAATGATCAACGCTTCTATGAATCCATCCAGTCAGCTTGCGATTATTTTTTCGATGATACCATTTACTTCACCGATTGTGATGATGGCACGGATACCTTTTGACATACCGTTTATCGAGGTGCTTGTATCTGCTGTAATCCTTATACTGACATTTATGGGAACCACATGGATGGCCGGAAAGATATACCGGACAGGTATTCTGATGTACGGGAAAAAAGTGACATACGGGGAATTGTGGAAGTGGATCAGATATAAAGCATAATTGAGCGGGTGTTTTTCATACGTATTTAATTTTATTTTTAAGGGTCGTATAGTCATCCCGATTTATAGGGATAATCCACATGATTTAACCATTTTTATTTTTGATTATGTATTTATCATATGTGTTTCATCTGCAAAAAGCAGTATTTTAGTATCGTTTTATCCTGCATCCTATTTTAAACAGGTTAACACCCTTTATATAACATGCGCATTTCGGTAATAGATCTTGGCACCAATACTTTTAATCTGCTGATCGTTGAAACCGGCCTGGGTCTGGATTATAAAATTCTGTACAGCAACAAGTTGCCTGTTAAGCTGGGCAGAAGCGGAATCGATAAAAAGGAGATCCGTCCGGATGCCATTTCCCGGGGATTACATGTCATTGAAAGGCATTTATCAACCGTATCCGAATACAAGACTGAAAAAATTTATGCTTTTGCCACTTCGGCAATACGCAGTGCCCGCAATGGTGAGCAGTTTGTCAACCTGATCAGGGAAAGGTTCAACCTTGATGTTGAAATCATAAGCGGTGAAAGAGAGGCTGAGATCATTTATTACGGAGTAAGGCAGGCGGTCAGGCTTGAACAGACCCCGGTACTCATTATGGATATCGGAGGAGGTAGTAATGAATTCATTATAGCAAACAGGGATGAAATATTCTGGAAGAAAAGTTATCCGCTCGGTATAGCCAGACTGCTTGAAAAGTTCAAGCCTTCAGATCCCATAACTATTGAGGAGATCGAGTTTATTTCAAACTACCTTGAAGAAAAACTGGTAGATCTGTTTGATGAGAACAAGAAATACAATATTGATACTCTTATCGGAGCTTCAGGCTCATTCGAAACCATGGTTGCAATGATCAGGGCAGATGATCCCGGTTTTGAATCTGAAAGGGGAATGTTACCTGAAATGCATTATATTGATCTTTCGGATTTTGAGAATCTTTACCAGAAACTGATCAATTCAACGGTTAAGGAGAGAAAACAAATGAAGGGACTGGAGGCAATGCGGCTTGAAATGATCGTTCTTGCAACGTTGCTGGTTAAATTCATGCTGCAGAAGCTAAAAGTAAAGCATTTGATTCAATCGAATTTTGCCCTTAAAGAAGGAATCATATATCAGTTGATTAACCGGAGTATCAGAGCGTCGAATCTTAATATGTAATTAAATGGCAAAGATTCTGGTCATCGACGATGAAAAGGGTATCCGCAATACATTGCGCGAGGTACTGGAGTATGAAAAACATGAAGTTGATGTTGCAACCAACGGTCCTGAAGGACTGGAACTTTTTCACAAGGACAGCTATGATATTGTCCTGTGTGATATTAAAATGCCGGAAATGGATGGCATTGAAGTCCTGGAAAAAATTAATGAATACCTTCCGGACGTTCCTGTTATCATGATTTCAGGTCATGGTAACATTGACACTGCAGTGGAAGCGATCAAAAAGGGAGCATATGATTTCATTGAGAAGCCTCTTGACCTGAACCGGCTGTTGGTCACAATGCGCAACGCAACGGAGAGAAAAGATCTGGTAACGGAGACTCGGGTATTGAAACGGAGAATAAGCAAAACCTATGATATCGTTGGAGAATCAGCAGCAATTATAAAAGTAAAGGAAATGATCGATCGCGTTGCACCTACTGATGCCAGGGTATTAATTGTTGGGGACAACGGGACAGGTAAGGAACTGGTTGCACGATGGCTTCATGAAAAAAGCAGCCGGTCTGAAATGCCTTTTGTTGAAGTAAACTGCGCTGCCATTCCTTCGGAATTGATTGAGAGTGAATTGTTCGGTCACGAAAAGGGAGCTTTTACCTCAGCCATAAAACAACGTAAAGGAAAATTTGAACAGGCACACGGCGGGACACTTTTTCTCGATGAAGTGGGGGACATGAGTCTTTCTGCTCAGGCTAAGGTATTGCGTGCATTACAGGAACATAAAATATCAAGGGTGGGAAGCGATAAAGATATTGATGTGGATGTGCGGGTAATTGCAGCGACCAATAAGAATCTGGCTGATGAGATTGCACAGAAGAACTTTCGTGAGGATCTTTATCATAGGCTTTCCGTTATCATTATTTATGTGCCTTCATTGAATGAGCGTATCGAAGATATTCCGCTCCTGGCTGAATATTTCACTGAACAGATCAGCAATGAATATGGCAGGCCAAAGTTGACAATCAATGAAGATGCCATAGCCGAACTGCAAAAAATTCACTGGACCGGTAATATCAGGGAATTCCGTAATGTGCTGGAGCGTCTGATTATATTATGTGACAAGGAAATCCGTGCACAGGATGTGATCTCTTTTGCACAACCCATTTCAAAATAAAGTTAAAGGCCGTGTCAATTTTCAGGAATTCGCGTAAAATCTGATTCAGTGGTTTGAGTCAGAAAGGGCAGTCCGGATTTGAAAAATCTTCAGGCCACTTTGCAGGACTAACAGGTACTTAACCCGAATAAACCGGACTTCAGAGGAATCTGATAAGACATAACGTGACTTAAAAAGATTTTAAAGGCATCAACAAAATCAACCGGATATGGACCATAAACCTGTTCTTGGAATTATTGTCCCTTGTTACAATGAGGAAGAGATTATAGCGCAAAACATTGAAATCCTGCATAATTTTTTAGATCTGCAGATCCGCGGGAATATACTTTCACTTGACAGTTTTATAGGTATTATCGATGATCACAGCAGGGATCGGTCGTGGGCGATCATTAAAAAAATTGCAGCTGAGAATGATAAGGTAAAAGCGATCAGGTTATCGGCAAACAAAGGACATCAATATGCATTGCTTGCAGGTTTGTATGAATTTTATCAGTCATCGGATTGTCTTGTTTCCCTTGATGCCGATTTGCAGGACGATATTGACGTGATTCCGGACATGGTAGAAAAATTCAGTCAGGGTAATGAAATAGTATACGGAGTGCGGTCTGAACGGATGCATGACAGCAATTTCAAAAGAGTTACCGCTGTTGCCTTTTATAAATTGCTGAATATGCTGGGAGTAAATGTGCTGTTCAATCATGCAGATTTCCGGCTGACCGGCAAACGGGCGAATGAAGAGCTGAAGAACTTTCAGGAGGTAAACCTGTTTTTAAGGGGAATATTCCCGCTGATGGGATTCAATACGGCTGTTGTGTATTATGACAGGAAGGAGCGGCAGGGCGGCAAGACAAAATATCCGCTGCGCAAAATGATTTCCCTGGCACTTGACGGCATCACTTCTTTCAGCGTTGTCCCGCTCAGAATCATTACGTTTATCGGATTCATTGTATTTATTATCTGCCTTGCTTTGATGGTTTATGCATTGCTGGCTTATCTGAACGGACGGGCTGTTGCAGGGTGGTTTTCAACAGTGTTGCCCTTCTATTTCCTCGGAGGTATTCAAATACTGTGTATCGGCATCCTGGGCGAATACCTTGGGAAGATCTATAAAGAAGTAAAGAGCAGGCCAAGATTTATTATTGAAGAACGGATATAAAGCATGAAAGGGTTCAGAAATCCTATGGTTTCAGGTTGAAAGAATCAAGGGAATCCAGTCTGAAAATATGTACGTTTTTGACATTTCCGATCCTTACTTTTAGAAATTCCTGCAAAATGGGGTCATTTACCAGCGCTGTGTCGTTCACAAACAAGTACCGTGCTCCAAGACCGATGAATTTTTTTATATCACCGGCTGTGGACCGATTGATGCCTGGAAGGTTGTTCCCCGGCTGATTCATCATGTAGAGGGTATAGCAACTGGTAACATCAGGTATGCTGATCACGCGGTCGTTTGGTCGAATCCCCATACTTCCGAGATGCGGACGGATGGTAAAATACTCCTCATAAACGGGAGCTTCGCGCTTCCAGCCGAAATAACGCAGCTTTATTTCATGCCGGGCATGAAAGACATTGAATATCAGAAACGCTATCAATGCAACACGAAACCACCAGGACTGTAATATTTTTTCGCAGCAGGTGCGGAGACCTGTCATTGCAGTAATGATCAGAAAGGCCAATGGGGCGAACAGGGTTATGAAATAATAATCATGATATTGAAACTGACTGTACCAAAAGTTCACAAATATTAAGCCTCCTGTCAGCAATAAACCGGTTATGATAACAAGGAGCTTCTGGATCTTTTTAAACCATGCTACAGTAAGGATCAGACAGGCAGCCAGGAAATACAGGACAGCATGGGAGAAATACAGGGAAAGGTTGTTATCCATAATAAACCGTGTAATATCCTGTCTTTCATCAGCAGCCAAATCCCACCAGGGTCTGGTCCCCGTAAGGAACGTTGTGGCATCATGATAGTCATTATACCGGACCGCATACAGATACCATCCTGTGATGATGCATCCGCCTGTTATCAGAGGCAGGTATTTTTTCAAAGCATTGCGTAATGTTAAATTTCCCGGCAGCTGCATGGTCTTTATATGGTGCAGGAAGATAAATCCGGTCAATGCAACAAGATTGATGGACATGGATATTTTCAGCAGTCCGGCTAACCCGAAAAACACAACGGAAAGCAGGTATTTCCAGTACTGATTCCCGGAGTAATATTTAAGGAACTGCAGCCAGCCCAGGAAGACAAATGTCAGGGCAGCAGTGTCGGGTAAATAGTTGCAGCCATAATATGCAGCAACCGGCGAGGTAAATATCAGCAGGGGAATGAAAGCTGCAAGGAATTTGTCCTGTAAAAAAAAGCTGCTGATTTTAAACAGTGCGAACAGACCAATATAAAAGACCAGGGTATTGGCAATTCTGTACACGGTGTCATCCGGACCGGTCACTCTGTATAATGCAGCAATGAAGTAATACAGAACAGGGGCCTCACCAGCTGCATAACCCGTTGTATAGCCGTCTGAAACCAAACTATGGACTTCAGGTCTGAAGAACTTCATTCCATGTTGATAATAATTAAGCGTGATGGAGGTACAGTCGGTTTGCCTCCACCGGTGAATCGACTGGGGCGGACTTAAGATTATAATGTGATAATAATATAACAGGGAAATAACAATCAGAGCAAGAAAGAAGATGAGACCCGGACACATTTTCAGTCTGTTTGATCCTGAAAATATTCTTTTGATTCCTTTAGTGTAATTATTATACAGCTTCATCTGTTCTATATTAGCGAAGGATTACCATTACCCACACCATCTGTGCTATACGCACCGGACCACCATCACCCCGGCACCTTTCCGGAAATACTTGGTTGTCATGAGCTTTATTGAATCATTCAGCCTTAATTCGTGCATATACCTCTGCCCATGCTTTGTTTCTCTCATACCTTTTAACCAGAATATAATCATCATTGCCGGAGATCTTTTCGTAATAAGGATCATTTTCGTTGGAACAAAAGACATACAGATCGTATGGAAGATCGGGAAGGTTGCTGACTTCATAGAACGGCGCGGTTTTGTCATTCAGGTATCCAAGATATGGATTTGAAAGATAATATTGCATGAGAAATGCGGAATAGATGAGCTTGTCATTCCAGTTCATCTCTTCCGCATCATTTACAAGTTCCTTTTGCATCAGAACGGTATCTTTATAGGCAAGTGAAACATCACTTTCGTTCCGGAACCCGAACCATGTATAATATGCGAACAAACCAGCGAGTCCGAAGGCAACGATTGCCCGTACCGTTTTCCAGTTGTCAAGAAAGGAGGAAATTACAACCGAACCGGAGATCATATATAATGGCAGGGCGCTTAATATATAACGGGCAGTAAAAAAGTTAACAACGGAAAATGCACCGTATAACAGAACGAACAGAATAGAAAACAACAAAAAATGCTTTTCTTTGTCTGTAAGGGCTTTATTGTATAGAAGTCCGGATAAACTTATTGCAAATACAACCAGAAAAATATTTCTCCCGTTCTGAAGGAACAGCTTTGAAAAGAACAAGCGGCTTTTGTAGAGCAGTTGACTTCCCTGAACCGTGATCAGATCCATGTGTTCCGGATAAAACCACCAGCCGAAACGGATTTTCTGATAAGTCAGGTTTGCAGCAAAAATCACAGCCGGAATCAAGATGATTAAAATTTCCCTGAGGAATCGTTTTGCGGGGATCTTTTCCTTTAATGGAAAAGTCCGTGCAATCAGCAGTCTGTCAATTAGTACGGCTGCAATCAGTATGATGCCGGTTTCTTTGGTCAGTACCAGAAGAGAGCCGGAAAGAATGTAAAGCCACCAATTATTTTTAAAGTAACCATAGATGGAAGAAAGTATAAGCAGTGCAAGCAATACCTCGGGGAGCAGCATTGTGCTCTGTGCCAGGGAAACGGATTGCACGGTAAAAAATAAAAGGGCTGTGATAGCTGTTGCCGGATTAAAATAATCCCTGCAAAAATAGTACAGTACAATCAGGAGCAAACAAGAAATAAGAAGTGGCAGCAAATGAACTGTTGCGGGACTGGTCCCGAAACCCCTGATCCATGAGGATGATATGAAATAGAAAAATAAAGGATGACCGCGTGTAAGATCAGTATTGGCATTACCCTGAAGGATCACCGGCCCGTTTTCGTGCATGTCAAAAATGGCAGTTGCATACGACCATGCTTCATCCCAGTAAAAAGGCAGGCTCAGGTATCCGGATTTATACAGTACCAAAAGAAACAACAAAATCGGAAGGAACAAACCCGCTGACAACAGAGCCGGTCGTTTTTTTACGTATTTTGACATAAATTTCAGGTCAGGTAAAGATCCATACATCGGAAAGAAACATATTGAATAAATAGCTTGTCCATATTGCAGTTAATACCGCGTAACCAGCAACCAGCCATTTGTTTCTGGACAGGTATGTAAAAATGAAAAATGAAAGCTGCAAATAAAACAAAATAAAACCCGAATCGGAAAAATTCCACGAACCGGAATAACCCGATAATGAAAGGGTTGTTGCCGTTATGATGAAAAATGACATAAAGAACATCATTTTGATGACAGGTTTTATATCCGACAGTTTTTCCTTCATGATAAACAATGCCACGTAATAGAAAGGTGTGCACAATATATACCGGCTGATGCTATTCAGGTTTCCCCCTCTGAAAAACAGAACGGAAAGGATCAGTCCTGACATGAATATCAATGATAAAATAAAAAGATATTCTTTCCTGTATGCGTCTGCAATTAAGGTTTTAAGATATGGCCCTCCCCGTTTTTTAAAAATGTACCTGTAAGCATGATAGCCTGCATAGACCGTTGAAGCAGGCAGCAAAATCAGGAGCAGGGATACATTTGTGGCAAACTGTTCGTGCGCCCAGTCGGTCAGGTGACGGGGAAACTGAAACTGAAATCCCCAGTATTTCTGTACTTCCATGAACCTGAACAGGCTTTCGCTTCCATATGAATACTGTATGAATGATACAATCAATATTCCGGTGATCAATGGTAGGACCTTTAAACCAAATGAACGCATGGACCAATCCAGTCTGTGATGTCCGAACCAGAAATATATTTCAGTCACCAGCAGCGAAATAACCAGAATTGTTACGGAAGATCTGGTCAATGACATGAGAAGTGCAGCGATGACATACACAGGGTATTTATTTTTGTAAATACCCCACAATGCAACTGTAGCCGTGAGCATAAACAGGCCTTCTGAATAGGGTATCATAAACACCGCAAGCATTGGACTGCAAATGGCTACAGCAGCATAAAGGTTGCGGTTACCGTCGTTCTGAAAATTGAAGTGGTTGATGATCAGGATGATTGAAATTATCAACAGGATGTAGTTGAAAATGATAATCATCGGCAGAGTCATCTGTGTAATTCTCCAGACCAAAGGAAACAGGGGGAAAAATGCGAAAATGTAATCGCCCCCGGCTGATTCTGTGTCGTATCCGTTTTCTTTTATCTGAAGGTATAATTGTGCATCCCAGTGCAGCAATTTCGATTCCTCAAAGGTTTCGTACGGTACTTTTCCTCTGACTATCGTGCTGTTCTCATGGTAGTAGTTTTTAATAACACAAGCGACAAGATTGTTGTAGATGTTACTGTTCTGAAAAAGAAAATAGAAAGCAATGCACAGGACGAAAATTCCTGTACCAATGAACGCAGTATAGAGATAATTCCGGATTGCAAGCATTGCAATAAGTCGGCTTTGTCACTGCAAAATACTAAAAATTACAACATCCTGCAGGATAAGTTTATTCGTGAGACTCAGATTTAAAAAAGTGACAGACAATTAAAAAGCCTGCTGCAGGAAATAAAAGCAGGAATGTCGATGTGACACCCGGACATACTCAGGAAAACTTCCCGGCACATGCCGGTTAACCTTAACTCTTTGGCTTGATCCTGAGAATCTGGCCAACCTGAATCCTGCCTGCATCTGAAATATTGTTCAGCTGCATGATGTCAGTTTCTGTTATTCCCGGATATTCTTTTGCTATGTCCCAGATGGTATCGCCCTGTTTTACCGTATACAGAATATAAGTATCATTACTTCCCCTCAGGTCCGGCACGTTCTGCTCCTGCACAGGATTACCCGTTGTTACGGCTTTGCCGATCCGTGCCTGTTTCTCAGCAAAAGACAAATCATTGATATCGCTGTATCTGGAAGCACTGCTGTTGGGTACATAAATTGCCAGTTTTTGTCCGGTACGGATCAGATTACCACTGATGTTGTTCCAATACCTGAGGTCAGAGGTCCTCACATTATACCACATTGAAATAAATCCCAGGTTATCCCCCGCTTTTACCGTATAGGTGAATTTTGTGGAATTCACAGGAGGTGGTTCCCCGGAAGCCTGTGCATTGGCAGTGGTGGGATTTATCGTTAACCGTTCCGGATTGAAATATACAGAATCTTTATAGGCAAAAATGGTATCTTCAAAGTCAATGAACCTTGAGGTCTGTTCAAGCGGCAGCATCAGTGAGAAAGGCTTACCGGCAAACGGTATGATATCGGTGAGGTATTGCGGATTCATATCCCTGAGGAGCTGCATCGGAATCCCAAGCACTTCTGAGACCTGGGCCAGATGCAACTCCCGGGTGACCATAATCGTATCATTGGCCAGAGGAAGGGTAACAGTCAGCGGTTTCAGATTGTGCTCTTTATAATAATTCATAATATAAGTTGCAGCTATGTATGCGGGTACATGGCCCCTTGTTTCCCGGGGGAGGTAGTAATAAATATCCCAATAGTCCCTTTTGCCACCTGCACGACGAATTGCTTTGTTTACGTTTCCCGGACCACAATTGTAAGCCGCAATCGCCAGGAGCCAGTTGTTATAAATTTTATGCAGGTCTTTCAGATAACGGACTGCTGCATGCGTTGACTTTATGGGATCCCTGCGTTCATCAACCAGTGAATTGATGGTCAGGTCATAAACCTTTCCGGTTCCATACATGAACTGCCAGAGCCCAACGGCTCGTGCCCTTGAATAAGCCCTTGGATTCAGTGCCGATTCAATAACGGACATGTACTTCAGTTCATTGGGGACACCATGGTAGTCAAATATTTCATCGAAGATTGGAAAGTAGTATTGTGACATGCCAAGCATGACTTCAACCAGGTTTCTCTTTTGTTTGGAATAAACCTCAATGTATTGGCGTACAATTGTATTGTAAGTCAGGTTTGCTACAGAGGGTATCTGTGCAATACGCTGAATGTAAACCGAATCGGGAAAATCCGGAATGATGCTGTCGGCATCATGATTCCAGAAATCAGGATCCCTTGAAATGGATTGCCCAACATAATAGAGATTCAACAGGCTGTCGAGATTGGCATCAAAGTTCAGTTCGATAATGGTCGTATCTTCTTCATTGATGCGCACTGTATCCTGTCGCATGCCGGATGCTGCCATGGAGAAAGTCATCATGTAAAAGGAAAGAATCGTGTAATATGCCAGTTTGACCATAATTTTTTCTGTAAAAATAACTAAAAACCCAAATGAAAATTCAAACCGAAGGTGGTTGTAGCGACCGGATCATCCATGAACACGGGAGCGATCCTCAGCGAAAGATCATCTGAAACATCATAATAAAAAAAATGCGCGTCGATCATGGCATCAACAATATTCAGAAAATAAACGGCAGCCGTTCCCAGTATACAAAGGTCACGATACCTCCGGAAACCATCCCTGCCCCTTGGCAGAATATCATAGTCATACAGTCTGCCGTCAATCAGAACCGGTTTGGGATCTGCCTGTGAAAAGCCATCCAGAAAAGCATCCCTGAATTTCTTGTATTGGGTGTGCCAGTGCAGTGTGTAGCATACAAATGCTCCTCCCGCCCCGTAAATTATGGGAATTTTCCAGTACTTATTATTGTATGCCTGTCCCAAACCCGGCAGAATGGCTGAATAAAGGGTTGCTTTTTGTGGGGAGCGCGCGGCTGTCATGCCCTGAACAACGGATATGTCAGTCCGGATAGCAGCTGAATCAAGTTCCTGCGCTTTGCATTCAGGAGGGTGCATGATGCACAACACTATAATAATGATCATAAGGTTGTGTACCGTGCAATTTCTTATGATTGCCAGATAAAAACGATTGAAAAACAATTGTTATCGGTTTAGACTTTAAGCCTGTCAAATATACCGATTATTCTTTCGAGTTCGTCATCTGAATTGAAGGGTATGATAATTTTCCCCGAACCTTTATGGTTGCGTCGAAACTCAACGGTTGTCTGAAAAAAGCCGGAAAGCTGGTTTTTTAGCTCTTCATACAGTTGAGGTGCTTCCTGATTGGATGGGATTTTTTCAGGTATTTCTTTTGGAAACTGGTTAAACTTCTGAACAAGGGCTTCCGTTTTCCTTACGGACAGATCTTCACTGATGATTTTATAGAAGAGATCGATCTGTGCTTTCGGGTCTTCATCCATGGTGACAAGAGCACGGGCATGTCCCATGGATATTTTGTTATCCCGGATACCCATCTGGATCTCAGCGGGCAATTTTAATAATCTTATATAATTGGCTACCGTTGCCCTTTTCTTTCCCACACGAAGACTCAGGTCTTCCTGTGTCATATCGCATTCTTCCAGAAGCCGTTGATAACTGATTGATATATCAAGAGCATTAAGGTCCTCCCGCTGAATGTTCTCGACAAGCGCCATCTCCAGCATACCCTGATCGTTTGCAGTGCGAATGTATGCCGGTATCTTTAAAATACTTGCCATTTTCGCTGCTCTCAGTCTTCTTTCCCCGGTAATCAGCTGGTAACGTCCATTCTGTAATACACGAACGGTAATGGGTTGAACCATGCCGACTTCTCTAATTGAAGTGGCAAGTTCATCGAGCGTCTCCTTATCAAAATCGGACCTAGGTTGAAACGGATTTGTATCAATCAGGTTCACATCAATCTCAGTTCCTCCGGTGACCGCTTTGTGAACTTTAGTTTCCGGTTCAGTCTCTTCAATAAGAGCCCCGAGCCCCCTTCCTAATACAGTCTTTTTATTCATTTGTTTGATTTCATTTTCATTCATTGCTGGCTTAATCAATAATTTTCTGACTTTCCGGTATTTTGGTACTGCCATTTTTCTGGAGCAACTCCCTGGCCAGATTCAGATAATTCAGTGTTCCTTTAGAATCAGCATCATACATGATCACAGGTTTTCCGAAGCTGGGGGCTTCACTGACCTTGACGTTACGCTGTATGATCGTATCAAATACCATTTGTTGGAAATGTCTGCGGACTTCTTCCACAACCTGGTTCGAAAGTCTCAACCGGGAATCGTACATGGTAAGTACAAAACCCTCTATTTCAAGGTCCGGATTCAACCTGTTCTGTATGATCTTTATGGTGTTCAGCAATTTGCCAAGTCCTTCCAGGGCAAAATATTCGCATTGAACCGGAATAATCACTGAATTTGCGGCAGTAAGAGCGTTTACCGTTATCAATCCCAATGATGGTGAACAATCAATAAGAAGATAATCGTACTTGTTCTCTATTTTACCAATGACCGCCTTAAGCATTTTTTCGCGATTGGGCATATTCAGCATTTCGATCTCTGCACCCACAAGGTCAATATGTGAAGGCAACAATTCAAATCCTTCAATATCGCTTGTCAGGATAATATCATTTGGATTTACCTCATCAATCAAACACTCATAAATGCTCGTCTTTATATTTTTGGTATCAAAACCACTGCCTGATGTGGCATTTGCTTGCGGATCAGCATCAATAATCAGCACTTTTTTTTCCAGTACTGCAAGACTGGCAGCCAGATTAATTGCAGTAGTGGTCTTTCCAACCCCCCCTTTTTGATTTGCAATTGCAATGATTTTTCCCATGTAAAATCTGTGAGTATATGAAACAATAAGGCATTGTGTATGGAACCAAAAGTACAACTTAATCGTTCAAGGGATTTTTTTTTAATTCCTACTTTTGTAAACAATCATTTTGCATTTATTAACAAGTTATTAACAATTAAAAGGAACTGGTTCGGCTCCGGGGTTTTTAAGTAATAAACAGTTTATCAGTATGTTTAATTCAGTCTGTGGACGGCTGATATCCGGTTCATAACATTACCTGAAAGTTGGGTTTTTCAGTCATAACGTGTTAAAAAATAGGTAAGGGTAGCGGATAAAATTAAAGCGGCGGTGTAATCCTTATTTCATACAATACAGGCCAGTGTTTTCCTGTAACATAAAGATTCTGGTTCACGGCATTGAATGCTATGCCGTTCAGTACTTTGTTCATGTCGCCTTTTGTGCCTTCCGGAATCAGTTTATCCAGGTCAAGTTTACCGGTTACCTTACCGGTTTTCAGATCGATAATGACAATGTATGTTTCACCGTAAACATTGGCCAGTATTTTATCATTTATGAACTCCATTTCGTTCAGTAAGGAAACCCTGCCCTGGTGATCAAATACCTCAATCTGATCAATCTGAGTAAAAAATTCCGGTTCCAGAATGTACAGATGTTCAGAACCGTCACTCATAATCAGCTTTTCTCCGTCGGAAGCCAGTCCCCATCCTTCATTAATCCGGTAACTAAAACTGCGGATCAGTTCAAGCGTGTTGATGTTGTATATAAAACCCACTTTTGACCTGTAGGTGATCTGGTATATCTGATCATTGAACGCAGCAATGCCTTCGGCAAAAAATTCAGGTTTCAGGTTACTGATTTTCTTAGTCTTTCCGGTAGAAATATCAACAATTCGCAGGGATGATTTCCCTTCAAGCCCCGTACTTTCATACAGCAGTCCCTCATGATACAGCAGTCCCTGTGTATATGCATCCTGGTCATGGGGATATGTCCCGATCAAGTTATAGCTGTAGTTCTCAGGAACTATATCAGAAAACAGAATAATATTAAAAGTATGGGACTCAACAAAACTGTCATTAAAATAGATCTTTACCCTTGCCGTATTCCTGCCAACACGGCAGCCAACAGTATGCCAGTAAAGGCTTTCAAAATGATCAAGATATGTTTCTGAAAAATTATTATTGCCAACAATCTGAACAGAGTCGATTGCTTCAGTCAGGATCTCAAAATCCATAACGATTTTAACAGAGTCACCCCAGGTATAGACCTGTTCACCTTCCGGAGAAATGATCCTGGCAATTGTTGTTTGTGCTGATTCCTGAAGCGTGCCTGAAGTTTTAGGTGTAGTTTTGTGACAGCATGCAAAGGATAAAATGACGGCGATCATCAGAATAATTATGCGAATTGGTCTGAACAGTATGAGCATATTCTGATGTGTTTGTTGTTTGAGCGGATTATTGAAAGAGTTTTTTCAACCGGCTGCCAACCTTTGTGTTCCCTTTTGTCAGATTGCTGAGCTCATTAAATTCTGAATCGGCATAATCGGGATTAAGCATTTGCCATATTTCACTCCATCCCGGGAATCCGCCGACATTTCTGTCATCTATAAATATATCGGCATCTATTTTGCGGCTGCTTGTCTCAGGTTCATATTCTTCCTCAGGATAACTTTTGTTTATAGCATAAAACTCTATACCCTTTTTTTTGCAGTATTCCACTGCTTCATCAAGTTCCTTCCCATACCTGAAGGTCCACAGAATCAATTGGTGTCCCAATTTCTGAAGTTGCTTAAGTGTCTCAAAAGCAAATAATTTTTCCTCTCCTATTTGCGGATATCTGTGTTCTACTATTGTACCATCAAAATCAACTGCGATCTTCATATTCAATTGTGTGAACAAGTTTGTTTTGTGGCAAAAATATAAATTTATATGATACTGGACTGTGTTTGCTATAAAAACTGCCGTCTTTCTTATACCGGTATACTGAAACAAAACGAAAAGAAAAGCATATTATTGAAAAAGAAGCCTTGAAACCGGTCATCATATACCGGGCTCAATTTCACAGAAGCCATTACGAACCAGGATCAATATATAAATGTCCCCCGGTAAATGGCAATCTGATCATTATTCTTTTAACTTTGATGTCACAGGAAGGAATTTTAAACTTGAAACTCATGATCAGAAAAGCGGTACCCAGCTTCATTACGTCTCTCGGACTCATAGCCGGATGCATTTCGATTGTCTTTTCACTGTCAGGAAATCTTTATTTTGCGGGCATTATGATCCTGGCAGCAGCCTTGTTCGATTTCCTTGATGGACTTTCTGCGAGGATCTGGGATAGCATTTCCGAGTTTGGCATACAGATGGATTCATTGGCCGACATGGTGAGCTTTGGCGTTGCACCGGCAATGATCATAAAGCAACTCATGCAGTTTTCACTTGTTGCAAGTGCTCCCGGCTCATCATTTGATATTCAGTCACCCGGTCTGATGGAAACGGTAATGATGTATGCCGCATTCCTGATCGCGGTTTTCTCTGCTTTGCGGCTTGCCAGATTTAACCTCGATAAAGGACAGGTGAACGATTTTAAGGGATTGCCAACCCCTGCCAATGCCTTGCTTATTGCTGCCCTGGGATTTTCTTCGGAAAAAAGCCAGCCACTGATACCTGATAAACTGATATTCAACCAATGGTTCCTTCTCGTCTTTATTTTATTGTCCTGTTTCCTGCTGGTATCAAACATCAGAATGTTTTCCCTGAAATTCAAAACATACGGTTACAGGGAGAACAGTATACGGTATGTTTTTCTGGCGGCCTCGGTATTCTTGCTGGTATACTTTGGACTTCAGGCATTGTCATTGATTATCCTTCTCTATGTTCTCCTGTCCCTGTTTCTTTTCATAAAGGTAAAGCGCAATCCTGACGGCAAAAAAGGAAACGATTATGATAACGGGCCAACTGAGCAATATAAGTATTGATGAATCGTACATAAGGATAGTCGTTTAATAAACATGTGATTCGGACTCCAATTCGCTGATGTTTATCTTTTTTCGTGTCATTGCCCTCCATGCATATATGATATAACCCAGCACAAAGGGCACCAGCAGTGATACATAGCTCATCACAGTAAGTGTATACTTGCTTGAAGAGCTGTTCGCGATGGTCAGGGAACTTTGTAGGTCAAATGTGGAAGGATAATAAGCTGTCGCATGATATCCGGCGATGGAAAAAAAACTGAAAACCACCATAACCGCACCGGTTCCAACAAACCATATGCCGCTGTTATATTTTGTAAAGAGCGTTCTGGCTATGCCGTAAATCACGCATGCTGTTCCGGAAATAAACAACAGACCAATGAAAGGCATTCCTGCCAGATTGTGAAAATATTTGAATTTCTCCAGGAATACTTCGCCTGTAACTGTATCTACGGCAAATCCTTTTTTTGTCAGCAACACCGTAACAAATGCCAGAAAGAAAGTCAGAAAGGATATGCTGTTAAATCGTAAAGATTTCCTTGATCTTGCGTTTAAGTCCTCATTATCAACATTCTTGATGAAGTATAACAGACCGAGGCACCGGGCGAGAAAAAATACTGAAAATCCCAGTGTAAGGTTGTGCGGACCAGCCAGCGCTTCAAGTCCCCTGTAAGGCGATTCCCACCTGGAAATAACGGGATTCCCGATCTGTGATAGGTTGGTAAAATCAACACTGAATTCCGATCCGCTAAAAAATGTGGCTACGGCTGTTCCCAGTAAAAATGTTCCCAGCGCTCCATTGATAAAAAGAAATGTGTCATATGTCCGTTTTCCCCATATATTCCTTGGTTTTGAACGGAATTCGTATGAGACCGCCTGTATGATGAAGCTGAACAGTATTGCAATCCACAGCCAGTAGGCTCCGCCAAAGCTTGTTGCATAAAACAGCGGAAAAGAAGCAAAGAATGCACCGCCAAATGTAACCAGTGTGGTAAATGTGGTTTCCCACTTGTGTCCGAGCACATTGACCAGCAATGTCTTTTCGGCTTCATTCTTACCGAGTGAATGGATCAGGGTTTGACCCCCCTGTACAAACAGGAGAAAAACAAGAAGGCTTCCGAGCAGGGAAATAATCGCCCACCAGTATTGCTGCAAAGTCAGATATGAGAATGATTCAAACATGATTATTTTCCTCCGTTTTTTGGGCCGGTCCGGATCTGTTTAACCATAATGCTTATTTCAGCGATCAGCAGAATGGTAAAAAGTGCGGCAAACATCCAGAAAGTAATCTGAACGGTGGAAGCATTAATATGGGATATTGCGGCCACGTTGGGCAGCAGATCCTGAATGACCCACGGTTGCCGGCCCATTTCAGATACGATCCATCCTGCCATGGTTGCCAGATATGCCAGCGGTATGGTAAAGAGGGCCAGTCTCAGGAAAAAGACCCTTTTTTCGAGGGAGTCCCGGAAAAGAAAAATCAAAGAAAAAATGAATAGCAGGATAAAATAAAACCCGAGGCCGACCATAAGGTGAAAACTGTAAAAGGTCACCGGTACATTCGGTATCACACTGTCCGGGTTGTTCAGAAAACCATATCCGAAATACCTGAAATATTTGTTGTTGAAATCTTGATCATAGAACCTTGCCTTTATCAAGTTAAAAGCGGCGGAATCTCCTGAATCCCTGGCATCTTTCATCTCTGCGAGGCTTTCCCGCGCTACCTTGCCCCTTTCAATTTTTTCCTGCACCGCAAGCAAACCGTACTCCGTGTTGCCGTCGACCAGGTCATTTATGCCCGGAACAAATGCTTTAAAGTCACCGTAAGCCATATAAGAAAGAAGGTTGGGTATTTCGATCCGGAAAGAAAAATCTTTGATATTCCTGCCGGACAGATCATCCGGGTCTTTTGACAAAATTCCGATCGTGACCAGACTGGCGCCTTCCCGGCCGTCGTACAGTCCTTCCAG
>JAFGRC010000023.1 GCA_016935355.1 Bacteroidales bacterium
AAAGGATGATCCGGACCTTGACGCCACAGATCCGCGAGTAATTAAATACAAAGGAAAAGACTACCTGACCACCCTGTCTCATCTCCGACTGGTTTGCAGCAATGACGGCATTCATTTTAAAGAGCCAGACGGGTATGCTCCCATTTTCGGCAAAGGTCCACAGGAGTCTTTCGGAATTGAGGATTGTCGCGTAGCCACCATGGCAGATGGATACCACCTGACCTATACCAAAGTGGCACCTGAGGGTGTGGGTGTTGGGTATATTTTTACCAGGGACTGGAAATATTTGAATCGCCGGGGAATGATTTTCCCGCCCCATAATAAGGATTGCGCAATCTTCGAAGATAAGATTCATGGCATGTATTATGCTTTGCACCGGCCCAGCAGTCCTGAGCTCGGTGGCAATTACATGTGGATCGCCCAATCGCCGGACCTTTTGCATTGGGGAAACCACAAGTGCATAGCTACCACCCGGGAAAATAGCTGGGACAGTGCGCGATTGGGCGCCGGAGCCGCCCCTGTCAGAACGCCTGATGGCTGGCTGGAGATTTATCACGGAGCTGATTACAACAATAAATATTGTCTGGGTGCACTTCTGCTCGATATGGATGATCCCTCCAGGGTTATTGCCCGAAGTGACCAGGCAATTATGGAACCCGTGGCATCGTATGAAAAGACAGGATTTTTCGGTAATGTCATTTTTACCAACGGGCAGCTTGTAAATGGCGATATGCTGACTATTTATTACGGTGCGAGTGACGAAGTCATTTGCATGGCTGAATTCTCGATCACCGAGATCCTTTCTCATTTAAATTAAGCCATGAAAGTAGCCCCGGTCGCAAAGCTCAGAAAAGAGTATGATTTTTTCCTCGGTATGCCGAGGGATATGCGGGTGCTGCTGATTACGAATATTATCTACGCGCTGGTGTTACCCGTTGTTGATTTGTTTGTGGGAGCCTATATTATGCGAAGTTCAGATGATCCCATGCTGGTAGCCATTTACCAGCTGGCAGCATATACAGGTATTCCATTGACCTTTCTGATCAATGGGTACCTGTTGAAAAGGATCAAAATTGCCAACCTGTACAGTTTTGGAATGCTTCTCAGCGGTATCTCCATGATTTTCATGATGACGCTCGGAGAGATCAACATACGTGGCGTGGCATTTGCCGGACTTATCATGGGATCGTCTTTCGGTTTCTTCTGGGCCAACCGTGATTTTCTGGCCCTGAATACCACCAACGATAACAACCGGAATTATTATTATGGACTGGAAACATTCTTCTATACCATCACCACGATCATTGTCCCATTCATGATCGGATGGTTTCTGATCACTGCAGGGAATTGGGAGTGGATAGGCAGCATTGCCAATGCCTATAAAATTGTGACCCTTGTTGTCTTTCTGCTTGCCATATTTGCCAGCATCATTATTCATAGCGAAAAATTCAAAAATCCTACCCGGAAAAAGTTTGTTTTCTTCAGGTTTGACAGATTATGGCGCAAAATGCTGCTCCTTTCATCGCTGAAAGGACTGGCCCAGGGTTATCTGGTTACTGCTCCTGCTATTCTTATTATGCGTCTGGTAGGTGATGAAGGTTCGCTGGGTACCATTCAGAGTCTTTCAGGGGTATTATCCGCAATAGTCCTCTACATTCTTGGCAGGGTGTCCAAACCAAAGCACCGGATCTACATCTTTTCTGCCGGACTGGTCATTTTCTTTATCGGTACACTGGTTAACGGTATAGCGTTCTCTGCCACGGGCGTTATCGTATTTGTCATCTGCAAAGTTCTGTTTATGCCGCTGCATGATATTGCCTATTTCCCCATACAATTGAAGGTAATTGACGTGCTGTCGTTTAAAGAAAACAGAAATCAGTTTGCCTATCTTTTTAATCACGAATTTGGATTATACGTCGGAAGATTTTTTGGCCTTGTGCTTTTCATGGTGCTCATCTTCTATGTGTCCGAATCGTTTGCCCTGAAATATTCACTGATCATTATTGCCGGCATACAATTACTCTCTATCCCGGTGGCCAGGAACCTGATCAGGCAGGCTAATACCTATGCGATCAAACCCGAACCTTTACTTGAAGAGAAAAAAATAGCCTGATGCAATAACCATGAAGGAATCATTCAAAATAAGTACACTGGTCGCCCTTGCCATTCTGACAGCAGGTTGTGTGGACGAAGCGAGAACAGCACAGATTGCCCTGCAGAAAGTGAATGAAATGCCCGATTTCCCCGCTCCCTACAAAATGCTCGACTGGTATGAGAAAACCAAAAATTTCGATGAGATCATTTTTAATCATCCTGTCGATTCGCAGGGAAATTCGTTTATCTGGATCGATACCATGGGAAGAAATTTTCCCCAGACCACATTTGGTTTATATACCGTTATCGGCGATGTTCGTCAGGGACCCGATGAAAACAACGGAGAATTTCACGAATCCATCAACTCCCTTGGAGCGCTGCTAAGTGCCGGACTGGTTGGAATCGATAAAACCAATCAGCATGGATACAATTATGTAAAAATGGTTCAGAACTATTTCAACAGCGACAACGACTGGAATATCATGATGAATAATACCTCGGAGGAGGTTGCACACCTGGGTGGCGGTTACGGGCGGGACTGGTGGTACGATGTGTTCCCAAATGTGTTGTACTATGCAGTTTCCGATGTCTTTCCGGGCGTAAACCGTGCGGATAGCCTGCAAAAAATTATAGCGGAGCAGTTCTTTAAAGCTGATTCTGTGCTTGACGGAAATTACGATTACTCGTATTTCGATTACAGCAGCGGTGTGGGAAAACGAAACCAGATACCCTTTCAGCAGGATGCTGCCGCAGGTCATGCCTGGGTTTTGTATTCCGCCTACCAGAAGTTTGGAAACAGCAGGTATCTTGACGGGGCGATTTCCTCCCTGGATGCGCTTTATTCTCAGGATGAAAGTCGCTTTTATGAAGTGCTTATGCCATTTGGTGCCTATACGGCAGCAAGACTGAACGCCGAGGAAGGAACGCATTATGATATCCTGAAATTGTTATCATGGACATTTGATGGCTGCACGGCCAGGGATGGTCGCACCGGTTGGGGAATTATCCATGACCGCTGGGGAGAATTTGACGTGAGCGGCATTCTGGGCAACACCCTTCAGGACGGCGGATACGGGTTCCTGATGAATACTTTTGATATGGCCTGGCCGTTGGTCCCCATGGTACGCTACGAACCTGAATTCGCACAGATGATCGGTAAATGGATGCTGAATGCTGCCAATGCTGCCAGGCTCTTTTATCCTTATGAAATACCGGATAAAAACCAGTGGCTGCCTCAGGCAAAAGCCATAACAAAAAACATCATAGCTTATGAAGGACTTAAGAAAACCGATGTTTATAATAAGAAAGAACTTGAAGGCGTTTCACCGGTTGCCCTCGGTGACGGCCCCAACTGGGTAATCGGACAACCGGAGCTATCGATGTTCAGTATCTATGGTTCCGCTCACGTGGGAATTTTTGGATCCATCATACGTGAAACCAATGTGGCAAAGATCCTTCAGTTAAATTGTCTGGCAACAGATTTTTACAGGAAACCTGCCTACCCGACCTACCTGTACTACAATCCTTATGATGAGGATCAGCAGATTGCGTACTTCAATGAAGATGCTCCAGTGGATCTGTACGATGCCATCAGTCACCGTATAGTGGCCAGGCATGTGACAGACGAGGGCCTCTTTACGCTCCCGGCAAATTTGGCCATGCTTATTGTTGCCGTTCCACCGGAAAGCAAACTCGAAAAAAGAGGCGAGCGAATTATGCTTGACAATGTAATTATCGCCTATAAGTAATGTAAACGAATGATTAAAATGAAAAGAAATCCAATCCCAGGTATTAATTCGAGGAATTCGAATCCTACCCTATTTTACGCTTTAATCCTGAGCTTATTATTCATCCCCTTGAAGCTAAATGCCCAGGAGCAGACGATAACGGGGAAGGTTACTGACCCGGAAGGAGTCGAATTGATCGGTGTGAATATCGCTGTTAAAGGTACCACCCTTGGTACCATTACCTCCAATACCGGCGATTTTACCCTGACCATTCCTGCCGGTATTGAGGATCCGATTCTAAGTGTATCCTATATCGGATATCAGCGCCAGGAGATTCCCGTGGGCACTGCCACAAACTTCAATATTCAGCTTTCAGCAGATTATGAAGTGCTCGATGAGGTGGTTGTCACCGGATACTCCTCGATACGCAAAAGCAATATAACAGGGGCTGTATCGACCGTAAAAGCTGAAGAGCTTACAAGACTGCCTGTCTCCGATATTGATCGTGCGCTGGCCGGAAAGGTGGCGGGCGTCAGGGTTAACCAGGCAACCGGTGCCCCGGGTGATGCTGTGTCAATTCGGATCAGAGGGGTTGGGACCATTGGAAACAATGATCCGCTTTATGTCATTGACGGAATCCCGACCAAAGGCGCTTTAAATGTTCTTTCTCCATCCGATATAGAATCGATTACCATCCTGAAAGATGCTTCATCGGCAGCAATTTACGGTTCCCGTTCAGCCAATGGAGTGGTGGTGATAACTACGAAAAAAGGACAGTCAGGCAAACAGAACATATCCTACAACGGATATTACGGAATGCAGCAGCACGGAAGACTTACTCCCATGGTTAATACGGAAGAGTACATTGCCATCTACAACGAAGCAGCCATAGCAGACAACCGCGATGTCATCACGCCCGAAATAGCGGCAACCTTTGCCGATATTAACCATCTGGAATCCATATTCCAGAATGCCCCCATTCAAAATCATCAGCTTGGTATTTCCGGTGGAAATGAAAAATCACAATACCTGATGTCGGGCGATTATTTTAATCAGAAAGGGATCATTCTCAACTCGTTTTATGACCGGTATTCTTTTAAAGCAAACGTTAACTCACAGATAAGCAAAAGGATACGGATCAACGTTAACACAAATTTTGCGCATACCTTAAGAAATATCATTTCCAATTCGGGTGATGGAGCAGCCAGCGATAAAGGAAGCGTGGTCCGGTATGCTTTTTTCAGAACACCCGGTACACCCATATATAAGGAAAATGGTGACTACGTGGATTTACCCCCGAATCCCAAGTTCCTGGGAGATGGATACAACCCGGTTGGATTGGCCAATCATTTCGATGATAAAGAACGGAAGTACATCTTCCTGAACAATGCGCTTATCGAAATCAAGATTCTGGAAGATCTTGTTTTCAGGTCAAACAACGGAATAAACCTGAATATAATCAACCGCAAGAAATTCTATGAAGAATGGGGCGACCGGGGTATTGATGCTCCGGGCAGCGCAGTCAATTCCACAGCCATAAACACAGCGTTTACCTCGAACAACGTCCTGGAATACAACAAGACCTTTCATGAACTGCACTACATCCGGCTTCTTTTGGGTTCTGAAATCATTCATGATAAAACTGAAATACACGGAGGCAGCAGACAGAACTATACCCAGCAAACGGAGAACTTCAGGTATTTAGATGCCGGCATCGGAGAACAAAGAAGCTATGGAAATGCCTGGGAGTGGGCGCTTACCTCCTATTTTTCAAACCTGGAGTACATTTTCAACAACAAATACCTGCTGACATTTACCCTGCGCAGAGATGGTTCATCGCGATTTTCAGCGAAGAACCGTTACGGTACGTTCTATTCAGGATCAGCAGCATGGCGCCTGGACCAGGAAACGTTCATGGAAAATATTGTGGAAAAAACCCATATCAGCATGTTGAAGCTGCGAGGTTCTTTTGGTAAGCTTGGCAATCAGGAAATAGGTGACTATCCATGGGCTACCATCATCAACGGTGGATATGATTATCCCTTTGGAGCACCTTCCCAGAGCCTGCAAAAAGGATACGCCATCAGCACACAGGGTAATGATGACGTTAGATGGGAAACCACACAGCAAATGGATTTTGGTCTCGATTTAAGGTTGTTTGAAAACAAAGTAATCTTTAACGCGGATTATTTCCGAAAGGTAACCAGCGATATGCTTATTCCTTTTCCAGCGCCTTCGATCGGTGGTTCGGCAGAATACCCCTGGGTGAATGCCGGCAGTGTAGAAAATAAAGGCTATGAGTTTGAGCTTAGTTACCGGAATGTTCTGGGAGATTTCAGGTATGAAATAAGCGGTAATTTCGCCAAAGTAGACAATGAAGTTCTTTCACTGAGCGGTCAGGATGCAAAACCCATCATAGGGGGCGAAGTCGACAATAATACATTTGTAACAGTGACGGAAGTCGGACAGCCCATTGGTGCTTTTTATGTGTACCAGATGGATGGCATATTCCAGTCAACCACCGAAATACTGACGCATGCTTACCAGGGACCAAATATTAAACCGGGCGATGTGAGATATAGCGACCTCAGCGGTCCGGATGGCGTTCCTGACGGCACCATCGATGCTTATGACAGAATACATGCCGGCAGCGCCATACCTGATTTTATTTATGGCTTAACAGTCAATCTGTTCTATAAGAACTTTGATCTTTCTGCCTTCTTCCAGGGTGTACAGGGCAACAAAGTATATATGCAAATAAACAAAGACATTGAAGGATTTTACAGAGCATTCCCTGTAACAAAACGCTTTTATGATAACCACTGGACACCCGAGAACCCAGGTAATGAATTTCCCCGCGCAGCGTGGAGTGGAGCAACGAATAACAATCGGCCTTCAACCCGCTTTATTGAAGACGGATCCTATGGAAGGCTAAAAAATATCCAAATCGGATACTCGCTGCCTGAAGGTTTACGGCATAAAGTCAGAATAGCGCAATTCAGGATTTATTTGAGTGCGCAGAATTTGTTCACCTTAACCAGGTTCTCCGGATTGGATCCCGAGATGCAAACCAGTGAAAATGCTGCCGGAGAAGGAGACAGAGCGGTAGGGATCGACTGGGGGACATACCCTACTTCCAAGACATACCTCATAGGTCTGAATATGACTTTTTAAGGTGGGAAATATGATACAGGTACATGAAACATGAATGACACGGCTTTTCATAAAACATATTCACAATGAAAACAACATTTTATAAATTATTGATAATCACACTGTTTGCTTCTTCTTTCTATGCGTGTGAAGACATATTGAACACAGAATTGAAAGGAAGCTATACAACCGAAACTTTCTTTGTTTCGGAGGAGAACGCTGTGCTGTCCGTAAATGCAGCCTACAGGCCATTATCATTTGCTACCGACGGGGCAGAAATCTGGGTGGTTGGCGATACCCGGTCAGATGATGCCATAAAAGGTGGTGACGCAGGGGATAAAGCCGATGCAGGGGATATTGACGAATTTGTGGAAAACACGAACAATGGAGTGGTTGCAACGATCTGGGGAAATTATTACGAAGGAATTACCCGCTGTAATTATGCAATAGAGAATATTGGTGCAATGAGCCCGGATATTATCAATGTCGAACTTCAAGCCAGGCTTGTTGCCGAAGCTAAATTTCTGCGGGCATATTATTATTTCCTCTTAATAAATATTTACGGGGATGTACCGGTTTTGCTGGAAACAAAGCTTGCCAGCGAATTACAGATCGCTCCCTCCACAGTAAGTGATATCTATTTACAAATTGAAAAGGACTGTGATGAAGCGCAGCAGGTATTGCCTGTTGAATATCCGGTTAATCATGTAGGAAGAGCAACGAAAGGCGCTGCTTTAGCGCTTCTGGCAAGAAGTTACCTCTACCAGGAGAAATGGCAGGATGCATACGAAACAGCAATGCTTCTGACGCAAGCTCCATACACGTATCAGTTAATGCCCAATTATCAACATAACTTCAATGTTGCTTATGAGAACAACTCCGAGTCGGTTTTTGAAATACAACATTTAAGCCGGCAGGATCCCTTCTCGGGAAATCTGCTGAATCAGGTGTTTGCAGCACCTGCCGATTACGGTATGGGTGAAGGTTATTACTTCAATCAGCCTACCCAGGATTTTGTTGATGCGTTTGAGACTGTCAACATTGCAGGAACAATATATACCGACCCGAGGCTCGATTATACCATCGGGAGAGAAAACGCCCAATTGCCATGGATTGATGACACCATTGCGTATAGCAGCGACTGGACAGAAACAGGTTACATAGCAAAAAAACAGCTGCAGCCGATCGCGGAAATTCCGGGCAATATTAAAGGCGATGGCGACCTGAATTATACAGCCATTCGTTATGCAGATGTACTGCTTTGGATTGCAGAAGCTTATAACGAGGATGGAAATTCAGCAGCGGCTCTTATCTACTTAAACGCGGTAAGAAAAAGAGCCAGGGAGTGTTTTCAGGTCGATGAGAACCTGCTGAATTATCCGGATACCCCGGAAGGTTTGCTGGAAGATATTTCAGTCACAGACCAAGATATCCTCCGGGACATGATTCGTCAGGAACGCCGAACCGAATTGGGCTTCGAATTTCATCGGTATTTTGATATCATGCGATACGGAGAAGCATACGCCAACGGTGTCTTCAGCGAAGTTGAAAACTTCAATTATCAGAAAAACAGATATCTACCCTATCCTCAGCGAGAGTTGGACACCAACTATGAATTAAGAAATTACATTAAAAACTAACATTACATCAAGAAAAACACCCATTCATTTCTAATCTAAAAAAATCAAACGATGAAAAAACTAGTTAAATTATCAGTTGCTGCGTTTCTCATTACAACGGCCATTTTTATGGGTTGTAAGAAAGAAGAGGAACCAGAGCCTACAAATGTTGATAAAACTGAATTGCAGGCACTCTATGACGAAGCACTTGCACTTCATGACGGTGCCGTGGAAGGTACAAATGCAGGTCAGTATGCCGCAGGTTCAAAAGCTGCATTCAAAGCTGTCATTGATGCCGCCAAAACGGTTCTTGACGACGACTACACCACTGAAGCTACTGTGGCTGCCATGGTGACGCAGTTAACTACCGCCATGGAGGTATTTAAAAGCATGCAAATTGAGCCGGTAAGTACCGATTATCTGATTGCTCAATGGCTGTTCAATGGCGATGCTACCGATGCCTCAGGCAACGGGCACGATGGCGAACTAAAATCGGGCCATACCAATTTCTATACTGCAGGAAGTCCGGTTGTGCCGGTACTGGCTGCTGACAGGTTTGGCAATGCAGAAAGCGCCTACTATTTTGATAAAGGGGCAAATATTGAAGTGCCATACAGTTCACAGCTTAATCCAACCAGTGAATTAAGTATCAGTGTCTGGATAAAAATGGAAAGCCAGGATAACAATGACTATATCATTTCACTGGATCGCTGGATTGGCTATAAACTGAACCTGCAATCTGAAGACAAGGTTTATTTTACCATCAGAAAGCAGACCGATCCTGATACCTGGGAGTTTGTTTGTGACGACGACAGCAATCCATTTACCGTGAAGGAAAATGTGTGGACCAATATCATTGTATCCTATGGTTCCGCGGGTGTTATCAAGTTTTTTGCC
>JAFGRC010000127.1 GCA_016935355.1 Bacteroidales bacterium
CATATCAAAGTTACTAAAAAATGATGGTAAACGTGTTATGCAATGGCTTCTTTTATTTTTAATATCTGAAGCTTAAAGTTTATAGTTTGAGTTCACCGGATATCTGTTTGGCAGCATATTCCATCAAAGGTTGCAGATCCTCATCGCTAAATAAGGCTATATCAATCGGAGGATGAATGATCATACTGGCTTTACCGGGCAGGAGGTTAAATGTATCTGCCGGTAAAATGTTTTTAGTCCCGTTTATGGTAATCGGCAGTAAAGGAAGTTCCAGGTCCTTTGCGAGTTTAAATGCCCCCCGTTTGAATTTTCCGAGTTGTCCGTCGCGACTTCTTGTCCCTTCCGGAAAAATCACCACGGATGTACCGTTGACCAGTTTTTTCCTGGCATCATTCAATGTGGCAAGTGCATCTCTTTTATTTGATCGATCGATGAATATGTGTCCCACCTTTCTGCTCCCGAATCCGATACCCGGTATTCTGGCAAGTTCTTTCTTCATTACCCATTTGATATCAATACCAAGCCAACCATAAATCAGAAAAATATCAAAATAGCTCTGATGGTTCGGAATTACCACATAGGATGTGTTTTGCGATATATGCTCCCTTCCGGTTACTTGAACACGGATTGGAGTAAGATATGCATTTAGCCGTGCCCAGATAACGCCTCCTACATAACTTCCTGCCTTTTGACTGAAGACCGAAGATACAATGACTGCCATTACACCAAAGAATATGGTGTTGAGAATAAGAAAAGGAATATATATAAGCCATTTGTAAGGTTGATACAGCATATAAAATAACCTGTCTTTCACGTTTTAAGCAAAAAATTTTGTTATACAAATTTATGGATAATCAGAACAATTTATTCATGCATTTCGCATTTTGTAAATGCCAGCGAATATTTGTTCCATGCAATTTGCATTTTGAATACGTTACTGAATATTTGATCCATGCAGTTCGTATTTATGTGCCGATGGGAATAAATGGTAATTACCTTTGTTTACATGTCAAAGAAAGCTTACCACAGGTATATTACACTTAATGGAATGCACTGATTCCGGTTTTAATAAAAAAAGTGTATCTTCATTACCAAATTTTAAAAAAAGCACGCAGAATCCGTTTTAACTTTTGTGTTGTACCCACAAGCAAAGAATGCAGAATAATATAGCAATCAGACAGGATTACCTCGCAGTTGTCAATCCGAATGCCGGCAAAGGAAAAGGTCTAAAAGACTGGAAAGAAATTGCGGCATATTTTTCAAAATACAATATCATATTTGAGGCCAGATTTACCCTGGCGGCCAGACATGCGATAGAACTTACGGTCGCAGCCATTCAGGAGGGATACAGAAAGATTATCGTGGTTGGCGGTGATGGAACCATGAATGAAGTGGTTAATGGCATTTTTCTTCAGAGAATCTGTCCGACAACCGATATTGAGCTTGCCATGATTACAGTTGGCACCGGAAACGACTGGGGCAGAATGTTCGGCATACCCACTGACTATGAAAAAGCCATTCAGGTGATCCTGGAACATAAGATGCATCTTCAGGATGCAGGCATGATTTATTATTTCAACGGGACAGAAAAAGAGAAAAGGTTCTTCATCAATATAGCGGGACTGGGTTTTGATGCTGTTGTCGCGAAAAGAACCAATCTTCAGAAAGCCAAAGGCAGGAGCGGGAGAGCACTCTACATGATGAATCTTTTGCGAAGTCTTATTCTTTACAGATCTACGAATACCGAAGTTGAAATCGACAACCTTAAGATTAAAAATAATACGTTTACCATAAGCATTGGGATCGGTAAGTATTCCGGTGGTGGTATGATGCAAACACCTGAAGCCCTGCCGGATGATGGTTTATTTGACATTACCGTGGTCAAGAAAATCGGTAAAGGCGATTTGCTTCTGAACCTGAAGAAATTATACAATGGTTCCATTCTTGAGCATCCTAAGATCGAAGGCTATAAGGGGAAAAGGATTGTAATCGATTCCGATCCGTTGATTCATATTGAAGCTGACGGGGAATCACTTGGTCATTCTCCTATTGAATTTCAGATCATACCGAAAGCTGTTTATATCCTATACGGAACATACCCGCTATCCGGCTAGAAGTTCATTTTCAGATTTTGCAATGATAACAGAATCGCAGGTATCGCTCCATACGTTTACAGCTGCACAAAATATCGCAATCAGCATTTGCCAGGGCAGGGTGATGTTTTTTATAAGATTTCGCGTTGTAACATTAATTCATAAATGCCTCCTTTCAAATATAAGAATTTATCATAAAGTAATAATTACTGTCCGGGCAGGACAGAGTTAACCGTTTACATTGATTTACTTATACATTTTATGTAATTTATTAAAATACAATGTTTTATTATTGATATTTTATAAATGTAAACAGGTTATGCAAAAGAAATACATAAATACTTATTGCATAAAATTATATTTATATATATCTGATATCCTGCTTTTTATTCATTTATAATGAAGTATTGGTTTATTAGTATTTGCAGATTTTTTGTCTAATCATCATATTTAATCAAATAATTGTATATAAAAAATTGTATGCCAGTATTATATTATTATTATATAAATTATTTGATGAAGCATTGCAGGGTAGGCACCAGGTGCATGATCTCATTTATCCCTGTAATTTTATTTCATTGCAATTGAATTTCCTTAGATTCAACCAGTTTTCATTCATTCGATTTGTTGAAATATATGATCATTAATTATCAGGTAAACAAACTGAATAACAAGCGAATAACAATAAAAACAGGAGTATATCGATTTAAGAATCAACCAAGCTCGTATAATAATTTACACATGTAAACACAAATAAATTATACAAACACGTATATATTTGTTACATTTGTAATATGAAAGAGCAGATACTTAAAATACTGGATCATTATGTAATATCGGCTGCCAGATTCTCAGATGAGATAGGTGTACAACGTTCCTCGATATCTCATATTATAAGCGGCAGGAATCAGCCAAGTTATGATTTCATTAAAAAAGTAATGAAGAAATACCCTGAGTTAGATGTTGAATGGTTACTTACAGGTCAGGGCGAAATGCTGAAAGACAGATCTGATATAAATAAAAATAGAATTCAGGACCTTTTTAGTGCTTTAGAAACAAAAGATAAAAGCAGTGATATTGAAGGTAACAACGTCAATAATCATTCTCTTGTTGGCGAAGATCAAAATGAAAACAAAAAGAATGATGTTACAAATGTAAACATTCTGGAAAATATAGTATTTTTTTTTAAGAATGGTACTTTTCGTGAGTATCGGCCTGAATAAGAAAGATCACATTTATATTGATTATATTTGTCAAAAACTTAATGTATAAACTGATACGTAGCGTTCTGTTTCTTTTTAAACCTGAAGCTGTACATTATATTGCAGTTACTGCGGTTAGAATTGCATGTTATATTCCAGGATTCAGAAAACTGGCAACCAAAGTATTCAGATATGAATCAAAGCTGCTTCAGACAGAAATATGCGGTTTAAAATTTCAAAATAAAGTTGGATTGGCGGCAGGTTTTGACAAAAATGCTGATTATTACAGTGATTTCTGTATTTTCGGTTTTTCATTTATTGAAATTGGCACGGTTACGCCACTTTCACAAGCAGGTAATCAAAAGCCGAGACTGTTCAGAATCATCAGGGACAAGGCATTAATAAACCGGATGGGTTTCAATAACAAAGGCGTTGACCATGCAGCAAACCGTTTAAGAAACAGAAACCATTCCTTAATAGTTGGGGGAAACATCGGAAAGAATACCCTGACACCAAACGAGCATGCTGCACAAGATTATGCAATAAGTTTCGATAAGTTGTATGACTTTGTAGATTATTTTGCCGTAAATATCAGCTGTCCCAATATCAAAGGAATGGAAAAGCTCCAGGATTATGAGTCGATTTCCGGAATCGTGAATGAAGTCATGAACATCAGGAAACAGAAAGATGTCAGAAAACCTGTTTTCCTGAAGATCTCACCCGATCTGACATTCGCACAGATCGATGAAATGCTGGATTTATACAATAGTAGCGATCTGGACGGTATTATTGCAACCAATACCACAACAACCAGACATAACCTTTCTATAAGCGAAAGTGAAATCAATGCTATAGGCAGTGGCGGCATGAGCGGAAAACCACTTTATAACAAAGTAAAAGAAATTGTAGTTTACATATGTAAACATTCTTCTGGTAGGATTCCGGTGATCGCTGTTGGCGGTATCATGTCAGCTGAGGATGCACTGGAAATGATCAGGGCCGGTGCAAAACTGGTTCAGATCTATACCGGATTCATATATGAAGGTCCCTTTCTGGTTAAGCGTATAAATAAGCACATCGATAAATATTACAGAAAAAAAATTGCGTAACTGCCGGAAATTATGAGAAACGGGATGTGAACTGAAGATTTTAGGTTTTTTGTTTTGAACGATACTTGCAGAGAGTTGGTCTAAGGCTGAATTCTATGGCTGCAGTTTGCTGGTTACTGGACGGAATGTTAATAACAAATTGAAAGGTAAACCCAGGCTGTTTTGTGATTCCAGATTTAGTTTAATATTTTTATCAAAAATACTGTTACTATGCCGTTGCATTTATTCAAAATAGCACTGGCGGGTTTTTTCCTCATATTGAACAGCCTGAATTCGTTATCACAGGGAAGTAACATGGTTTTGAATTACAGTTTTGAGGAATATGACCGTTGTCCTGAAGACTATACACCTCAGGATAAGTCGCATAAACTTGTGCCGGGATGGTCTTACCCCACAATTGCCACACCGGACTATTTTAATCGATGTGCTTCAAAGAATGTTGGTGTACCGGACAACTTTGCCGGTGAAAGCGAACCGCTGACCGGAGATGGTTATGCGGGCGCAATTCTGAGCGGTACAGAGGAGAGTTATCGTGAATACATACAGGGTACATTGGTACAACCCTTAATCGGAGGAAAAAAATATTGTGTCAGGTTTTCTTACAGGCTCGCATCTTATTCACGCTTCGCAGTGGATCAGATGAGCCTGTATTTCAGTGATGTTGAAATTAAGAACGACATCAACGTCAATCTTACCTATACGCCGCAAATTAATAACATGGCCGGTTTGTTTCTTGATAATATCGATGAATGGCAGGAGCTTTGTACTGTATACACGGCAGCAGGAAATGAACGCTATTTCATTATCGGTAATTTCAGGAACTATGAAAATACGAATTATGTGGTAACGGATAAGAATGTGGTGAATCTTCGCAATAAAGCTTATGCTTATTATTATTTCGATGATATAATCATATCCCCGCTTGACAACTGCATCAGTTGTCCTTGTGTTCAGCATGATTTTGAAAGCAGGGTTATTGAAGCAGTTTATACAGGTGGCATTGATCCTGCAACCGGGAAAGTTAAAAACATCATTGATGACGGGAGGATCAGGGTCGGGCTGATCGGCGGCACTCCCCCTTATTCGGTGAGCTGGAACAACGGCATGACCGGTCCTGAACTGAGCAACCTTTCCGCCGGCCATTATATTTATACCGCATGGGATTCATTTAATTGTTTGTCAACAGATACCATCGTGTTTATTGAACCTGAAATTGAAGTGGATGAGCATGAAGACAGTTTCAGGGATATCGAAGAAGGATCTTCCGTCATACTGGAAAACATTTTCTTTGAGTATGACAAAACAGAATTGTTGCCTGCTTCCTATCCTGAACTTGATAAAGTTGCCGGTTTTATGCTGGAGGAGAACATTTCACTGATCGAGATCTCGGGGCACACCGACAGTGACGGAAGCGATACCTATAATCAGAAGCTTTCCGAAGGAAGAGCAAGGGCAGTTGTTGAATACCTGGCCTCCAAAGGCATCGGAATGGATCATATGCAATCGGTCGGTTACGGTGAATTGCGGCCAATCGACACCAATCATAATGATGAAGGTAAAGCCAGAAACCGTCGTGTGGAATTCCTGCTAATTAAAAAGTAATTTGTGACAACCTTAAACCAAGGTCCAATGCGGAAAATAATACTTCTGATTTTACTGGTGGTACATGCAGGCGTGTTTGCGCAGAATATCAGAAGGGGATTCAGACTCCTTGAAAATAAAGATTATGAAAGAGCCATGACCATTTTCCGGGAAGCAGTCTCTTCAGATGAAAGCATTCCGGCGGCAAGTTTCGGTCTGGCTGTTATATTCGCGGATGAGGAGTCACCTTACTATGACCTGGTAGTGTCCTGGGATTATGTTATGATGCTGGAATCCACGATAAATGATCTGACTCAGGATGAAATTGATTTTATAGGTGAATATTTTATCAATACGGAGGTCCGGAGGACAAACCGTCCGGTAAAAACAAAAATAGAATATGCAATTGCTGCAATTGAGGCGAAACTGATCAAATATATCCGTGAGGAAAACAATCTTGAGCTTGTATATAAGGTAATTGAAAAATTTCCGGATTTCAGGCATTACGATAATGTGATCCATATAAGGAACCAGCTGGAATTCAGAAAATATGAAAGACAACATTCAATTGAAGGCTACCTGAGATTCATGGAAGAGTTTCCGGATGCAGCGCAAACAGGTAAAGCACAAAAGTACATCAGCATGCTTTCATTTGAAAAGGCCAGAGCGGATCATTCCGTGGAATCTTACCGGCAGTTTATCCGGGAATACCCGGAATCACCGGAATACAATACAGCGGTCAGGGACCTGAATGCCCTTGCTTTTCAGAAAGCCAAAGAAATCAATACCATGCAGGCCATGGAGGATTTCATAACGGAATATCCGGATGCACTTGAAGTAGCAGAGGCAAAGCAAATGCAAAAACAGCTGCTGTATGATTATGCAAAGAAGATCCAGACGCTCGAGGCTTATAATGAATTCATACGAAAGTATCCTGAAGGGCAGCAATATATCGATATATTCAATCTGAAATCACTTGACCTCGGTATGCAGTTTGCTACACGCAATCCGATACCCTCCAATAACATACAATGGATGCGCAGTTTTGAGAAAGAAGGAGATCAGGGATTTGCCGCATGCATGATTACCAGCAAAGAAAATGACTATATTATTGGAGGGACCATGGTAACTTCAGGGCCGGGACGTTCAGATATATGGCTCATCAAAACCAACAGTGAAGGAAGGATGTTGTGGAACAAGAGTATTGGAGAGAATGAGAACCAGGATCTGAGATTGCTGACTGCCAACGAAGCGGGTGAAATAATTGGTTTTGGGTATACATGGATCGAAACTGATACGAATAGATACAATCCGCGAATTTTCAAAATGTCTTCAGATGGTCAGAAGCTTTGGAGCAAAATGCTTGAAAAGATACATCCAAAAAGCATCCTTGCAATGAAATCAGGTGACATTATACTGGGTGGATACGAAGTGACAGACTCTGCAGGAAGAGCGGGATATTCCATATTGGTATTGAACCCGGCAGGTAAAAAGCTGTGGGAAAGAAACTATTCCGTAACAGGTGAAATACATGGCCTTTATGAACTGGCTGATGGCCGGATTTTGA
This sequence comes from Bacteroidales bacterium, assembly GCA_016935355.1. GTDB lineage: Bacteria > Bacteroidota > Bacteroidia > Bacteroidales > UBA10428 > UBA5072. Next base: position 7,553 of record JAFGRC010000127.1, read on the forward strand.
TTGCAGGTGCGAACTGGTCAGCCGAAATTGATTCAAAGGGTTATATTAAATGGGAATCACCTGTAGATCTGAATACCACTATTTCTGATGCCGCTGTGCTTCAGTCGGGAGATATATTCTACACGGGAGTTCGCAATGACAGGCAATTCGTCATCAAAACCGATGCAAACAATAATATCCGGTTGCAAAAGGAGTATGAAATCTCAGGTAAATTGAACGACATTAAAAATTTAATAGCAGGACCAGGCAATCTGGTTGCTGGAATTTGTCATTATGACAGTTATTGTGCAATTCAATGGATCAATACGGTCACGGGAGCGATAGAAAAAACCGTGAATTTACCCGTTGCATATAAAATTTCAGAAATGCTTGTGGACAATCAGGAAAACCTGTTACTTGTGGTTGCAGACGGACAAATTCTCCTCATTAAGAATTTCGGCTTTACTTTTTAGACTATTCCGGTTCGGCGTTCCAGGGTACCAGTGTTCCGTCCTCTTTTTCAATATATTCCGGAGCATAAAAGACCAGTATTGAAAGTATGCTAAAACAAATGATAAGAAAATACAATATACCAAGCAACATGTATCTGATCATTTTCCCGCTTTTGGAGTTTCAAACAATAAAATAATCTTTCGATGCATTCGTCAACAATATTCAATCGTTCGTCAACGTTTTTTGATCAATAGTCAAAAATAAATGATAAAATTAATAAATAACACGAAATAAATGTTAAAGCTTAGCTGATCATGAATTTGGCGGATAATATACAGACAAAGAAATTATTACAGTTATCTGCAGAAAATTTTGAACGTCAGCAAAACGAACTGATTGAAAGCCTGAAGTACGCAAGCTACATTCAGCAGGTATTATTGCCTTCAGATGCTGATTTCAGAAGACATTTTGCTGAGCACTTTATCTATCATCAGCCAAGAGATATTGTAAGCGGGGACTTCTATTATATCAGTTATACAAGGGAAAGTGTGGCCATTGCCGTGGCGGATTGTACGGGTCATGGAGTACCGGGTGCATTTATGAGCATCCTGGGCATTACTTTTCTGAATGAGATCTTTCATAATTTTGCCGGCCTCTCTGCGGGTTCCATGTTGAACCTTTTGCGTGAATACATCATGAAGGCTTTGTGTCAGACCGGGGAAGATGACGAACAGAAGGACGGACTGGACATGGCTCTTTGCATAATCAATAAAGAAACGGGCAGTTTGAACTTTTCAGGGGCTTTTAATCCGCTTTACATTGTCCGGGATCATGAGTTAACTGAACTGCAGGGAGATAAGATGCCGGTTGGCATTGCACCGGAAGAAGAAAAATCATTTACCACACAGCACTTTGAACTGATGGATCATGACCTGATATACCTGTTCACCGATGGATTTGCAGATCAGTTTGGGGGTCCTTCCGGTAGAAAATTCAAGTACCAGCCTTTCAGGGATCTCATCACTGACATCAGTTCGCTTCCCATACAACAACAAAAACACAGGCTTTTGGACACATTTAATGACTGGAAAGGCAACCTAAAACAGCTGGATGACGTATTAATAGTTGGTTGCCGTTATAAGGACAAGTGACCGTCTGTTTTCGTCAATATTGGATGAATTAAATGAAAATCAGGGCTTTTCATATCAAGAATTACCGGTCCATCGTTAATTCGGGCTGGTGCTATCTCTCACATGACAATATAACAGCACTGATTGGACAAAATGAGTCAGGAAAAACATCTGTGCTTGAATCACTTCGAAGTTTTTATGAGGGTAATATAACAGAAGATGTACTCCGGAGCGATCAGTCATTTCCCGAGATAACATGCATCTTTGAATTTGAAGATGAGAAGTTTACGGATCTGATCGACATTCAGTATATTCCACCTGCATTGCAGCATCCCCTGCAGAAAAAACATGAGATAAAACTAACCAGAAAATGGCTCGATGCAAAAAACAGCAGTGTTGAAATTGCTGAACCGGAAATTATTGATTATTTCAATAAGATTGAAAGGGAAAATGAGGAAATGGACAGGCTTATCATGAAATCCGTTCATGAATTATCTGATGAAGCCAAAACAATCTTCAGGGAAGTGGAAGGTGCCGACAGGTCGAAAGAAAATGCCCGTGCAGGATTAAAAAAGCTGTATGAACAGTATGAAAATGCAAGACGTATTGCCAATAAAATGCGTAAGCCCGATGAAAAAATTGCTGCGCAGATGGAACTTGAGAAGAAGCAACTGAACTATCAGAAAGCTGAAGCGGAATTCAACCATAAGTTAAAACTGTATGAAGACAAAAAATCTTTATTACAGTTCATATCTGAAAAGTTAAGCATTTGCAAGACATATGCTGAAATAGCCGGAAAACTTCAGGAGGTCGAACGGGATCTGGGATTGAAAAACAAACAATGCAGCGACCTGGAGCACCAGCATGAACTTTGTTCAAATGAAAAAGAAAGAAAAATCATTTCCGGCAGAATCCAGACACTGAGATCTGAATGCGGTCAACTGGTAAAAGATTTAAAGGATCTGCAATATCAATTTGCAGCAAAAAGAAAAACTGCTGCCGGAATATTTTCAGGAAAGGATGGCAGGAATGCTGAAGATGAGGCAATACAAGAAATAGAGGAAGATAACAGGTACTACAAACCTGAACAAATGGGAAATATGCTGTTCAAACATATACCCCTTTTTGAATTCTTTGAAGATTTCGGAAGCCTGCTGCCCAATAAAATTGATCTTGAGGATTTGCTGAACGAGAATTCGCAATCTGAAGGCTATAAAGCTGCCAGGAATTTTCTTGGCATTGCAGGTCTGGATGCCGAATTCTTCCGCGAAAGGAACCACCGGATACTCAAACAGAAAATAGAAAACCTGAATGGTGAAATATCCATAGATTTTCAGGATTACTGGCAACAGAATGTGGGTAAAAACAACAAAATAAAGATCAACTTTGAACTTGAACATTACGATTATACAGTCCCTGAAAAAAGCGGTAAGCCATATCTGGAATTCTGGATCAAGGACAAGCAGGAAAGACTATATCCCAAACAACGCAGCAGGGGAGTGCGCTGGTTCCTTTCTTTCTATCTTGAGCTGAAGGCAACTGCAAAACAAAACCATGTCAACCGTGTAATGCTTATCGATGAACCGGGTCTGAGTCTGCATGCCCGTGCCCAGGAAGATGTATTAAAAGTTTTTGAGGACCTGAAAGATACCATGCAGATTATTTATTGCACACATTCACCGCATCTGATTGATTCTTCCAAATTATACCGTGTTATGGCTGTTCAGAGAGCTAATGATGATGAAAACAGTGAAACGGTCATCCTGGATCCCAGATCATTGCATGAAGCTTCTTCTGACACGCTTTCACCCATATATGCCCTGATGGGGACCCGGCTGAGTGAACAATCCTTCATAAGCCCGAAAAATAATATTGTTGTTGAGGATGTCATTACGTACTATTATATGACTGAAATGGCAAAATTATTGGATTTTAAAAGTGATATACATTTTCTTCCCGCCAACGGGATGCAGAATATACCGCTGATGGTAAATCTGCTTTTGGGATGGAAGCTTGATTTCGGTGTACTGATCATGGAAAACCAAACTTCACAAGAAATTGCTGCAATTTTGCGTAAAACAGTTTTCCTCGACAGCGAGGCTGATACCAATAGAAAGGTAAAGATATTCAGCGGATTTGCAATGATTGAAGATTTTTTCACAACACTTGATTTTAAACGCTTTGTTCTTCAACAGCGCGCCGGTATTACAGAACGTAACTCCAGGTATATTGAAGAAAACGAACTGTCACGAACCATCCTTGCCACAAATTTCAGCACAATCCTGAATGATGATCATATTGCATTAAAAGACTTTGATGAAGAAACCGTAAAAAACTTTACCCGGGTTTTTAAAACTGTCGAGGAAATTGCCGGCTGATATCTCCAAACACTGATAATTTGTAACTTACAGGTTTCCGATCAGGTTCAGAATCGGAAGCTTTATCTTTTTTGGTTATTATCAATCCGTTTCAGATTCCCCGATATGTTTCTGATTCAGCTTACTGTTTTTAATGCTGAATGCAAAATAAATGATGATACCAATCATCAGCCAGATCAGAAAGCGCAGCCAGTTCGTGTAATCCAGCTTTGCCATTAAGAAAAGACAACTCAAAAGTCCCAGTACCGGTATTAATGACAACCTGTTCGTAAGACTTTTGTAAACTAAAAAACAGGTTGTTAATATAAATATAACCATGGGCAATTTCATAAGCAATGCTGTTAAGTCAGCAGACTGGCCGGAAAAGGAAAAGAAAACCGTCCAGTAATCCGAATTGTACCTGATATTTGCATATACAGTGATTATAAAGGCAGGAAGCAGAATATACCTGCTGTTGATATAGGGCACCCTGAAACGGGTCTCAGGTTTACCCTTTTTATTTTGGAGGATCAGCACACCGCTGCAAACCACAATAAATGCAAAAAGGGTTCCGATACTGGTCAGATCCGTCACTTCTGTGAGATTCATGAACAAAGCCGGTATAGCAACCACCAGTCCGGTTACTACAGTAGCAAAAGAGGGGGTTTTATACCTGGGATGTATCCTTGAAAATGCTTTGGGTAGCAGGCCATCACGACTCATGCTCATCCAGATGCGCGGTTGACCCAGCTGAAATATCAGCAACACCCCGGCCATGGCCACCAATGCTGAAAAAGCAATGATACCGCTGATCCAGTTCAGTCCGATTCTCTTAAAAACATATGCAAGGGGGTCACCCACCGCCAGTTCAGTATAATGAACCATGCCCGTAAGAACCAAAGCTACAAGTATATATAATACCGTACAGATCAGCAACGAATAAAAGATAGCCCTCGGCAGATCACGTGTTGGATTCCTGCATTCTTCGGCGGTCGTGGATATGGCATCAAATCCGATGAATGCAAAAAATACTGCCGAAACACCCTTTAGGACCCCGGCCACACCTTCTGGTGCAAAGGGACTCCAGTTACCGGGATGCACATAGAATGAGCCTGCTGCAATAACACCAAAAATTACCAGCAGTTTAACAGATACCATGATGTTGTTTGCCGTTCGGGATTCCCTGATCCCGATGAATACAATATAGGTTATGACTGCAACGATCAAGAGGGCAGGAAAGTCCGCAATCAGTTTTAGTCCCCAGATCGAAGGAGCATCCGTCCATGCCTGCCCGGCATTCATAACGTTTGTGGAAAGTGCGGAAATGTCAGTGCCGTTGACCGATGCAGCGATCACTTCCTGATGCGCATGAAATGCACTGAAATAATCAACTGTCAGATATTCAGGTATGTTAATATTGAATCCGTGTAAAAACTCGGTAAAATAATCTGACCAGGAAATCGCAACTGCGATGTTTCCGATTGCATATTCAAGCAGCAGATCCCATCCGATAATCCAAGCGACCAGTTCCCCAAGTGAAAAATACGCATAGGTATAGGCACTTCCCGATACCGGAACCATGGAAGCAAATTCCGCATAACACAAGGCGGAAAAGCCACAGGCAATGGCAGTAAATACAAATAATAGAGAAATTGCAGGCCCTCCGTTGAATGCAGCATTTCCAACAGTTGAAAAAATGCCTGCACCCACAACTGCTGCAATGCCGAACGCAGTGAGGTCACGAACAGTAAGTGTTCTCCTGAGAGTGCTGCCGGGCTCCCGTTCACGGGTTTCATCAAGAATGGCATCAAGCGATTTTGTACGAAGCAGTTTATATTTGTTCATTCGCTTTGAAGACATATGAGCATTAAAGATAATAAAGAAAAAGAACCGATGAATTCTGCAAATACCTGTTGCCTTTTCAGTGTTTGCATCCGGGTATGCAGGTTGGCAAATGCCATTAAAACTCTATATAAGGGGACTATGATCCTAAAGTATATTCTGAAAATAGACAAAAAATACGATATAAATGACGGACCATGCAAACTGACCAAGGAATTGCCAAAAATAATTCATCATATTTCTTCCATAGTATTTTGTGATTAGATATGATCCAACCGGAATTGACAGCAATACAGGACTTAATACAACAATTCCAGACAATCCGTATTGATTTTTTAGTCTGACAATCAACCGGTTTCTTTTTGTATGAATTTTTCGTTTACCCCTATTAAACTTTAACGTATCGGGCCAGTATCGATCCCACAGAAAAATAAGAAGTCTTGAAAGAAGACCAAATATTATGATACCTGCTATACCGCCGATATTGGTAAATATGATCGTATCAGTCCATGACATTTTAAAGACAAGGATCGCCAAAGGGAAGGTTGCGGCAAATTTCCAGGGTGATAACAAGAGAATAGTAATTTCTTTCACGCCGTAAAAATATAAATAAGAAAATCTTTTCTGTATTAAAATACACCCGATACCAAAGGACACGGGATACAATTAAGAGATAAATTTAGCAATACTGTTGTATTAGTTCTATCTTTGCATGGAAACCTTAAAATCAATTCTCAAATGGCTTATTATCAATATAATAAATTTAACATACCTCCGAAACTGAAGAAATACCTGTCAAATACCAGGGCTATTTTGCTTGGAGTGGTTGTTATCATTATTCTGTGGGCTTCACTCTTCCAGGTAGGCCCTGAACAGGTTGGTGTTATTACCCGGTTTGGTAAGTATATCCGTACGGTGGATCCGGGATTAAATATCAAATTTCCTTTCATGGAAAGATTGTACAAAGTACCTGTTGAGCGACAGCAAAAGGAAGAATTCGGTTTTCGTACTATACGGGCCGGTATTCAAACCCAATATACCAAAGCAGGTTATGAGGACGAATCGCTGATGCTTACCGGTGACCTGAATCTTGGTGATGTGGAATGGGTGGTTCAGTACAGGATTGATGATCCATATAATTATCTCTTTAAAGTCAGGAATCCGGTTACTACATTGCGTGATATTTCAGAAGCCACCATGCGGCAGATTGTCGGGGACCGCACGGTGGATGAAGTTCTGACCGTGGGAAGAACTGAAATAGCTTCCAGGGTGCAGGAACAGATGCAGACGATGTGCAGGGAATATTCCCTGGGGATAAAAATTGAACAGGTGGTATTGCAGGATGTTAATCCGCCTGAACCGGTTAAAGCTGCATTTAATGCTGTTAATGAAGCGCAACAGGAAAGGGAAACCCTGATCAACCAGGCGGAGTCAGAATACAACAGAGTGATTCCCAGGGCGAGGGGACAGGCGGAAGAAACCATCCAGGTGGCTGAAGGTTACGCTACCGCACGTGTGAACAATGCACTGGGTGAAGCTGCAAGATTCAATGCTTTATACAGGGAATATATCAAAGCTCCGGATGTTACAAAACGAAGGCTGTATCTGGAAACAATGGAAGATGTGATCCCGAAACTGGGACACAAGATCATTACGGATGAAGGCGGTAACAATGTTTTACCACTTCTTCAGATGCAACTTCTTAACAATTAATCATAACAACCGCAAATCATGAAAAATAGGAATAAAACTATCATTCAGCTGGTAATACTGGTAATTGTCCTTATCGTTGCTACCCAGAGTGCATTCATAGTCAATGAAACCGAACAGGTTGTTATTACACAGTTTGGTAAACCGGTCGGTGATGCGATCATTACACCGGGATTGAAAATGAAGGTACCTTTCATACAAAAAACCAATTATTTTGAAAAAAGGTACATGGAATGGGACGGGGATCCGAACCAGTTACCGACAAGGGATAAGAAATTCATCCTGGTGGACGCATATGCACGGTGGCAAATAACTGATCCGTTGCAATTCTATATCCGGCTCACAGATGAAAGGGGTGCGCAATCCCGTCTGGATGATATCCTGGATGGGGAAACCCGGGATTATATTGCCAACCATGATCTTGAGGAGGCAGTTCGGACCAGCAACCGCGAACCCCTGCCTTCAAGTGAAATCGGAGTAGAGATAGTGGACTCTCTTTCTAAAATACAGATTGGAAGACAAAGGATTCAGGAAATGATCCTGGAAACAGCAAACGACAGAACCAGTGATCTGGGCATTATCATTCTGGATTTTCGTCTGAAACGTCTCAATTATGTTGAGGAGGTCCGTGAACAGGTATATGCACGTATGCAAAGTGAACGGTTCCGAATAGCTGAGCAATTCAGGTCAGAAGGGCAGGGTGAAGCGTCCAGGATCAACGGTGAAAAAGAACGCGATCTAAAAGTCATACAATCTGAAGCATTCAGGCGGGCAGAAGAAATCAGGGGAGCAGCCGATGCCCGGGCTACTTCCATATACGCCGCCGCCCACAACCAGTCAGCTGCCTCACGAAATCTTTACAGCTTCATGAAATCCATGGAAACATTTCAAAATACTTTTGACTCTACAACAACTGTAATTCTTTCGACCGGCAGTGAATTGTACAAATATCTGATAGAACTGGAATAGATCAGAAATATTGAATAAAAATACGCATTCAAATCCAAAGAAAGAGGAATTCTGGCTGGATCTGGACAATGCTGCAAAAATTTTTCCGGCTGTCCGGTCCAGTGAACATACAACTGTTTTCCGAATATCAGCTGTCCTGAAACAAACCATCAGAATCAGCAGTTTACTTAAGGCTGTCAGTGAACTGGAAAAAAGATTTCCCTATTTCAGAGTTAGCCTTAGAAGGGGTTTTTTCTGGTATTATCTGGAGTCTGCGAAACAGCATTTCATAACCGAACCGGATCATTCCAGACTCTGCAGGGCGTTTGATAAAAGTGAAAGGAACAGTCTTTTATTCAGAGTCCTGGCACACAGAGACCATATAAGTGTGGAATTCTCTCATATATTAACGGATGGCGCTGGTGCATATTATTTTTTAAAACTCCTGCTGATCAATTATTTCAGAAATCTTGGAATAAAAGTCGATAATAAGGAAGATGACCAGGCTGACGAACCTTTCAGGAGGGAGGAATCTGAAGATGCTTACAACCGATATTTTCAACGGGAAATACCTTCCGCAATAAAACTGACCAAAGCTTTTCACATTCCTTTTACACTTAAAAGCAAACCCCGCTTTGACGTTCTCTCTGCGATCCTTCCGCTCCATGAAATCAGACAAAAAGCAGGCGAAAAAAAAGTGAGTATTACTGAATATCTGGTAGCCGTTTACCTGTATGTATTGCAGGAAATATATGAGGACCAGCCACAACACAGTTTTGCGAGAAAACGAAAAACATTGCGGATCCAGGTACCTGTTAATTTAAGAAAGATATACCCATCCGGAACCCTGAGAAATTTTTCGCTATTCATCCTTCCTGAAATGGATCTTCAACTCGGCCATTACAACTTTGATGAAGTCATTAAGCTAGTTTATCATAAAATGCAGCTTGAAACCGACAGAAAGCTCATCAACAAAATCATTTCCAGGAATGTCGGCATTGAAAGAAAGATCTATGTCAGAAGCATACCATTGTTCCTGAAAAGTATGATACTTCATATGAAGTATTACTCCGAAGGTGTGGACCAGTACAGTGGAGTGGTTACCAATCTGGGTAAAGTAGAACTCCCTGCTGAAATCTCGGATTATATTGACTACTTTGTCTTTATTCCGCCGCCTCCGAATAAAAAACTGAAAATAAATTGCAGTGTAATCGGATTTAATGATAAACTTGCTTTGAGTTTTGGAAATATTTCTAATTCCCGGAAACTCGAGCAGAAATTTCTCAGATTCCTTTCCGGTCAGGGAATCGGCGTAAAATTGATCCCGAACAGATGAAGATATGAAAAAGATATGCCCCAATTGCAAGGTCGAGCTTGATGACCACATGGAAAACTGTCCGTTGTGTAATTACTCCGTTAAAGAATCTCCGGAATCAGATGCAGGATCAAATGACACCGTTTCTGCCGGTATGGGGGATGATTTTATCTCTGGTTATGAAAGACTGTCCACAGTGCAAAGGAGAAAACTGTTTTGGGAATTGTCCGGTATCATATTATTCTCGGGAATCATGGTGACCCTTATCATCGATCTTGTAACTTCGAAAGGAATTACATGGTCAAAGTATACCATCACCGCTTGTCTGGTTTTGTTTGCCAATTTCACACTCCTTACCTTCTGGCGGCACCGGTTGTTCATTCTGTTTGGGGGAAGCCTGATGTTTTCTTCACTGCTGCTGTTGTTACTCGATCTTTACAACCTGAAAATCGGGTGGAGTATCAAACTTGGCATTCCCATTCTGCTTTCTTTCTATATCGTTGTCTTTGTTCTGACGATGCTTGTTCGTTCAGCCAAAAGAAAGGGACTTAATGTTCTGGCTTACTTTTTCATGGCAATAGGAATTTTTTCGCTCTGCATCGAAGGAAGCATTTCAGAATACTTACTTAAAGAAATCAGGCTCAGCTGGAGTTTGATCTTACTTGTTTCCATGATACCCATAGCAGCAATTCTCTCTTTTATTCATTACCGCCTGAACAAGGGTATCGAATTAAATCGCTTTTTCCACATTTAAGACTTAAGCATTCACGGATTTTATACAGGTGCGTTGTTCCTTTATTTTATCGTTCAGAAAGTTGTGACAGGTTATGTATGCACATTCATGCATACGCAGGAGCATCAAATGCTTTAAAACCAGGCGAACAGTTCAATCCACAAATCCCGGTTCAACGCATAATATAGCAAAAATGTCGCAATCCAACCATGTGCCAGCCCTAATGCCCAAAGATTCCGCCATCTAAAAAAAACGAAGAGAAACAGGACTTCCATTACAAATGTAAACATCATGAGAGACAGGTGCGGATGATGGACAAGACCGAATATAAGCGATGTAATTAAAATAATCTGAAATTTACTTAGTTTGAAAAATCTGATGCTTTGCACATTGTCCGCTATCAGATTCACCATCATGAACTGCTGAATTAATCCCCAGGCAGGATAAAGCAAAATAACCGGCAATATGTGCCAGTTCAGAAGCACTGCACCTTTTAAAATGCCATAACCCAGAATGAAGATGATACTGATCACAATAAACGGCAAAAGTATGGTCATTGATTTCCTGAAATTTTTCTTTTTATATCCCCAGTGTTTTAATATTTCATGGTCTTTTGAATATCTGAACAAGATATATCCCGACCAGAACAAACACATCCCCACAATATAAAATGCACGCATATCAAGCCAATCCATGAAAACAAATTTCAACATTCCGGCAACAATTACCACAAGCAGTTCGAACCACTTTTGTTTTTCTGCATTCATTTTCTTTTGTGTTTCTTCCTGAAATTCCATTTAAATGTACGACATTGAGCAGTACAATCACACAAACGGTATAAGTATTACAAGATCAATACGGAAAATAAATTAAAAAAGCACATGCAATGTGATTTATTAAGTCTACCTTTGCAGCATATTTTTATTTAAATTATATTATGAAAACAGGAAAAGTAAAATTTTTTAATGAAGCTAAGGGATTTGGATTTATTAAAGACAATCAGTCGAATGAGGAGTATTTTGTTCATTCAAGTGGACTCATTGACAAGATTTACGAAGACGATGAAGTATCTTTTGAACTTCAGGAAGGAAAAAAAGGATTAAATGCAATGAATGTCAAGATAGTATAGCGTTATACGCATAAATTGAGCGTAACATGTTTAATCTTGGGCTCCACCAGAAACGGTGGAGCTTTTTTTTTGAAAACATCTTGCTTCTGCTTATTTTTCAAGTAAAACAACTCTTTTATAAATTAAGGATCCGCCAAGATCGAAACGTATGATCATGATACCGGTTTCACTTAGATTCAATGCGCTTAAATTGACCATGATCTCATGATGACCGGCATTCCTGTCTGAGTTATCCGCATTAAACAAATGGCTGCCCGCTATACTGTAGAAGCCAATTCTTGTTTTTAAAGTTCCGGGTAGACAAGGAAATGTTAAGATTATTGCTGACAGGATTCGGATACAAGCGGATTTCAAAATAATCAGTTTCAGTTTGGAATAATTGTAGCATTGCAATCGGTATTTGCCTCTTCAACAATAAAAGAGTATTCTTCGGACCAGGGACCCCATAAATCATTTACCTTTGCCCTTACTTTCCAGTTCCAATTATCCGAATGATCGGTCAGCTCGTTACTGATTGAGAATAACTGAGGTTTGTAAGCGTATCAATATCTATTAAAAACAAGTTTCTTAGCATCCTGCTATTTATGTATGCATCAATTGCCACAGCCTGGACACAGGATCATTATTTGTGCACACTTCTGGGAGAATGGGCTTACGGTCCGTCATATTGTGTTGAGGTTGTCGAAAACGTAGCTTATTTTGGTAACGGACGTTATCTCGAGATCGTAGATTATTCCAACGCAGAACATCCGGTTGAACTGTTAAAAGTCCTGCTTACCGGTGATATTCGCGGAATGAAAGTATATGGAGATTTTGCTTTTATTGCAGACGGCTATTCCGGCCTGGCTATCATTGATATTTCAATTCCTGCTGCAGCTGAAATTATTTCATACCTTCCACTTGATCATTATGCATATGATGTGGATGTAAATGACAGTTGTGCATTCGTTAGCGGACAATACCGCTTTCATTCAATTGACATAAAGAATCCGGCTTCCCCGGTTCGGCTTGCCACATACGAATCAGGTTATTACGGATGGGGGATCACGCTCAAAGACTCGCTGGCATTCATATCCAATGCTTTCAGGGGATTGCGCATCCTGAACGTTGCTGATCCTTCGGAACCTGATGAAATATGCCTCTATAATGCGGGTGATTATGTGTATGGTGTCGAAATTGACGGGGATTATGCCTATCTGGCAGTGAGCAGAAGCGGAATGATCGTGATCGATATATCGGATATATACAATCCGTTAACCTCCGGAAGCATCACATCTGAAAGCCATACCCGGGATCTTGCTATTTATGGCAGCTATGCATTAATAGCAGATTACGAAAATGGTATCCGTATCATTGACATTCAGGATCCTTCCAATCCGGTTGAGATTGTTCAGGTGGCAGATCTGGAATATGCCAACCGGTTATTTGTTTATGAAGATAAAGCATTTGTATCACGACTGTCACAGGGTATGAGCGTGCTGGATATTTCAGTTATTGATACCCCGTTTGAGATATCCAACTTTGAAACATCCGGAAGTGCATTCGGAATTGACATCCAGGGTGATTACGCATATATTGCCGAAGAAGAAAACGGACTGAGAATACTGGACGTATCAAATCCGTCAGCCATCAGTCAGGTTGGTTTCATTAGGACAGATGAAAACGCTTACGGGGTAAATGTCAGCGGCAACTATGCCTATCTCGCCTGCCGGTATGACGGTATGCGGATCATTGATGTCGCGAATCCGGAGAATCCTGTTCTGAAAGGTTTATATAAAATTGAAGGAGAAGTAAATAGTGTTAGGGTCGAACAGGGTATTGCCTTTATATCATGCAGAGATGATGGTTTGAGAATAGTGGATGTTACAAATCCTGATGCTCCGGATGAGTTGGGATTGTATTTCACTTCAGGTTCAGTCATTAATACAGTTGTTCAGGATAATTTTGCCTTTATTGCTGACGGGGAAAATGGATTGCTGATCCTCGATATTTCGGATGTTTCTGATCTTGCTGAAGCCGGTTTGCTAAATGTCAAGGGTTATTCAACAGACCTGGATGTTGATGCTGATTATGTTTACATTGCTGCTGTTGACAGCGGAATGAGAATTATCAATGTTGAAAATATAAATACACCAGCTGAAACAGGATTCCTAAAAGGAACGTATGGCATCTTGGGCCTGGTAAAACAGGGAAATTTTGTTTACATGCAATGTCAACAGGGCGGTTTAAGAATTGCCGATGTATCTGATCCCGGGGAACCGAAAGAAGCATCCTGGTATGTAACCGGAGCCGCCCCTATGGATATTTACATACGGAACAAAGTCGCATACGTGGTAGCAGGCAGGGCAGGGATGTATATCGTCCAGAATAATGCAGAAACACAAGTCACAAATATTACAGAATTCATGACGGATAGTCCCTTATTGAATTTGAGCTGCCAACCGAATCCATTTCATCAATTGACTGAAATTCATTTTCAGTTGCGAAGAGATTCAAGAGTAACGTTGAAAATCATGGATATACAGGGACGATTGATAAAAACCCTGATAAATAATGAAATAAAGGCTTTTGGACATCATTTCGTTAAATGGGTGGGGGAGTACAACGTTTCAGGATTAAAAGCCGGTACAGGCGCTTATTTTGCAATACTTGAGGTCTTTAATGACAATGTAATGTATTCCAAAACATTAAAGCTGGTCAAAACCTTGTAAGATAATTCTAAAGTTCTTTTGAATTTTTTTTTGTGCTGCAATTAACCATTTGAACAATATAATCATATGGTTATTATTAATGAAATATTTCAGTTTCCAGTTCCGGCCATTTCAGATCCATGTTTTTTAATGCTTCCAGCACTTTTTCCGCAACAAAATAGAGTTTCTGCCAGTTTTTGTCAGCGGGGACAATATGCCACGGGATCTGACCACATTTCATAAAAATGTTTTCATACACCTTAAGGTATTCCGGCACTTTTTTCCGGGTTTCCCAGTCACCATCCTTATGTTTCCAGTGCTTTTCCTTCAACTCTATCCGTTCCCTTAATCTTTCTTCCTGTGCGTCAGGAGATACATTTAAAAAGAACTTAAGGATCCTGGTATCGTTATGCTCCAGCATCTTTTCAAAATCATTGATCAGTTCATACCTTTTATCAACGGTCTCTTTCGGAATGTATCCTTCAACTGATGGTACCAGGATGTCCTCATAATGCGAACGGATGAAAACCGTGACTTCACCTTTACCAGGAACATCTTTATGAACGCGCCATAGAAAGTCATGCGCATACTCTTCTGGCGTCGGTTTTTTAAAGCTTCTGACCCGGATGCCGACCGGATTGCAATATTTCAGCAAACCGCGGGTGAGGCCGTCCTTTCCTGAAGCATCCATGCCCTGCAGTACGATCAACAGGCTGTATTTTGCCTGTGCGTACATTTTATACTGCAGCCGGCCGATCTCTTTTAAAATATCTTTGGTATTTCTTTTGATTTTTTCTTTATCCCATTTTTCATTGAAAGCAGGGTAGTCATTGATTTTCATTTCAGGTACATTTTAATGATTCATAATCGTTATATGAGCTAAATATATTAAATTTAATACGAATTGAATACCTATTGATTTTCTTTTAAAGCATTCGCAGATGGAAAATTTAAAACATATCGAGCCTGAAAAAAGGGATGAACGCAAAATCAAGAAAAAATTATATGAAGAGGAACTGCGCAAGCTGCAGATCGAGCTTGTAAAGCTTCAGGAATGGATCAAACATGAAGGAATAAAGGTGGTGGTGGTATTCGAAGGAAGGGATGCAGCAGGGAAGGGAGGTGTCATCAAATGCATTTCACAGAGTCTGAATCCCAGGATCTGCCGTGTTGTTGCACTGGCAACACCGACTGAACGTGAAAAAACACAATGGTATTTTCAGCGATATGTGGCACATTTACCGGCTACCGGCGAAATGGTGCTTTTTGACCGGAGTTGGTACAACAGGGCAGGAGTGGAGCGGGTTATGGGATATTGTACTGAAATTGAATACAATGAGTTTATGCGGTCCTGTCCGGAGTTTGAACGCATGCTCATCCGTTCCGGAATTATTTTGATCAAATACTGGTTCTCGGTTTCTGACGAGGAACAGGAAAACCGTTTTCAGGCCCGTATTGATGATCCCACAAAGCGTTGGAAGCTTAGCGAGATGGATCTTGCTTCACGTGAAAAATGGATCGAATATTCAAAAGCCAAGGACGAGATGTTCAAATTTACCGATACGAAGCAATCACCCTGGTTTGTTGTCCCGGCAGACAATAAAAGAAGAGCAAGGCTGAATTGCATACATCATTTGCTCGATCAGATACCGTATCAGGAGTTGCCTCAGGAAAACCTTGAGCTTAAGCCCCGCCAGAAAAGCCATAAATACGTGAGGCCCCCCTTCAGTGACCAGACCATAATACCGGAAGTATACTGATTTCACTTACTTTGTCATACTGAGCGCAGTGAAGGATCCTGAAGCAAAGACTCATTAAGGCTTTTTTTTTAACGATCTTCTTCTGATCCATATATAGGCTACGACAATCAGTACAGGTAAAACAATAAACATCAGAACATTAAAAGGTGTGATCTCAACCGGTTCCGGACCGGGTGTCGGATAATTCTGAGGACTTTGAGCACAGAGTTCTAATATCAGTGAACTCAATATCATGATGATTGAAATCTTTTGCATATTGCGAAACTGAATGATTAATTATCCTTATTAAGCAATAAAAAATACCAGCCTGAAATATGAGCAATACCTTATGTGTTAAGGTATTTGTACATTTTATTTTTTAGGAAACCAGGGTATAAACGCACTGGTTTTTTCTATATAATCTCTATATTCCGGTTTTGAAGTCTTTAAAGTTTTTTCGAGAAGTGCCACACCTGAAACTTTAATAATTAAGATGATCATTAAAACCGAGCCCAGAACAGGAATATAACTTCCGGCTGCAATGCAGATAAATGCATAGCCACACCAGACTGCAGCGTCGCCAAAATAGTTTGGATGACGTGTATAATGCCAGAATCCTTTATTCAGTACTTTCCCTTTATTGGCAGGGTCTTTTTTGAACAGTGCCAGTTGAATGTCGCCGCCTGCTTCAAAAATGAAACCAATAAGCCAGATAAAAATGCCTATAAAATCAAAAACATTCAGAGCATCGTTATGGGGGTAATACTGTGCACCCAGCAAAGGTGCAGAAACAAGCCACATTAAAACACCCTGTATAAGAAAAGTTTGAAAAAAACTAATCCACCAGTAACGATGTTCACCATAATCCTTACGGAATTTTTTATAGCGAAAATCTTCACCCTTGCCATGATTGCGCCATGACAGGTATACCGAAAGCCGCAAACCCCAAACGCAGACCATTGTCAATAAAAGTACTTTTCGGATTTCGAATCCTCCTGTTTTCAGATAGTATATAAAACAAACCACAACAAACCCGAACCCCCAGAATAAATCAACAATGCTTACATTTTTTATCCAAATGCTGATGATCCATAAAATGAACATCATTGACATGATTGTTGCCAAAGCAATCAGGTAAATTTGAATGAATGTCATCATCGTAATATTTAATTGAACATCAGGGCAACTGAAGCGGTACCAATGCCGGCATTTGCTCCTATTACAGGCGAAATATTAACAACCGCAACAGGCATTTTACCGGTGAAATCTTTCATTTTTTGCGTGTACCATTCAGCTGCATCTGTATTCTGAGCATGGAGAACGATATAATTCCAAATTACACGGTCCTTACAAATATGCTGGATGTGCTTCATCACCTTTTTCATATTCGATTTCTGACTGAAAGTTTTACCAAACACAAAGGAATTCCCGTTTTCATCCATCGAAACAATCGGGTTGATATTCAGCAAACCGGCGATAAAACCCCTCATGTACGAAACCCTTCCGCCACGAACCATATATTTGAGCGTCTTAACGCTTACAAAAATGCGGCTGTCTGCTATCCACTTTTCCATCATTGACACAATTTCTTCATGTTTCAGTCCGGCATCAATGGCCTGAGCTGTTCGCAGGGTTATTAAGCCCAGCGCTCCTGACAGGTTTTTTGAGTTTAAAACTGTTATGGGTTTATTAAACTCCTTGCTTGCCGTTAGGGCCGCTTTTACACTGCTGTAATAAGTTCCACTGAACTTATCGGTAAGGTGTATTGCGATAATGGAATCGTAATGGGCTGCCAGTTGAGCGTAAAGATTACTGAATGCTTTTTCGTTTACCTGTGAAGTTTTAGGAAATTCGTCATGGTGTCTCAGCAGGGTATAGAATTGCTGTGGCTGAATGGTTATTTTATCGAGGTAATGGCTTTCGCCAAAATTAATATTAAGAGGCAACATGTTAATCTGGTAATGATCGATAAGCTCCTGCGGCAAATCGCAAGTCGAATCGGTTACCAGTGCTGTTTTCCATTTCCGGTTGTGGATGGTATCACTTTGCCTTAGCATATCGTCAGCTTTCTGAAAAGTTATCAGACCAATATCCTTCAACTGGTGAAACAGTTTTGCAGGGTGGTTTGTGTGCACATGTATATGCTTGACCATATCGTTACCACCAATTACAACAGAATCCCCATGCTTCTTGAGAATGCGCATGAGCGTTTTCTGGTCGGTGGTAAGGTTTCTCACAATGCCTTCGGTGCAATACCTGAATTTAACTTCCTCCGGAACCTGTTCATTATTTGCTGGCAGAACGATAAATTCTGTTCTGGACTGCAATAGCTTTCTGAGGCTGTAAGTATCTATAAATTCAATAATTCCTTCAATAAATAAAACAAAAGCATGTGCGCCGGCATCAACCACATTTGCCTTGGCAAGAACAAGCAGTTTTTGTTTTGTCTCAGCAAGAGATTTTGCTATGGTGTCCGTTGAACTTGTTAACAAATGTTTAAAATCGGTAACGATATTTCTGCGGTCATATATGAATTTCGACCAGTCTTTAATTACGGTGAGCATAGTGCCTTCAACCGGGTTGGCGATAGCTTCGTACATATAGTGCACAGATTGTTTTAAACTTGCTGCAAACTGAGGAATATTAAGTCTATGATAATCTCCTGCTTCTTTGCTCATTCCGTACAGAAACTGTGCGAATATGATCCCTGAATTCCCGCGGGCATTTTCCATTGCTGATTCTGCAATACGGCCGGCAGTAATTTTAAATGACTTATCAGGACGAATCGATTCAATGGCGGAGCGGATCGTCACTGCCATGTTGCTTCCTGTATCTCCGTCACTTACCGGAAAAACATTGATCTTATTCAGGTAATGTTGATTTTCCAGAATTTTTTTTGCGCCGGCAACAAAGCTGTGATACAGGTTACGGCCATCGATTTCGTAAACAGGTAAGGCTTGCATCAGTTAAATTTATATTGTTTTCCAGGCAAAACCAGGAGCTATACCATCCTGTGAATCATTCCTGACTGCAACAAATAGCAAGATGTAAATAATACCATTTTTGCTGATTCAAAAATAGGAAAAATAATTGACTTAAATGGTGCACTGAAATGAGTGCGTAAACTCACTCCTTAAACCACCTTAAGGGAAGAATACTAAA
>JAFGRC010000128.1 GCA_016935355.1 Bacteroidales bacterium
ATCAACTTTTTGATTTTTTTATTATTCATATTCAGAATGTTAGAAAATGAAACCGCACTAATTTTGCAAGGCGTCACAAGTCAGGAGATCCGGTTGAAGCAATGCCCTGCTGAAATTGTTGTAATTTTAATGTATTAAACCCGAACTCTCAAAAATTATTCGTAATATTGCGACCTGATTTTTTAACCAGAATACAAATTATTTTTCCGATGGACTTAATCAAGATAGCTGAAAATCAATTTAATATTAAAAATGAATTTCCGGCCTTCAAAGCAGGGGATACCATAACCGTCCATTATAAGATCATTGAAGGAAACAAGGAAAGGGTGCAGCAATACCGTGGTGTTGTCCTCCAGCGCCATGGCTCCGGAATGAGTGAAACCTTTACGGTACGTAAGATGTCAGGTAATATCGGAGTGGAAAGGATATTTCCCGTCAACTCACCGTTTATCAATAAGATCGAAGTTAACAAGCACGGCCAGGTAAGAAGGGCAAGAATATTCTATTTCCGTGGATTAACGGGAAAGAAAGCGCGGATCCAGGAAAGAAGAATGAAGTATCCGGAAAGCTATGATACGGAAGAAAAGGGTCAGGAAACCTGACCGGAAATATTCCCGACTTATAATTTAACAACTGCTTTTATATTGCTGCTTTTATAAGCATCATGGATGATCCGGATTCCATTCAGCGATTCAGCCGGCTTTACGGCAAGCTCCTTATTGCTTACAATTGCCTCATGTAAATTGTTGTAAAACTCCTGGTAACTGCCGGGAAAGGTTTCAACCTTACCGCGAAAGTGAATGCCTTTTAAAGTGGTGTTGATCAAACCCCAGTTTTCTTCAGGTTCCCTGCCCCAGCCAGTTTCATCAGGCAAATGGCCTGCCTGTAAAGCACCTTCCTGTGGGTCCGTCCCGTACTTCACATATGAGCCTTCCGTTCCGTTTAGCTTAAAACGCGGACCCGGCTCACGTACGAGGTAACTTCCCTTCAAAACGACTTTAACATCGGGGTAGATCAGCAAAAGATCGAAAGCATCATCAACCAGAGCATTGGTGCGCTGTTTCCTGATGTCAGCAAACACTCCTTCAGGCATACCGAAAAGAACCAGAGCCTGGTCGATCAGATGTGAACCGAGATTGTACAAGGTACTTGTCCCGCAAGCCGGATTCTCCTTCCAGGAATCCCTGATGTAGTTCCGGAAACGGTCAAAATGAGCCTCATATTCAACCAGTCTGCCCAACAGATGCTGTTCAATGATTTTTTGCACCGTCAGAAAATCGCCTTCCCACCGCCTGTTTTGAAAAACGGTTAGTTTTTTTCCTTTTCTGTCAGCCAGTTCAATTAATTCCTCACCCTCTTCCATGCTGAGCACAAAGGGTTTTTCGACAACCACATGTTTGCCTGCTTTCAGTGCATCCCTTGCCAATTCAAAGTGTGTATGATCGGGTGTATTCACCACAATCAGGTCAATTTCCGGATCACCATAAAGCTCTTCAGGGGTACGGGCAATTTCAACATACGGATAGCGCAGCCGGGCATCAGATGCACTTCGCTGAAGGATTTTTTTAATAGAAAACTTCGGATTGGTGTGCAGGAATGGTGCATGAAAAACACGTCCTGACATTCCATAGGAAAAGAGCCCAACATGTATCACCTCTTTCATATTCTGTATAAATATTAATGTCTTTTATCTGTTATTCCCCGTTGTCCTGACCGGCTATGAGCTCCGGGACTTTCTTATCCATAATCGCATCATAAATAACCTGTTGCACATTTGTCCGGATGTTCATCTCCACCAGTTTGTCATTGGTTGCATCAGGAAAAACTCGGTTTGACAGAAAAATGTAAATAAGATCATATTCCGGATCATTCCACACCAGCGTACCTGTAAAGCCGGAGTGTCCGTAACTCAGCGGGGATGCATCCATACAGGCCGGACCCGGTTTTGCCGTATCGGGTTCAGGTTTGTCAAAACCCAGTCCCCGGCGGTTGTCCTTTACACCGAGGGATCCTCTGGTAAAAAGTTCCATGGTTTCACTTTCAATATAGCGTTCACCCGCATAAACACCTCCGTTCAGATACATCTGAAACAACTTTGCCAGATCATTGGCATTGGAAAATAGTCCTGCGTGTCCTGATACCCCGCCCATCATTGCAGCACCCGGATCATGCACATAACCTCTTATCAGCTGTTTTCGAAAATACTGGTCATCTTCAGCAGGTGCAATCTCATTGTCGGAATAACGATTCAAAGGATTGAAACAAAGCCGGTCAGAACCAAGTTTCCTGTAAAATTCCGTGTCCGCATATTCGTCAAGCGACTGATCCGTCAGGATGCCGATCATAAAACTGAACAGATAAAAGCCCAGGTCACTGTAAAGATATTCTTTCTTTTCCCTCAATGGTGAATTCGCTATGGCCGTATAAATTGAATCCGTCCATTTTCTTCCAATATACATTTTCTCTGCAACCTTAAGCGGAAACAATTCCGACTGGACTGCAGAAATATCCTCCTTTGAATATTGGGTATAGCGGTTGATATATTGGCCCGGACCGAGGCGCAGGGAATTCATATCATTTAATGAATCATCAAAGAGTGACTGATCAGTAAATACCGGGTGAAGCAATGAATGATAGAAAGGTATCCACGCCTGAAGTCTGGCCTGGTGCATCAGGATATCTTCAATGGTGACATTTCTTTTATTTGTTGTTTTAAGATCCGGCAGGTAAACGGATATCTTTTCCTTAATATCTAGCAACCCTTCATCATAAAGTTTCATAATGACAGGCACCGTTGCTCCTGCTTTTGTGACCGATGCCAGATCATACAGATCTGTGATCTTCACCTCCCTGCCAACGTTATACTCGTGATAACCATATGCTTTGTTCATAATGACCATGCCTTTCCTGACCACCATAACCTGACATCCCGGCAGGGCCTGACATGCTATTGATGCAGCAATCGTATCATCGATCCGTTCGAGTATTTCCCGGTTCATTCCAGCCTCAAGCGGTATCGAATATTTTAGTCTGTTTATACCCTGTATTGCCTGTCCCGAAAGCAGTGCGTTCCAGCGGCCGACTGAAACCGGCAGCATTCCGTCAGCACCAAAAGCACCGAACATCATCTGGGCCGCAAGATCCTGAATTGTGCCGGAATTTTCATAGGAGACCAGAACGCCTGAAAACTGATCCGTATCCTCGAAGCGGTCTAATATATAAGGATTTGCAAATACATTTAACACTACGTTTTTGATGCGTGCAAGACTGTCAATCAATCCGATCAGATCATCCCCGATACCGTATTGCGTTGCTGCCCTGTGATCATTTGAATGCAAACTGGCGATCACAACGTTGCAATTGCGGATCTCATTCAGGATGCTGTCCGCATCACATCCCATATCATTATTTATATGATACTGTTTTACCGTTTTATAAAAATTAAGGGATTTCTGGAATGCGCTGTCGCCTGTTTCACCAAAAGCGACTGAGGCCATCGTAAGGGTATCCAGCCGCCGGAAAGGAAGTGTGTTGTTTTTGTTCGATAGAACGGTCAGTGAGGACTCAATAAGCTTCCTTTGGAGCAACTCATAGGCATCTTTGTTAAGATCCTTATTAATATTATGCAAATCAACCGGTTTATACTCACTTAATCCCATCCAGAATTTTGCCAGCAGTATTTTCTGGCAACGCGAGTTTATCTCTCCCTCGCTGATGATACCATCTCTGATCATTCCGGAAACAGTCTTTATTGCCAGCGGAACATCACCGGGCATGACCAGAATATCATTGCCCGCCAGTACTGCCTTTTCAACGGCTTCCTCAGGCAGATAATAGTTGGTGATGCCTTTCATGTTCATCGCATCGGTAAACACCAGTCCGTTAAATCCCATTGCATCCTTCAACAATGAATCAATGACTATCCTGGAGAGGGAAGAGGGTATGTTATCAAGCGAATCAATTACCGGAATCTGCAAATGAGCTGTCATGATTCCTGAAATCCCGCTGTTGATCAACTCCTTGAACGGAAATAATTCAAGACTGTCCAGTCTGCTGAATGAATACCTGATTACCGGCAGATCGGCATGTGAATCAACGTCGGTATCACCGTGGCCGGGAAAATGTTTGGCCACGGCCACAATACCTTTATCCTGCATTCCCCTCATGTAAAGCAATGATTTCGAAGTAACGTTTGCACGGTCTTCTCCGAATGAACGGCTGTTGATAACAGGATTAGCCGGATTGTTATTCACATCCGCAACGGGTGCGAAGTTAATATGAACGCCGATGCGGGTAAGTTGTTCTGCAATCTGATATCCCATCTCATAAATGAGGTTTTCATTCCTGACGGCTCCGAGCATCATCTGCCTCGGATAGCTGATCGTACTGTCAAGTCGCATACCCAGTCCCCATTCAGCATCCATGGCGATACACAACGGGGTTTTTGCGATCGACTGAAAATAATTTGTCAGTTCCGCCTGATGGTAAGGTGTACCCTGAAAAAAGATCAAACCTCCTATATTGTATGATTTTATCAGCCTCCGGACTTCCTGTTCATTTTCTTCATTGTCATTGGAATATGCAGCCACCATGATCATCTGGGCGATACGTTCCTCCATTGACAGGGACATGAGCACGGAATCGGCCCAGAAATCAGGTGCCTTCAGAAATCCGGGTGCTTCCGTTGTTCTTCCCAACCTGAATTCGGAATAGCTTTTTCCACCATCCGGTGTAAAATGATAAAACAGGCTTAATACGGCCAGGGCCGCAAGTATCAACACATACCTTCCCACAGTTCGCTTCATGAAAATAAACAATTTACGTGGAATTATCATTTTACTGGAAATAATTGGAATAAGTTGCGAAATAAGCTGTCAATAAGGGATGAAAATAAAAGAAATTATTAACATGTCACCACCATGGTCCCCGTTTCTGATAGATGCGAATGAAATTTTCAATACTCCTGTCATATGTCTGTTCAGCATCATCAGGGAAATAACATGCAGGCAATTCATGCAGCCTTCGATGATAATGAAGGCAATCACAACATACGCCTTTCTTCCCGCAGGGATAGGAACAGTTGCAATAACCTGTATTGCGGCTTATTTTACACTCCATATCAGGGTAAATTATTTTATGTTCAACAGGTTTAATTTCTCATGATCCAGTGCATTCTTGTTGACCATTATGGAAATGGTCTTATATCTGAAATAATCCTCAGAAACAAAGATGTGGCCATCATACGGATTGTCCACGCCCCAGGAGTTTTTCACATAATAATAGTGCCCGGCATTTGCATCAGTTGCCGTTCCGATAATATGCATGGCATGATCATCCTGTGTTTCATAATTATCGAATCCTGTTTGTCTTCTTTCCTGTGTAATGGATCCGGTTCCGTACAAAGCAGCAGTTCGTTCCTCA
>JAFGRC010000001.1 GCA_016935355.1 Bacteroidales bacterium
ATCAGAAATAAATTTATGTTGCGTAAAGTTTCCATTGTCAAAAGCACTAAATTTGCAGGAAAGCAATTTTTTGCCACAAATGAAGGCTGAGATTCCTCTGCATATAGCTGAAATCAGGAATAAATATGAGAGTCTTGTACGTGATATCCGGAAAAACAGGGAAATAAAGGATTATACCCGGTTAAAAAGGGCTTTCGGACTGCTTACGGATAATCCGGATGAGCATCCTGGTGAGGCCGCTGTTGAACGGATCCTATCGGCTATTGAAATAGCTGCAATTGCTGTAAATGAGATCGGACTGGGAATGACATCGGTTCTCAGCATCTTCCTGATCGCCGCAAATAAACAGGGAAGGATCAGCAATGATGCGATCATGAAGATTTATGGTAATCAGGTGGCCGTTATTGTCAGGGGCTTAAACTCAATTTACGATCTGAATGAAAGGACTATCGCCGCTCAGGCGGAGAATTTCCGCAACCTTTTGCTGAACCTGGCAGGTGATGTGCGTGTTATCCTTATAAAAATAGCAGAGCATTTGTATTACATGCGTAACATGAAGAAAATGCCCCAGGAATATCAGATCCGCATGGCATCAGATGCAGCATACCTGTACGCACCTCTTGCGCACAGGCTTGGATTTTACCTGATCAAGTCGGAAATGGAGGACCTGTCCCTGAAGTATACTGACAGGAAGACATATGACCAGATCGCCCGGATGCTTGCACAAAAAATGCGTGAAAGAAGGGAATTTATTCATGAATTCATAAAGCCTCTTGAAGAAGCATTGACAAAACAGGGTTTCAAATTTGAGATCAAGGGAAGGCCGAAATCCATCCATTCCATATGGAACAAAATGGTGAACAAGGGAGTTGATTTTGAGGACATCTATGATCTTTTTGCCATCCGCATCATCGTGAACAGCGAGGCGGGAAATGAAAAAGCCGATTGCTGGAAGGTATATTCAACGGTTGCCGATATTTATCAGCCAAATCCATTGCGTTTGCGTGACTGGATATCCGTACCGAAAACCAATGGATATGAGGCACTGCATACTACCGTTGTGGGACCGGAGGGCCGATGGGTCGAAGTGCAGATCAGGACCATCAGGATGAATGAGATCGCTGAAAAAGGATTTGCTGCGCACTGGAAATATAAAGGACTGGAAAGTGATCAGGGACTGGAGGAATGGATGGACAAAATCAGGGAAGTGCTGGAGACGCCCGAGCCCGATGCAAAGGAATTTATGGATGATTTCAAACTGAGCCTGTACTCCAAGGAAATATTTGTTTTCACACCGAAGGGGGATCTGAAGAAATTCCCTGAGGGAGCCACAGTTCTCGATTTCGCATACGATATCCATTCTGAAGTGGGCTCCGCCTGCACCGGTGCAAAAATAAACAGCCGGAACGTACCCATCCGGCATGTTTTGCAGAACGGGGACCGGGTTGAGATCATCACTTCGAGGAACCAGTCCCCCAAAATTGACTGGCTTAATTTTGTCGTTACATCCAAGGCGAAAACCAAGATCAGGTTCAAGCTGAATGAAGCCAGAGTAAAGGAAGCTGAAAACGGAAGGGAAATGCTCATGCGACGGCTTAAGAACTGGAAGGTCCCTTTCTCAGATGATATCGTCAGAAAACTGCTCAAAACCTATAAGCATAGAACAGCACAGGACCTGTATTTTAAAATATCAACGGGGGAAATCGATTTGGCAGAGATCAAAGAATTGCTGCAGGAACATGATCCCTCTCAAAAACATGTACTTCCTGAACAGGAATCACTTGAAGCAAAGGCCGTTGAAACCATAATCAAACCGGATGATTTTCTGGTGATTGATCAGAAGGTTGGGAATGTTGACTTTAAACTGGCAAAATGCTGCAATCCGATTTTCGGTGATGAAATATTTGGATTTGTCACCGTGGGAGAAGGGATCAAGGTACACCGGCTGAACTGTCCCAACGCGGCACAACTGATTTCCAAATACGGTTACAGGATTGTGAAAGCACAATGGCGCAGTGGTATCAGGAATGCCCTGTTTGCAGTCGAAATCACCATACAGGGAGAAAATGACCCGAATATCCTGAATAACATTTCAAATGTACTGTCAAAGGACCTGAAAATCAACTTGCAGTCGTTTTCCCTGGATTCCAGTGAGGGACTGTTTAAAGGAAGGATGAAGATCACCGTCAAGGATACGGCTCATCTCGACACGCTTATTTCAAAGCTTTCTGCCGTTAAAGGAGTATACCAAGTTAAGAGGGTGGAGCGTTATGGCATCTAAAATCTGGCTTAATTCAATATTCTTTTTAATTTTGACAGCTGATTTACAGATATACATTCTATAAAATCAGGAAATGAAACTACTGGAAGGTAAAACTGCCATTGTTACCGGTGCTGCAAGAGGTATCGGACGGGCCATTGCACTGGCATTTGCGCGTGAAGGCGCCAATGTTGCCATAACGGACCTCAGGATTGACGATAATGCCCTTGAAGTGGAAAAACTGATCAATGAAATGGGCGTAAAAGGGAAAGCATATGCTTCAGATGCTTCCAGTTTTGAGGATACACAAAAGACCGTTGAACAGATCATTAATGATTATGGGGTTGTTGACATCCTGGTCAATAACGCTGGTATCACCATGGACGGATTGCTCCTGAGAATGACCGAACAGCAATGGGATGCAGTGATCAACGTAAATCTGAAATCGGTTTTCAATTTCACCAAGGCGGTCCAGCGCATCATGATCAAAAACATGGGCGGATCCATCATCAATATGAGCTCTGTAGTCGGTATAGGCGGGAATGCCGGACAGGCAAACTATGCATCCTCAAAAGCCGGTATGATCGGATTCACCAAAACCATAGCCCAGGAGCTCGGATCCCGTAATGTCAGATGCAATGCAATCGCTCCGGGTTTCATCATAACGGAAATGACTACCAGGTTGCCTGATGATGTAAAGAAAAGCTGGGAAGAAAAGATACCCCTTAAACGTGGCGGTACACCTGAAGAAGTGGCAAAGGTTGCCCTGTTCCTTGCGTCTGATCTGTCATCTTATGTGAACGGACAGGTGATCGGGGTTTGCGGTGGTATGAGAACTTAGTGTTTTTCAATCTATATGGTTTCCAATTTTAATCATGTATAATACTGTTTTTGTAATAATCATTCTGATCATTGTATTTGATTTTGTTCTGGAACGTGTTCTGGATTATCTGAATAGCAAAAGTATAAATCCTGAACTGCCGGATGAGCTGAAAGATGTTTATGATGCTGATCAGTACCGCAGGCAGCAGGAGTACAAAAAGGTCAACGACCGGTTTTCTTTTATAACCAGTTCATTCAGTTTTACCATCATCATGCTCATGTTGTTTCTGGGAGGGTTCAGTCTGGTTGACAGCTGGGCGAGGGGAATTACGGAACATCCCGTACTGGTGGTGCTGTTGTTCTTTGCAATTCTTGCAGTGGCCTCGGATATCATCAACACGCCCTTCAGCATATATGATATTTTCGTGATAGAAGAGCGCTTTGGTTTTAACAAGACCACTCCAAAAACATATGTTCTTGACAAAATAAAGGGGTGGGGAATTGGAGCCCTTATCGGCGGAGGACTGCTGGCTCTTGTGGTATGGTTTTATGAACAAACAGGCTCCATGTTCTGGATATACGCCTGGATAGCAGCCACGGTATTTTCCGTTTCTATGGCCATGTTTTATTCATCACTCATTGTACCCCTTTTTAACAAACAGACACCCCTGCCTGAAGGTGAACTGCGGGAAGCCATAAATAATTTCAGCAAAGCAGCAGGATTCAAACTTGAAAACATCTATGTGATTGACGGATCCAAAAGATCAACAAAGGCAAATGCTTATTTCAGCGGTCTGGGACCAAAGAAAAGGATCGTCCTGTATGATACGCTGATTCACGATCTGACAACTGAAGAGATTGTTGCGGTGCTTGCTCATGAAATCGGGCATTATAAAAAGAAACATACACTTGTGGGCATTATTATCGGAATTGCTCAGGCAGGCATTACGTTGTTCATCTTATCGTTGCTTATTGACAATCCGGCGCTGTCCGAAGCATTGGGTAGCGAACGGACCGGTTTTCACCTGGGATTGATTGCATTCGGAATACTTTACAGTCCGATCTCTCTGGTGACCGGACTGCTTATGAATCATGTCTCACGAAGGAATGAATATGCTGCAGACAAATTCGTCAAAGATCATGACCATGCGGAGGATCTGATCCGTGCACTGAAAAAGCTTTCTTCAAAGAATCTGAACAACCTTACTCCTCATCCGGTATATGTATTTTTCCACCATTCACATCCCACACTGTTGCAACGCATTCATGCCTTAAAAAAAATCTGATATCTTTGTCCGGAATGATATTATTTCTATTTTTACGGTATAATTGTCAATAAGCCTCTTTAGCTCAGCTGGTTAGAGCGGCGGTTTCGTAAACCGCAGGTCGGGGGTTCAAATCCCCTGAGAGGCTCTTGCGGGAATAGCTCAGTTGGCAGAGCGAAAGCTTCCCAAGCTTTAGGTCGCGGGTTCGAATCCCGTTTCCCGCTCAGATAAAAAACAGTTAACGCCCTTCACTTAAAGGAACGAAGGGCTGTTTGTTTATTGATATTAAAAGAACAGCTATTTTTAAACATTTAAGTCGTTAAATACCTTAAACAATTTGGTTTATAAATAGATAAGGGAAAGAACAGATAATTTTATGAAAGCTGAACTCATTTCTATAGGTGATGAGATTTTGATCGGACAGGTCGTTAACACCAATGCAGCATTTCTGGCTGAAGAACTGAACAAGCTTGGTATTGCCGTTGTGCGCATCACTACCATAGCAGATAAAGCAGAGAACATACCTGCAGTACTTGAAGAAGCCTCAACAAGGGCAGAACTTGTCCTTACCACGGGAGGGCTGGGTCCGACCAGTGATGATGTAACCAAATATTGCCTTGCAGAATATTTTAACTCCAGAGTGTCCCTGAATCCGGAAGTGCTTGAACGGATCAAGGTCTTCATCCATGCAAGGGGTGGTATCGTAAACGATAAAAATGCAGGACAGGCCATGCTGCCGGATAATTGTGAAGTATTGCCCAACAGGTCGGGTACAGCACAGGGAATGTGGTTCAGCAAAGACAACATCACATATGTCGCTTTACCAGGTGTCCCCTATGAAATGAAGGAGATCTTCCAAAACGAACTGGCGCCCAGATTGAGACGGCGTTTCATACTTCCCGTCATACATCATGAAACGGTGCTGACATCCGGTATATCAGAATCTGCGATGGCAAAACTTATTGAAGAATGGGAAGCAAGGCTTCCTTCCAACATCAGTCTTGCATATCTTCCCTCTCCGGGGATACTGCGGTTAAGGCTCAGCGGAACTGACAACAAACCGGACAGACTGCTGGAAGAAATGCGTACCGAACTGAAAAAACTGGAAGCTGTGATCGGTCCTTATATTTTCGGATATAATGAAGACCGGCTGGAGGAAATCACGGGCAACATGTTGCGCAAAAAAGGACTTACTCTTTCACTTGCCGAAAGCTGCACGGGTGGTAAGATCGGCGAGCTGATCACTTCTGTTCCCGGGGCATCGGATTATTTCAAAGGGGGAATCATCGCTTATTCGAATGAAATCAAGTCCGATCAACTGGGCGTATCACCCGCCACAATTGAGACATATGGTGCCGTAAGCCGGGAGGTTGTTCATGAGATGGCAGCAGGCGCACTGATAAGACTTAAAAGTGATTATTCCGTGGCTGTCACGGGCGTTGCAGGACCCGCAGGCGGAACTGACCGGAAGCCGGTTGGTACAACATGGATTGCAATTGCGGCAGGAGATAAAATAACATCAAAGGTCTATCATTTCGGGGAGCATCGGGGACGCAACATACAAAAAGCTGCAATAACAGCTCTTTTTATGCTGAAAAAGGAACTGGAAGGTAATCGGTAAATATTTTTAAGCTACACTTGAAAATTTGAAAAAAATTGACGTACTTTGCCAGCTGTTTTAAAAAACAAGAAAACGAATACGGAAATGTCGAAGATTTGTCAGATAACAGGTAAGACTGCACAGGTTGGCAATAATGTTTCACACTCCAAAAGAAGGACGAAGAGAACATTTGAAGTAAACCTGCTTAACAAGAAACTCTTTCTTCAGGAGGAAAACCGCTGGGTGAAACTGAGAGTCTCTGCTTCAGGACTCAGGTACATCAACAAGGTAGGATTGAAAAAGGCGCTTGAAACAGCCAAAAGCAAAGGATTTATCAAGAGTTATTAATTATTATCACACCAGGATATGGCAAAGAAAGGTAACAGAAATCAGGTTATTCTTGAATGCACGGAACATAAAAATACCGGAATGCCGGGTATGTCAAGATATATTACAACAAAAAACAAGAAAAATACACCCGACCGGCTTGAATTGAAAAAGTACAATCCGATATTGAAGAAAGTCACTGTCCACCGTGAAATTAAATAAAAACGATTATTATGGCCAAAAAAGTAATAGCAACCTTAAAAACCGGAAAAGGAAGAAGTTTCAGCAAATGCATTAAAATGGTCAAATCTCCCAAGACCGGCGCGTATATTTTCAAGGAAGAAATTGTACACAATGATCATATCAAGGATTTTTTTAATGAAAATTGATAAAATTTTATTTGCACTTTAAAGCTTTCTTTGAAAAATAAGAAAGCTTTTTTTTTCTAAAAACCTTATTGTTAAATACACTTTATGGTATTATTCGGATTGTTTACACACAAAAACAAGGATGACCTGAACAGGGGTCTGGAGAAGACAAAGGAAAGTGTTGTAAAAAGACTGTCCCGCGCCGTAATTGGTAAATCACGGGTTGATGATGAAGTACTGGACAACCTTGAAGAGGCTCTGATAGCTTCCGATGTTGGTGTCAATACAACCATCAAGATCATTGAAAGACTTGAAAAAAGGGTCTCACGCGATAAATATCTGAATACGGGTGAACTGAATATGATTCTGAAAGAGGAAATAGCATCATTGCTGGAAGAGAACAAAGCCGCCGACATAAGCGGGACAGATGTGTCTGATCTGCCAAAACCCTATGTTATTATGGTGGTTGGTGTGAACGGTGTGGGAAAAACGACAACAATCGGGAAGCTTGCCTACCAGTATAAAATGCAAAATAAGAGCGTATTGCTGGGTGCTGCCGACACATTCCGGGCCGCTGCGGTAGATCAGCTGACCATTTGGGCCGAACGTGCCGGTGTGCCGCTAGTAAAACAGCAAATGGGTTCAGATCCTGCTTCCGTTGCTTATGACACCGTGTTTTCAGCAAAGTCAGGCGAGACAGATGTTGTGATCATCGATACGGCCGGCAGACTGCATAACAAGACCAACCTGATGAATGAGCTGGCAAAGATCAAACGCGTTATTCAGAAAGTCATACCTGAAGCTCCGCACGAGGTACTGCTGATCCTTGACGGTTCCACGGGACAAAATGCATTTGAACAGGCACGGCAATTCACCGAAGTCACACAGGTCAACGCCATTGCAGTCACCAAACTCGACGGTACTGCAAAAGGGGGAGTCGTGATCGGCATCTCCGATCAGTTTAAAGTACCTGTGAAATATATAGGTATCGGAGAAAAAATAACTGATTTTCAATTGTTTAACAAGCATGAGTTCGTTGAGACCTTATTTGCCCCGGTGATCCATTAAGACATAACAATCAAATGCTGGTCAGTCCTGATAATAAGACAGATTTCATCAATATTGTCACACTTGGCTGTTCGAAAAATACAGTTGATTCAGAGATCCTGATGCGGCAGCTTGAAGCCAATGGCATCAGGATCATGCATAATGAAGATTCCTTCGAAGCAAAGACCATTATCATCAATACCTGTGGCTTTATAAATGATGCAAAACAGGAATCTATTGACACGATACTCCAGTTTATACGCGCAAAAGAACTGGGATTGATCAACCGGATTTTTGTGATCGGCTGCCTTTCAGAACGTTATAAAAAAGAACTGGAAAAAGAAATTCCGGAAGTTGATAAGTATTTTGGTGTTAATGACTTTGAAGGGGTCATTAAACATCTTAATTTAAATTTCACCGAACAGCTGAAGGCCGAACGTCATCTGACAACACCTCCACATTATGCCTATCTGAAGATTTCTGAGGGATGTGACCGGAAATGTGCTTTTTGTGCAATTCCGATGATCCGGGGCAGACACCGGTCAAAATCCATGGATGTATTAATGGATGAAGCAGGATATCTGGCTGATCAGGGTGTCAAAGAAATCATCCTGATCGCACAGGATCTGACCAGCTACGGACTGGACCTATACAGACGGCCGGCACTGGCCGATTTGCTCGAAAAGCTTTCTGAATTTAAAAGATTTGAGTGGATCAGACTGCATTATGCTTATCCGGCAGGATTCCCGAAAGAGGTAATCACAATCATGAAAGAAAGAAATAATATCTGCAGGTATCTCGACATACCCATTCAACATGCAAGCAACAAATTGCTTAAACTTATGCGTCGGGGCCATAGCCAGGCACAATTAAATGAATTGATCTCATACATACGTTCAGAAATTCCTGATATTACATTGCGTACAACTGTACTGACAGGTCATCCGGGTGAAGGGGAAGAAGAATTCCTTGAGCTGCTTGATTTTATTGAAAGGATGAAATTCGACCGGCTGGGTGTTTTCAGATACTCTGAAGAAGAAGGTACATATGGATCTGACCATTATAAAGATCTG
This sequence comes from Bacteroidales bacterium, assembly GCA_016935355.1. Classification (GTDB taxonomy): domain Bacteria; phylum Bacteroidota; class Bacteroidia; order Bacteroidales; family UBA10428; genus UBA5072. The sequence goes on from JAFGRC010000001.1 coordinate 8,763, forward strand.
ATTTCCGAAAAGGTAAAAACCGAACGTGCAAATGAAATTGCCACAAGACAATCATATATATCTAAAGAATTGAATAACACAAAAATAAATAGATCATTTAAAGTTTTAGTTGATAGCAGGGGAGGGGAGTATTATGTCGGAAGGACAGAAGCAGATTCACCGGAAGTGGATCATGAGGTTTTGATTTCTGCATCAAACGGAGAACTCATTGCGGGTAATTTTTATAATGTGACCATAACCCATGCAGAAGAATTCGATTTGTTCGGCATTCCGGTCTGACACACCTGAATATAATTATAACGCTGATTTTTGCTGTCAACTGCCTTTTTTATCATCACTGGTCTCGGCTTCATCTATTGCAGCAGCTTCTTCTTCAGGGTGGAAAACCTTCATAAGAATTTCTTCCTTCTTTTTATTGAAGCTAACCGCAATGGTATCGTCCTCTTTCAGATCAGATTTAATTATTATTTCTGCCATCGGGTCTTCCAGGTACTTCTGGATGGATCTTTTTAAGGGTCTTGCGCCGAACTGAACATCATAGCCCTTTTCAGCGATAAAATCCTTTGCCGCATCAGATATAATGATCTTGTATCCCATGCTGTGAATACGATGGTACAATCCCTGGAGCTCAATATCGATGATCTTGTGAATATCTTCGCGGTCCAGTGCATTGAAGATCACAACATCATCAAGCCGGTTCAGGAATTCTGGAGAGAAGGCCTTCTTCAGAGCATTCTGGATGACACTTTTTGCATATTCATGGCTTGAAGCCTGTTTTGTACCGGTCGTAAATCCGACTCCCTGTCCGAAATCCTTCAATTGCCTGGTTCCGATGTTCGATGTCATGATCAGGATGGTATTCCGGAAGTCCACCTGTCTGCCCAGACTGTCCGTAAGCTGTCCTTCATCAAGTACCTGCAGCAGGATGTTGTATACGTCAGGATGTGCTTTTTCAATCTCATCCAGCAATACCACACTGTAAGGTCTTCTTCTGACTTTTTCTGTCAGCTGTCCGCCTTCTTCATATCCGATATAACCCGGAGGCGCTCCGACGAGACGGGATACGGAAAATTTTTCCATATACTCGCTCATATCAATCCGGATCAGGTTGTTATATGAATCGAAAAGGTACCGTGCAAGGACTTTTGCCAGCTGAGTTTTGCCAACACCCGTAGGACCCAGGAAAATAAACGTGCCGATGGGCTTGTTCGGATCTTTCAACCCGGCCCTGTTACGCTGTATTGATTTGACCACCTTTCCGATGGCTTCATCCTGACCGATGACACTGCCTCTGAGTTCCTCAGCCATGCGCAGCAATCGCTGTCCCTCTTCCAGAGCAATACGCTGAACCGGAACACCTGTCATCATGGCTACAACTTCAGCGACCTTCTCTGCATTTACTTCCTGACGGTTTCGGGTAAGTTCCTTTTCCCATTTCAGTTTCTCATCTTCCAGCATTTCGAGATGTTCCTTTTCTTTGTCCCTGAAACTGGCTGCTTTTTCAAAGTTCTGATTCTTAACGGCTTTGATCTTTTCCTTTTTAATTTCTTCAATCTCTTTTTCCAGTTCGAGTATTTTTTCCGGAACATGTATATTGGAAATGTGCACCCTTGATCCCGATTCATCCAGCGCATCAATTGCCTTATCAGGCAAATGTCTGTCGGAAATATAACGGTTCGTCAGTTTCACACAGGCTTCAATCGCTTCCTTCGTATACATCACATTGTGATGGTCCTCATAACGTTCTTTGATATTATTAAGGATCTCCATGGTTTCTTCAGGAGATGTTGGCTCAATCATTACTTTCTGAAAACGCCGCTCAAGCGCACCGTCTTTTTCGATATGTTGCCGGTATTCGTCCAGGGTGGTTGCACCGATGCACTGAATATCGCCTCGTGCAAGAGCCGGTTTCAGCATGTTTGCTGCATCAAGGGAACCTGTAGCGCCGCCGGCACCAACAATGGTATGGATTTCATCAATAAAGAGAACCACATTGGTGGTTTTTGAGAGTTCGTTCAGAATGGCTTTCATGCGTTCCTCGAACTGACCGCGGTATTTTGTTCCCGCAACAATGGCCGCCAGATCAAGGGTCACGACGCGCTTGCCAAAAAGCACCCGGGATACTTTCTTTTGGATGATCCGCAATGCCAGACCTTCAACAATGGCCGATTTTCCAACACCGGGTTCGCCAATCAAAATAGGATTGTTTTTTTTGCGCCGGCTTAAGATCTGCGCCAGTCTTTCAATTTCTTTTTCCCTTCCCACGATCGGGTCCATTCTGTCCTCTTCAGCAGCGCGGGTGAGGTCAATTCCAAAATTGTCCAGAACGGGAGTATCGGAATTCGTTTTCGGAGTGGATTCCGGATTGGTCTTTTTGCCCCCCTGGGGACCGAAAGAAGACATGGGCTCGTCATCTTCCTGCGAATAGTCTGCCCTGGGCTCACCATCTTCCGAATCAACCATATGCTCGTTCAGCATTTCCCTTCTTACCTTTCCATAATCCACACTATGTTCATCAAGAATGCGCGTCACACGGGAATTCTCATCCTTCATCAGTGCAAGTAAAAGATGGCCGGTATCGATGGTAGTCTTTTTAAGTGATTTTGCTTCAAGATAAACCAGCTTCAGGATCCTTTCCGAAGTCTTCAGCAAAGGAATATTGTCCGTTTCCGTAATCTTTATAGGACCCTCATTAGATACAACAGATTCCAGATCTTTTTTCAGCTGATACAAATTGGTTCCCAGAGATACCAGTACATCAATGGCAACTCCTTCACCTTCACGCAATATACCCAACAGCAAATGTTCAGGTGCTATTTCGTTGTTTCCCAGCCTGATAGCTTCTTCCTTGCTGTAAGACAACACGTCTTTGATTCTTTGTGAAAACTTGGCATCCATATACAATATATTTACCCCGCCGGAACAACACAATTCGATTGCAAATATACTAATTATATCATAACGTTTTTTTAACAGGATTTGTTAATATAATCATTAAAAAAAAATCAATTTAGCGGGAAGAAATATCTATTTTAGCATGCTTATAATCTTATGTATTTGTTTATTTATCACGTATTTATTTGTCATATAAATAGATGGCTGAGGAAGAAAAAATCATACAGATCAACATTGAGGAAGAGATGAAATCTGCATACATCGATTATTCGATGTCGGTTATTGTCTCACGCGCTTTGCCGGATGTCAGGGATGGTTTAAAACCCGTGCACCGCAGAGTCCTTTTTGGCATGCAGGACCTGGGCGTACTGTCAAACAGACCGTTTAAAAAATCGGCCCGTATAGTTGGCGAGGTATTGGGAAAGTACCATCCTCACGGTGATTCTTCAGTTTACGATGCCATGGTGAGGATGGCGCAGGATTGGTCGTTACGCTATCCGCTGGTTGAGGGACAGGGTAATTTCGGGTCTATGGATGGCGATAACCCTGCAGCTATGAGATATACAGAGGCACGCCTGCAAAAAATTGCCGAAGAAATGCTGGCTGATATTGATAAAAACACTGTTGATTATCAGCTAAACTTTGATGACACCCTGCAGGAACCAGTTGTTCTTCCTTCAAAAATACCAAATTTACTGATAAACGGAGCATCCGGCATAGCAGTCGGAATGGCAACCAACATACCGCCTCACAATCTGACCGAAGTTTGCAACGCTACCATTGCATATATAGAAAACCATGAGATTGATACAGAAGGGTTGATGAATTACATAAAAGGGCCTGATTTCCCTACCGGTGCAATAATATACGGTCATAAAGGTATCCGTGAGGCTTTTGAGACCGGCAGGGGCAGGATCGTAATGCGTGCTCGGACCGAAATAGAACTTACACCAAGCGGCCGGGAAGTTATTGTGATCAAAGAGGTTCCTTACCAGGTAAACAAGGCCGAAATGATCAGGAAGATTGCGGAGCTGATCAACGAGAAAAAGCTTGAAGGCATTTCATATATCAATGATGAATCGGACCGGAACGGTATACGCATCGTAATCATATGCAAAAAGGATGCCCAGGCAAGCATAGTTTTGAATAACCTGTACAAGCATACTCAGTTACAGACATCCTTTAATGTCAATAACATCGCTCTGGTTCACGGGCGTCCCAGAATCCTTTCACTGAAGCAATGCATAAAATATTTTGTTGAACACCGGCATGAGGTGGTGGTGCGGCGTACCCAATATGAACTGGATGAATCTGAAAAGAAAGCTCATATCCTGGAAGGACTGCTGATTGCTCTCGATAATCTGGATGCCGTGATCAGTCTGATCCGCGCGTCTAAAACTCCTGATGAAGCCAAAACAGGACTTATGAACACCTTTGACCTGACTGAGATCCAGTCCAGGGCTATTCTGGATATGAGGCTCCAGAGACTTACCGGTTTGGAAAGAGACAAGATCAGACTTGAATATGAAGAATTGCAGAAGCTAATTGCCCATCTCAGGAGCTTACTGGCTGACGAATCGCTCAGAATGGACCTGATCAAAAATGAGCTCAGGGAAATGGCAGACCGATATGGTGATGTGCGCAGAACGAATATTGTGCCTGATGAAGGAGAGTTCAATCCCGAAGATTTTTATGCCGATGACGATATGATCATCACGATTTCCCGTCTGGGTTATATCAAGCGTACACCACTGACGGATTTCAGGACTCAGGCCCGGGGCGGAATAGGTTCCAGGGGAAGTGAAACAAGGGAAGAGGATTATCTTGAATACCTTTATCATGCCACCATGCATAATACCATGCTTTTTTTCACTGAAAAAGGAAGGTGTTTCTGGCTTAAGGTATATGAGATACCTGAGGGAACAAAAAGCTCAAAAGGACGTGCCATTCAAAATCTCATAAACATTGAATCCGGTGACAAAGTAAAAGCATTCATTAAAGTAGCAAATCTCACCGAGGATGATTATGTCAAAAACAATTTTATTGTGCTTTGCACCCGGAAAGGGCTGATCAAGAAAACTTCACTTGAAGCATATGCACGTCCCAGACAAAACGGGATCAATGCCATTAACATCCGGGAAGGGGACAGCCTCCTGGAAGCCCAACTTACCAACGGAGAGAATGAAATACTGATCGCGGTCAGGTCCGGTAAAGCCATCCGGTTCAATGAAAAGACAGTAAGACCCATGGGCAGGAATGCTTCCGGTGTTACAGGAATAAGGTTTTCCGATCCTGATGATGAAGTCATTGGAATGATCTGCATCCATGATACTTCTTCAGCAATCCTTGTCGTATCAGCTCACGGATATGGTAAACGTACAGTGCTGGAAAATTACCGGATAACCAACAGGGGCGGAAAGGGAGTAAAAACCATCAACGTAACTGCCAAAACAGGTCCGCTGGTAGCCCTTAAAAATGTTAAGGATACGGACGACATCATGATCATTACGAAATCAGGACTGACGATCAGGCTGGCAGTCTCAGGTCTGAGATTAACAGGCAGGGCGACCCAGGGTGTGAAACTCATCAACATCAGGAACGGGGATTCAATTGCTGCCGTAACCGGAGTTATCGGATCTGCAGAAGAGTTTATTGACTTGTCTACTGCAGCTGATCATCCCTGATTTGGGTTGGAAATGCAGCTGGAGCATGTCAGACTACTGAAATGTAATTGATTAAGAAGCTTAATATTCCGGATAGATCATCAATTTTTCTGATTATCTTCTATTTTTTTTGGACAATTTCCAAATAGAATTTATATTTGGCAAAATTTTTGATGAAATAACAATAGAAATTATTTATACTCATTAAATTAAAAACAATTGATATGAAGAAGATCGTATTTTTACTTGCGACGTTGATATTGCTGTCAGGAGTGCGTGTTAATTCACAGGTTGCCTCCGTGATCAATTATTCCTCACTTGAGAAAAAACTTGATAAAAGCAATAATAATATCGAACACGCGAAGCGCAGTACCAAAGTCAAAACATGGACAGATCATGCAGAATTGCTGGTTGACGCATTTAATGTACATAACGATGTACTGTATATAGGCATGGGAACTTCCGAGGCTGTCCTTTTCCTTCAAAATCCCCGTGAGATCCAAACATCACAGGAAGGGCCCAACCAGATCGAGGAATATGTTTATGACCGCGTAACACTTAAATTTATCAATGGTGAGCTGGCAAACTGGACGGAAACAAATCCCATCGTTGATAATGCCCTTACCAAAGCAAGAGACGCGATCAACAGGGCAATTGAGCTCAATACAAACGGCAAGGAAAACAGCAGGATCGCAAATGCCGTGAGCACGTTGCAGTCAGCATATGAAATAAAAGCTGTACTGGATTATGACAAAGGAGACACTGAATCTTCCTACCGCAGTTTTGCTGAAATTCTGAATCTTGGCAAATTACCTGTTATGGACCAGAATGCTGTGGACTCTGTTATCATGTATAATGCCGGTCGTACCGCGCTGGAAAGTGAAAATTACAGTGATGCCGTAAAATACTTCACTGAACTTACAGCCCTTGATTACAGTGATCCTTTTTTATATGTTTATCTTGAACAAAGTTTACTTGCAACAGGGGATACTGCGAAAGCTGTTTCAACGATTCAGGAAGGATTTAGTAAATATCCTGAAAATCAGGCTATTATGAATGAAATGATCAATTATTATATCAATACACAGCAACCTGACGAGGCATTAAAACTGCTTTCTGTTGCCAAGCAAAGGGATCCTGAAAACGTTTCCTATTATTTTGCAGAAGCTGTAATGCAGGAAAACCTGGGTAACATTGATGAAGCAGAAAAGGTATATCTTGAGTGCCTTGAGATGGAACCTGATTTTTTCAATGCTGCTTATAATATTGGTGTATTGTATTATAACAAAGCTGTAAAGCTTTATGAAGAAGCATCATTGACCACGGATAATGCTGAATTTCAGAGGCTGGATACAGAAGGAGATGCCATGCTAAAAAAAGCTGTTCCATATATGGAAAGGGCCAGTGAAATTGATCCTACGGATAGCTACGTACTGGAAAACCTCAGGAACGTATATTACAGACTGGAAATGACCGATAAATATAATGAGGTTGTTGAAAAACTAAAGAATATGTAACAAAAAAGGGGAGCAAACGCTTCCCTTTAATTTTATACATTATATTTAACATAATATTAATTATA
>JAFGRC010000129.1 GCA_016935355.1 Bacteroidales bacterium
ACCATCAGTCCGAATCAGGTTTTTTACAGCATTGACTGGCTCATTCTTGGGAGCAGCCGGCATTACAGGAACGATGTCAGGCTGGAGATTTATTACATGAGATATGAATAGGACCCGTAAAATAAAACATGCTCTTTTTCCAATCATCCTGATATTTTCACAGGTGACCTCCCTGAACGGACAAAGCAAGGACCATCTGCCATATTCAATTTTTGGAATAGGTGAACTGGCATCGAAGGGATTTGGCAGAAACATTGCCATGGGAAAAACAGGTATCGCTCTGGCCTCTGATAATTATCTGAACAACCTGAATCCGGCGGCTAACTTTCTGATTGATAGTATTTCTTTCTTTTTTGATGTCGGAATCACGGGTGAGTTTTCCAATTACAGAACCAATGATGCAAAGCAATCCGGTAATGATTTCAATATGAACAATCTGGCTCTGGGATTTCGGATTGCGCCGTTCTGGTCTGCCGGAATAGGGATAACGCCTTATAGTTCAGTTGGTTATAAGATACATTCCGAGAATTACGTTGTGGGCAGCATCGATAAATATTTAGTTGAATCAACCGGTTCGGGAGGGTTGAATCAGTTTTACTGGGATCATTCCATACGGATTTTCAAGAATCTCAGTCTGGGTATAAACATCTCATATTTGTTCGGTAACATTGAGCGATCGGAGAGAAATGTTTACAATACCATTGGAAGTGAATTGATCTACACGGAAACTTCCTTTTTCAGGAAATTGTTCGTTGATTATGGCTTCCAGTACCGGATACCGGTAAATAGCGATATTCATGTTACCATCGGAGGTATATATGGCACGAAGCATAAACTCGACTTCAGGCAGGAAATCAATATCGTTGATTGGGATGGAAATGAGATCGAAGACAAGCTGAGCAAATCGGGAACATTTAATTTTCCGCTTCACTATGGAGGGGGCATTTCATTTAATTATGCAGGAAAACTGACGGCAACCGGAGATTATATTTTCGAGAACTGGGATGTTACAGCCATAAGCAATCCGTATTACACTTACACTGACGCCAGAAAATTCAGGTTTGGGGTTGAATATATACCGGGAGGAGACAGGATAGCCGGGTATCTCTGGATGATCCGTTACAGGGCAGGATTCTACAGGGATCTTTCATACCTCCGGGTGGATAAAAACCAGATCACGGATACGGGTTTTACCCTTGGAGTGAGCCTGCCGTTCTTAAGGAACAGAACAACAATCAATGTTTCATGGATGACCGGGATGTCCGGCACAATTGAAAATGGATTGATACTGGAACGGTACAACACATTGCATCTGAGTCTGGAGTTGCACGACTGGTGGTTCCTGAAGGCCCAGTATGATTGATGCACATCATTTACTATACCGGTAAGCACAACAACATCATTGCAATTCATCTTTCGGTTTCTGAACGCAGGGTAGGGTCAATTGCCGCTTCTGTTTCCCGGAGGTGTATTCTGATAGATTCTCAATGTTGAGAATATCCCGGAGAAAATCAGAATAACCTTTTTGTGAGCGTGGAACTAAAAAAAGGGGGCGTTTTTCAGAACACCCCCTAAACCAAACACCCTTTCATTTATGTTGATCCAGCTCTGTTTTTGAGTTTATGTTGATTCATATGCTTTAGTAAGGAGCAGGTATGACGACTGGATTATTAACGGCCACCGCCGCCACCGCCGCCACCACCACCGAATCCACCGCCTCCTCCAAAGCGCGGGTTCACGATATTGCTGTAAATGGACCCGAACGTATAGGTAATGCCCAGGCTTCCTTCATACCTGTGGTTTGTTTCAAGCGCTCTAAGACGAAGATACAGATCCTCATCGGATACCTCGCCCCTCTCCAGTTCGATCTGGTCGTGTATGAAAGCGACACTGCCGTTGACAGTCAGGGACAATCCCTTAAAAAGCCTGATCCGCAGCATTCCGTCGAGTTCAACCTGATATTTGGAAAAATCATGAAGGTAATTTGACGCACCCAGCGATACATTTGCCGATCCCCAGCTTTGCTGGACCTGCAAAGCGATATCCAGTGACTGCTGGAACAGGTTTTCTAAGGCTTTATCATATATGGTCGTATCCGTGTAATTGTTGTATATGTAACCCAATCCGTACAAAATTCTCAATTGCCTTTGCGTGGATTCTGAATAGGGGAAAAGGTTATATTCAATTGCAGGGGCCAGACTGATCTTAAGATCAATGTTGTTGACAGTCGAAGAAGAAGCGTCTCCGCGAAGACCGACAGACCAGTGGTTTGAAATGCTGCGTACGGTCAGCTGGCTAAAACTCCAGGAGCTTCTGATGGCTTCCGTCCGGACTTCATAAGGCCGGTCAAGCGAATCGAGGCGTTCCCGGATGTAAGTACTTTTGTTATAACTCTGACTGAATCTGTTTTGGATTTTCCAGTCGGTTGTGACCCGGTTTGCCTCAATACCATTGGTTATGGAATAGGTCTCCAGACTTTTTTCAAGGCTGAAACGGGGCTGGGTCTGCAATTCAAAAACCCAGAAATTCCACTTGTCTTCTACCTGTTCAGGCTCTTCCTGCCGGACACCCGAATACCGGATCTGCACCTGGTTCAGTACGGGTGTTTTTGCAATATACCGCATCAGTCCCGCAGAAATGGTTTTGGTCAGCCCTGCACGCGTGGTGGCCTGCGTATCGTCCGGGCGACTGCTGTATACCAGCGTATCCTTCATGCCCGTAAATTCTTCCTGTCCCGAATAGAACAGGGTGTATACACTGCCTCCACTCCCTGAAGATTGCCGCGTTACCAGCAGATATACCTGTGCTTCCCTGACATCCCTTACATAGTTGATGTAAGGCATTTCTTCCCGGATGTAATTCATGTCGCATACCTGACAGTCAAAAAACGCTCTTATTGCATTTTTTCTGGTCGTATCGGAAGCCGGCATATCATCCTGCCCGTATAAAGGATCCGAAAGTAAGACAACAGTCATTACAATAAAGGATAGGATTTTAGAAATATTATGTTTTTGTAACATGTTATTCAGATTATAGGATTAATTTACTGTTAAACAATTAAAACGGTAATTTGTTATTGCTTTTTCACCATGCAATAATAATTAAAAATAAAATCCCGGAAAATTACAGTTTAATTAAAAATCGGCATGTTTCCCGACATAACCGGAGAATTTGTTGATTGAATCGGAAAAAATATCGTTATTTTGACCTGCAAGGTTATTGAAAATGAGAATACTTATTATTGAGGATGAAAAAAAAGTAGCTTCCCTGATCCGTAAAGGTCTCGAGAAGGAAAATTACATGGTGGATGTAACCTCCAACGGAGCGGATGGCCTGGTAAAATCACATAACCTTTCCTATGATTCAATTATTCTCGACCTGATGCTTCCCGGTTGTGACGGTCTGCACATCCTGAAGACCCTGAGGAAGGGCGGTATCAAAACACCTGTATTGATTCTGACTGCAAAGGGGGATGTTGAAAGCCGTATAGAAGGCCTTAACCATGGTGCCGACGACTATCTGGTCAAACCGTTCGCATTCGGGGAACTTCTAGCCCGTGTCCGAGCTTTGTTAAGAAGATCTCACAAGCAGCAGAATCCACTGATCTCTTTTGACGATTTTACCCTGAATCCGGTTTCACATGAGGTTAAAAGGGCTGGTGCAGTTATTGAAATGTCGGCAAAAGAATACAGTCTGCTTGAGTTTCTGGTGTTTAATGCGGATCGCGTGCTGAACCGCATTACACTTTCAGAACATGTTTGGAAATATGATTTCGACCGGGGGACAAATTTCATCGATGTGTACATCAACCGTCTCCGGAATAAAATTGACAAGGGATACAGAAAAAAATTCATATATACCGTGAGGGGATATGGTTACATGTTTAAAACATAATTGAATCCTGCGATATGATCAGCAAATACAAGATTAAGATCATACTGGGTTATACCGGACTGTTGTTTATCATCATCATCACCATATTGGGACTCCTGTCCAGTATTTTAAGCTTTCAATTGCGTCAGGAGATCGATCAGAATCTTAAGGAAAAGATGGAACGTATTGATTCCTGGCTTACTGACCGGAATGAGCCTCCACCGTGCGACAGGGAATTTTTCAGATCCGTCATTTCCAACAGAAGGATCAGCCTGTCTGATATCCTTAACATCACTGAGCATGCCGATGAAAAATATCTTCTGTTTATCTGCTGTTCGGATGTAACAATGTTTCTGTCCGAAAATTACAAAGACCTGGAAGAAAGTCTGGCTGGACTGATTCTGGAAGATAGAAAAATCGAAACGGTTGTACTGGGCACAATTCAGTTTTCTTTTTCAGCCATCAACAGGCCGGGTTACTCGGTATACCTCGGATACGAGCTTTCTACAATTCAGGCGGTACAGAAAAGGATCATCCGTATATTTCTGATCACCATACCTTTTGTTGTGATGGCTTCAGTGCTGTTCGTCTTTTTTGTAACGCAACGCCTGATGAAAATCGTTCGCACCATTACAGAAACGACGGCCAGAATAACATCCAAGAACCTGAATGAAAGAATTCCCATACCTGCGGGGAAGGATGAAATTACAAACCTGATCGTAACGATCAATGCAATGATCGACAGGCTGGAGAAATCCTTCATCATGATCCGGCAATTCTCACAGGATGCGGCACACGAACTCAGAACACCGCTAACAATCATCAGGGGAGAAATTGAGAACCTAATGATGCAGAAAAGGATCACAAAAAGTCTGGCAGTCAGTCTTGAAAGCATATACGAAGAGATCCATTATCTTTCCTCCATAGTGAACAAGCTTCTTTTGCTTCATACTATGGACACGGATGAAAAAAAATACAGTTTTACCCCTATAAACCTGTCCGCTGTCATGAATGATCTGGTTGAGGATGCCCGCATCCTGGCTTCGAAAAAAAACATCACCATCACTTTGGAGCGTGAAAATGATGTCATGATAAGCGGAAATGAAGAGCTTATCTGTCAGATGATCTGGAATATTCTTGACAATGCTGTTAAGTATACAGACAAAAAGGGTTCGATCAAAGTCCGGATCCGGAAATCCGGACCGGAAGCATTTATTATCGTTACCGATACGGGTATCGGTATCCCGTCCGATTCCCTGTCAGAAATATTTACCCGCTTTTACAGGGTTGAACAGTCACATTCCCGTGAAGTTGCAGGGAGCGGACTGGGTCTCTCCATCAGTAAATGGATTGCGGTTTTGCACAAGGGTGATATTATTGTCAGCAGCAGATTGAATGAAGGATCAGAATTCACCATTCATCTTCCGCTTTATATGAAACAGTGATGTGATGATTATTCAGGTAAG
>JAFGRC010000024.1 GCA_016935355.1 Bacteroidales bacterium
GGAATCCGGATATCTTAATTTAATCAATGATCAACTTAATGATCTGTCCAGGAAAATTGAAAACACAGCCAGCAAAATTGAAAAATATGGATCAGAAGATTCATTTATGGGATCCGGCCTGAATCCTGATAAACCTATTGATCAAATGACTGATGGAGAAATTAACCGATTGATTGAACAAAAAAGAAAGATCCATGATCAAAAAGGAGGCCATTGAATTACTGGACACATCAGGTTTTATTAAGGCTTATTTTTATAACCTGTCCGGCAGCATAACTTATCAACAAGCTTATGATAAAACGGAAGATCTTTTTATGAGTTACTTCGGTAAAAGAAGATATGCAGATTATAACTCATTCCGCAATATCCTGACCCGGCACCTGAAAAGATCCAATAAAAAAGCCTCAATTGCATCATAAATGAATAACCCGGGATCCTCCCCAGGTGATATAACTTTCCCCTTACAAATTTTGCTAATGATATCAGCAAACAAATCTGACCTCATTAAATCAATTCTGACAAACGATCTCTGGCCGGATAATATCTGACATTATCCCAAAATCAGGTTAAACCCCCGGTATTACTATTGTTGAGGTGTTATTTGGCAAAAATGAGCCATTTTAAGCGATTCTGATGAACGATCTCCCCCAGGGTAATATAATACCATTACCCAAACTGGCTTAAATTCATAGACTACTGATGAAACGATCCGGCAGACCAGGGACTTTCTGAAAGGTGAATTAGATAAGTGCAAGTCTTATAAAGATCTTGTTGATTTCAACAAGATCTTATTTGATTCTGAACATTCATTTAAACAAAGTAAAACTCATGGCATAGGCCGGACCACAATCCTCAAATTCCTGGGCAAACCATGGACCGAAAACAATATAGAAATTATTGATCAGGTCTTTTATAAATCTCATTGCACATTGGCAATTCTTCAAAGATCCGTTTATGTTCTTCCAGAATGGCTTTTAACCTTTTGACCGGATCGCTTCCTGTTTCTGCATTAAAATAGAATGCCATTTTGCTGCAGGCTCCCCTTATTCCTGATTTATGGGCTGTTAATTCATCCCTGATATCATTATCAGATTTGCCGTAATAAATAGCAAATTTTTGGGAATCGTATAAACCGAAAACTCCTCCAATATTCGGGGCATAAACTCCGATGGATTCCTGGGTAAAAATGTACTTTTCAGTAAATATTGCCATGGTAATTGAAAATTTGAAGATAAATTATAAGAGTGAAGGATCAGGGGATGAAAGAGATAACAAAAGGAAATTGTTATCGGCATTGCATGAATAAAAATATAAAAAAAACCCGGTATAGCAATATACCGGGCAAAAGAAAAAGGGGGCAGATTATCAGGACCGCAATTTTATCTTTCCTCCACTACGCAATTTTATATAACCTCCGGACCGGAGCAATAAATATCCCTGTTCTGCATAAGCATATTCAACCATATCAACTTCCCATTCATCATCATACATATTCTCTGAAAACCGTTTCAGGATAAATAACCGATCAGAACCAATGGGACATTCAATAACAGATCCGGGTTTAAAATTGCATTTCAGGGATCCGGTGATCATAGCCATAGGCCGGACATGATTTACACTTATTTCATCTGCAATAAGATTCACCAGGTGTTTCATATCTTCCGTTCCCCTTACTTTCCAAAATTGTGTTACGATATATTCATCCCCTGATTTTCTATAAAGCCCTCCCCGGTACATAATTTTGTTATTATCAATATCAGGAAGATCCCCGATCATCATCGTATAATTATCAGGTACCCGGTTTTGCTTGTCATTGATTTCAGTTATTATCGTTTGTGATTCGGGAACTTTGTTATAATTGTCAAGTTTAATGATTATATCATCTTCGCTTTTAAATACCATCCTGGTCTTTTTTCCAACATTCATTGCATGAAATACAGGCATGAAAATCCTGACATATAATATACCTGTTAAGGCCGTTCCTCTGCTTTTTATTTCCCTGGTCCCAATAGGGATCATGGAATTTGGCTCTACCCAATCATAAAATTCACCGTCATTATTGTAAATGAAACGGGAAGTTTTATGCCAAAAACCATCTTTATCCAAATATCGGGTTGCTCCACCGCTTGGCGTTCTGATGAATATCATTACCCGGCCCATGGCCACCTCTTCCGGATCATCAGTATAAAAAGCATTAAGTGTTAATGAAATATTAAGGAAAGTATCCTTTGAATATTGAATATCGCAAACCTGGTATTCTAAATATTTGGTTGGATTAAAACCATACGGGGAAACAGATTCATTCTTTATTCGCAATATATAATCTTCCCCATCTGTTTCACAATCAATACCACCGATGTTTTCAAAATCATAAATATCAAAAATGTTTTCATCATATCCGAAATCCTGATCCAGTATAAATTTCCTCCAGGCCGGAAGGATTGTTAATGTAGGTTCATCCAGGAAAACATTCAACGGATTGCCTTTATAATCTGTTATCTGCACCCTGGGGGAAACAACATAATTATCCTGATAATAGCCAACAGGATTATACCTACGGGCCGTAAAATCTGATTTCATGACATTGGGTGAAACGACCCACCACCTCCCTTCCTGTTGCCATAAACGGGCATTGCCACAAGTTTTTAATATCTGATCCAGGACATCAAAACAATTCATATCATTAAACCTCCTGCAGTCAAAATAAGTCTGGTTTGCCATAGTGTCTGCATCGGTTGCATTCTGGTTTTGTTCAATGATATTTATTGCCTCTGTGAAATGCAACCCATTCTTTAACTTTATATAAATCAGATATGTTATCGCATACCATAAAGACCATTTAAGATTCAGCCCTTGTTTCTGGCTATATTCTTCCGCATCCCAATCAATATTTTTCAGATATCCTAATCCATCACTGAATAAAAGTTCCACAGGATAGGGAGCCGGAGTATATGGTTCAGAATAATAATCCGGTGTCAAATATCCCTGCCAATATAATGAACTATTAATCCATGCTTGTCCCCTGTATTTATATGAATCAGAAGTAAAAAGATCCAGGAAGGCATAATCTGTCTGGCTTTCAATCTGTACTTTGATATATGATTTTATGATCCGGTCCTCCAATTCATCATCATCCCCCCGGCCTTCCCTGATGCAAGGCCGGGCTGTACCTGTTAATTCAGTTGATGATCCTGAATAATTCTCTTCCTGGATCCTGAATTCACCAGCCCTGTCCAGTATCGTATGGAAGGGAACCGTATATCTTGTGCCGTATGCCATGATTGTAAAATTTTAATGTTTATGGTTTCTCTTTATTCTCCAAATACTCTCTGAATTTTGATTTGGTTTCCTTCATTGGAATATGAATATTCTGGGCAGACGAAGGACTTAAACCGAATTCTGCAGCTAATAACCGGGCTTGTTTTAAACATTCAATTGAATATCTTGTCAGCCCGTGCATTCTGATATCAATTATTTTCCGGTCCTGTGGATCCTTCCCCGGATCATCATATTTAACCAGGATATGTTTTTTGATATCTTCCATTTCTATTTCACATTCATAGTGCGATCCAGCAAAAAAGCAGTACATGAAAAACATATGAATGTTTAAACGATTAATTATACCCATAATAAGCAGTCTGTTACCAATTTCATAATAAATCTGTTTGTGGATCTCCCGGAAGTGATCCGGGGGATCCGGGAGCTGTTGAAGTGATTCACATTGCAAATGATTCTTTGGAATTCTGCATTTTTGCATCGTCCCCCTTAATTTTTTCACCTCAATAGGTAAACTTTTTTTGCCTCTCTTCATAATATAAAAACTATGTTTCTAAATAAATTCTTATTTGCACCTGAAAAATATTGATGAAGCCACCGGTTTCTGGCTGATAGGTTGGGAGAATTTACCCCCCATACCCCCCTGGACTAACAATCAAATAGTTATACATAGATAACATTATTATATTCATTAACTGGCTCATAATATTTTAATTCAACTTCATGAATTTTTGAATTAGTTATTTCCCCAATCCAAACCAGGGAACCAGGATAAGCCGGATCAATACAAGGCCCAACATCAATTAATTGCAGAATATTTTTTATGATAAGGACCCGGGATCCCTGCTCATCTTTTGTCCATTCCTGGAGCCTGGGAACATAATCATATTGCAGCGAACTTCCCCTCATCCTTTTGTTTCTGATATCTGATTCAAACAACCGATTGAATTTTTCCTGCATATATCCATCAATAGTTTTGGCTTCATAATATATCCCTTCCTTCCTGATCAGGATCCGGACATCACCAGGATAAGATCCCAATAAACTTTCCCTTTTATCACAATGACTGATAATACATTCAACATGATCCATGTCTGCACAATCCAAGCAATGAGGATCCAGGATCACCCGGTAGGATCCTTGGTTGTCATGGTAATAATGACTTTCTTTTGAAAACGGTATATAGCCGGAAATCTTCATTTTTAGACACGATATTTGTTAAGTGATATCATACCATTACTTTTACTCGTTTCTGCTTCCCTGTGGACATTTTTGACTTGCGGGTATCAAATATATTCCCATCAATATAGTTGCTGAGGACTTCATCTTTAAATATTGCTGTCATGCACTTTTCAAATTTATCCTGACCAAATAATTCATTACCGATTATTGATTCCCCAAAAGTGATTTCTCTGCCTTCAATGACAATATTTTCATTTAAAGGCTTGCTGATCCTCCCGGTTTCATAACCGATGATCCTGCCATCCTGCTCATTACAATAAAGTTCAGCAAAGTACCTGGTACCTGACTTTTCAAGGATAAGATACCTCACATCGTTTTTAATAAATTCTGTTGGCAGTGTTTTCATGATAACTTGTATTTATAAAGATCCAACTCCCTTTGCTTATGCAGCCAATATCTCCGGATCCTGTCGGCCTCTGCAGGATTAAACCTTTTCAAAGAATTCAGGTTTATAGATGTTTGCGGATAGGCCGGAAACACAACCGGGCTCAAATCATAGATCCTTTCAAATTTTTTGATCCTCCGTTCCCAAGTGCCATCTTCCCTTTTATTCCATGTATCGCCATCAGATGCAACCTTAAATCCGAATGAAGATCCTTTGATATCTTTTCGGCTGATACCTTCCTTAACACGTTCACCAATTGAAGTAACGGGAAGATCCACAATGTACCGGACCCCTGCTGCAGTAATTTGAATATCCATTGTTACAGGATAACGGCCCAGGATATAATCCGTATTATGATTAAACAGGCTTGTTACATCAGTCCAGTTCAGGTCCCGGACTGATTCCGGCAATATCATTTCAATAAACCCTCCCAGGTTTTTGCTCCATTTGTTGAAAACAATGCCAAGTCCCTGAATTATCCGGGAATCTTTTTTAAGTTCCAAACCTTGTACATACCGCCTTTCAATTTCCTCTTTCATCTTAATTTGTATATTTGATTAATTCATCAATGTTGTTTATCCTTATGAAATCGTTGTATATTTCAATTCCGGTACCTGCTGTCATGCATTGCAGTTTTTTTTTATAACCGTCTGATAGTTTCAAATACTGTGCTGTAACTTTCTCAATCTCATAAGGACGTAAGGATAAAATTCCAGCATCCTGTAAATCCAGAAAAAATGACTGAAAACTTACTGGCCGGAAGGATAAACTTTCTGTATGGTAAACCCCGTTTCGCTCAATAACTTTCTTTCCATTGATAACCAGGGTATCACTGAAAGGGCTGTTTGCTATCTCCCGTTCAATGACTTTATTTATTGCCGTTGCCAATAGATTTAAATTCATGATGCTTTGTATATACTAATTAAACACTGGTATTGTCGTTCACTTAATGATCCGGTTTGCTGATACCACCTTTGCAAAGATTTTATAAACTTGATCTGTGGATCTGAAAGATCCTGGTTCAATGCCTGTTTGAATATTTCTATTATCTCGTCCTTCTGTTTCATATGGTTATCATTTTACTGTTTGCCTGGCAATTATTTCACTCATTGACTGTTTATTCCGGTTTTCATCTTTGAACCATACTGATATCATTTGTTGTTTCCAGTTTTTTACTGCCTCACCATTTTTTTGATGCCAATCAGCAACATCATAATAATTGAAGGCTTTTATTGCCGATTGTTCTGAATATCCGTTCTCTGAAAAAAATTCTTTAATTTGCTGTAATGAAGGGGGAGTAAATTTTGGTTTTTTCCCTCTTCGTTCTTTACTTTCTTTACATTCTTTACATTCTTTACATTCTTCATTAGTTGCCACTTGTTTGCCACTTGTTTGCCACTTGTTTGCCACTTGTTTGCCGATTTGTTTGCCAGTTTCATTTTCATCAAGTTGGTATTCCTCCCATTTACAAATAGTTATAAGCCTTCCGGTCTTTGCCGATTCGTTTGTCAGAAATTTCCACTTTTCTAACTTAATTAATGCCGTTCTGATGTTCTTAATTGTAACATCACGGGCGCATTTTTCCTTTAGTGATTCCAATGATGTTATAAATTGACCTGGTTGACATTTGAATATTTTTTTATGCCACTCCCATTCATTTTCCTTGAAATTTGCCATTAACAAGCACTGGATCATAACATCTCTTTGCTTACTGTTTAATGACCTGTATAATGGA
This sequence comes from Bacteroidales bacterium, assembly GCA_016935355.1. Taxonomy (GTDB): domain Bacteria; phylum Bacteroidota; class Bacteroidia; order Bacteroidales; family UBA10428; genus UBA5072. The sequence continues at coordinate 6,639 of JAFGRC010000024.1, forward strand.
CTGTTAATAATCTTTCTATGGATTTTAACCCAGCCTCCGGAATTTTGACTATCTTTACCCTCGCTCATTTTTTCTGATTGTTTCAAGATTTAGGGGGATCTTCGGATCCCCTTTCCGTTTCAGAAAGATCATGTTCTAATTCCTTCGCCAGATCATAATGTCCGGATTTTCGGAGTTCTTTGATCCGGTTAAAGACCAACTCCCGGAGACTTTCGTCTTGTTCAAGTGTCGCATTTTCGTGTTTCATAGTTATAATATATATTGGTAATGATCATTTACTTTGCTTTTTTCGTCTTCTGATACTGTTTCAATGTCCGTTTTTCCTGATCAGATATGGCCCCTTGGCGTTCCAGGATCTCGCCTTCGACATCCCCGACTTTTGCCCAGGTAACAGCCGATCCTCCAGAGAAATGGACTTTGCCGGATGCATTTTTAGATTGTTCTAATCTTTTTTTTGCATTAACACCAAGTTCGACTTCAGATTTTTTCGGAAGTTCCGAATCCAAAATTTTAGTGCTAAAGCCAATCGTTGTCATCTGAGAATCGTAACTTTCATTTGCTTTTACCTGTACCAGAAAATCTCGGGGTTCTGCAAAAAATGGCTGGCCTGGCCGTTTAAGATCATGAATCCGCACCATAGTTTCAAACGCCTTCATCACTTCAACCACTTTTGGCATTATGGCTGCATAATCCTTTTTAAATTTGTTATCCAGGGAGTATTCGCATTTTTTACCGATGATTTCTTTCATGTCGGGCCTTAATGAAGGTTCCCCTGTTTTTTCATCATACTGATAACATTCAAAATCGACAAACCCCCGGTAACCATGCACCTCAGAACGTTTTTTCAGTTCAACGATATTTTGGGGCATTGCCTGGTTAATTTGCTCATTTAATGTATCAACAGTTGGGAGTTGGGTATCGTCTTTTAGGACAAATAGCGGAAATTCCTTTTGCAACTTTTCTCTACTCTTATCAAAAATCACTTTCAACTGTTGATGCATATAAGCACCTCCGAATTTTCTGATTCCTTCGCAATATTTCGCATTGAATAGCGGTAAATTTGGTTCGGTTTGCCAAACGCTGTATAATGCCAATACCACAGTTAAGTATTGTTCGGTCGTGTGTTCTACCAGGCTGGCCCGGCTTTCGTCAAAAAAAATTTCATCTTTCATTTCACTATAGTTTTATGTTTAACTTATTTTTCGCTGATTTCATGACTGATTTTGAAACCGGATCCCCTGTCTTTTTAATTTTGGATTGTGCGTAATTTATCAGTTCGGATCTATTAAAAACCAGACGTCTTCCAATCTTTTGCTTTGGCATTTCTACCATGCTTAATTTATAAAACAGGGATTTAGAAACCGGGCTGCCCCAGGTCTTCTGTAAAAGATCCCGGGCCTCATCTGCATTGATATTAACAGGCAATTTTTCCTTCTCTGGCTGTTGAAGTATCTTTGATTTCTGAATAGCACTCAGGATTAAGGCCTCAAGTCTTTCCTCAGTAATAACAATAAGTGGTTCCATAATTCACAGCTTTATTTCATGCTGTAAAATTACAGTCGCAATACACGAAATGCAAATTTAAAGTGCTGAAAATGATGATTTTAGGGTACCTGAGGGTACCTTTCAATTTTGGTACCCTACTTTTTAAACAATGAATTCTTTGATATTCAAAGTATTATCCTTTATTCGGTTGGCTGTTTTGAAGATTTTGCCAATGTACCCTGGTTTAGAAGGCCCGTCAGGGAATAAAAATGATTCGCTAAAATATTGAATAAGAAACTTTTGATTTATTATTTTCTCTCTTTGCAAAGTATAAATGTCTTTTGCATTAATGAGGCAACCCAAATCCCATAATTCTGCAATTACTGAAATAAAATGATTTGCTGGTTTTTTAATTACAATAAGATTTTGTGGTTTTTGACCTTTTAGCCACAATAGAAAATGATTGACTTCAGATTGATCAAAATACCCGATTTGAGATAAATGGCTTGCCAGGCCAATTGAATACAGTTTACTGGAAATGCCTAATTTTTCAATTTTGAAATAATTTTTTATGAACTGGATCTTTGCCCTTAACAGGTGCATTTGGAAGTTAATGTTTAATTTTATTGGTTGTGCATTGCCCTGTATCCTGACAATTTCTGAATCGACCAGATCCCGGATTTTTCTGTAATCGCTTCCCTTAACGAAATCAACATTTTTTTGTAATAGTGCATTATTCCAATGCCTTATATTTTTTACCCTTTCCTGTTCCAGTTCTTCAAGTTGTGAATTTAAAAATTCCTTTACATCTTTTGGATCCAGTTTTTCTATAACCTGATCAATAAAAGTCCCGAAACAATGCATATTTATTTCAACGCCTTTGTCAAAAGCCCATAATCGGGATTCTCTGATCTTATCCAGTTCGGATTTTTTGGGAGGTGCATCATCCAATTTATCAGGGAAATCACCATCCCATTCATCATTCAGCCAGGCTGAATGAGCGTATTTATTTTTTAATTTTGCCATCCCCTTCAAATCTTAGTAGTAATTCGGCATTTTTCTGCCGTTCTTCTTTTTCAAAACTGTCCAAATAACTTTCAGTAGTCTTTTGATTACTATGACCCAGGGATTCACTAATAAAAGCAATGTTTGTTCCACTTCTTTTTAATACGGTTGCGAAACTATGTCTGGCCGTATATGTGCTGATATTTCCATATCCCAAATCCTGGCCAATCTTTGTCAATTTATCATTGATAAGTTTCGTCAAATTCTTTACTATTCGCTTTTCATCAATTGGAGTTATATCCCCATAAAGGAATGGAAAAATGTAATTTGTTGGTTTCCGATCAGAATTCCCCCATTTTTCAATTATCGTTTGCATTTGAGGCAACAATGTTGCTGCTATTTCTTTTTGATCCGGGTTTGTTCTGGTAGTTTTCTTTCTGTAAAACCGGACTTCACTATCTTTGATATTTGAATACCGTAAACGTAAAAGGTCATTAACGCTTATGCCATTACACAAATACATGAAAAGCCATAGATCCCTACATTTTCTCTCTGTTTCAGTTACTAATGGATATTTAAGAACTTCATCAATCTGCGATAATGATAATGCCATTTTCCGGCCGGTCCAGTTTTGGATCTTAAATTTATCTTTCCCTTTGCCAAAAGGATATTCAGCATTTGTGATCACATCTTCTTCTTTTGCATCATTCATAATTGCACGTATGGCACGCATATACATTGAAATTGTTGTACGGCTTTTATCTTCTTCAATCAAAAAATTTTCATACTTCTGTAACCAGGTTTTATTAATATCAGAAAATTTCAAGTCTTTAATTATGAATTTTTCTATGTTTTTAACAGTACATAAATACCACCCTGCAGTTCCAACTTGCCCGTTTTTATTTAACTTTTCTATCTTATTATAAAAGGCTGTTAATATACTGTTCTGCATTCCCCGGCTTAATCTTGCATTCAATTTATCATAAGAAAAGTTTCCATTTTTAATTAAAGCAATGATGTGGCTTTTAATGCCGTCAAATCCTAATTGAATTAACCCCTTTTGCTCCAGCAGGTCTTTTTTTCGTGTTGTTGTCATAGCATACCATTCATTTAATGATAAATCAACTCCTGCATTATAATAAACCTGTTTACGCTTATGAGTAACCCGAAATTTAACATTATAAAGCCCATTGGTTTTTTTTCGCCTGGTATCAAAAACTATTGATAAAATAACCCCGGCTTTAGAATAATTTTCTGATACAAGCATTTTAGGCTCATCATTTTTCTGAAAAGATTTCTTTGTCATTACGTATGAAAATTTTTTTTGAGCATACAATTTTCATACAAATATAGAAATTAAATGAAAATACAGGAATTTAAATGAATGAAATTTATCAACAAATATGTTGATAATCAGGATAGTTAATGGTGAATTGAATTTTTATGAATATGCCTGAATTTAAGCAAATTATGCTTTGGGAGCAGGTGGTCGCCAGTTCGAGTCTGGCCACCCCGACTTTATTTAAAATAAGGTCTTATAAATAAAATACTTACAAGGCTTTTTTTATCGGTAGTACAAAAAGTAGTACAAAACATCTGTAATTTTTCAATGTAATTTTGCTGCCAGAATTGGTAATTGCCAGCATGGCAAAAATCATCTTCAGAGAACAGACCTGGATTAGAAAGTCTTCTTCATAAATTGAATTTTATAACTTTTTCAATAATAGCTGTATATTTATACTCCATATGGCTACCACAAAGGACGAAATAGAACTTATCATTCAGGAAGGAGAAGGTTATCGCATTGAATTTAAAGAACGCCTTACGAACCTTGACCGTGAAATGGTTGCTTTTGCAAATGGTTAGGGCGACAGAATTTTCATAGGCATTACAGATGATGGTCGCAAAGTCGGATTTCGTGCCCCAAATGATGTAAAATCGCAAATCCAGGATATTGTCAATAATTGTGATCCACAGATAAAAATCATCATTCAACAGGTTAAAGATGTTTTGGTTGTTGAAGTTCGTGAAGGAACCGATAAACCCTATAAATGTGCAACTGGTTTTTCTAATCGTATTGGGCCAAATTCAATGAAATTATCAAGAGATGAAATTGTTGAATTTGTCAAGTCAGAAAGGAAGATTCGCTTTGACGAAATGATTAATAAACAATTTACTTCTAATGATTTCTCAATAGAAAAATTAAGTTCATTCCTGCAGCAAGCTGGTATTTCGCAGGTATTACCAATGCCGCAAATAATTAAAAATCTAGGAGCCGGTGATGTTGAAGCGGGTCAAATTGCTTATAATAATACTGCAGTATTGTTTTTTGCTAAAAATTTGAGCAGTCATTATTTTCTAACTGCGGTTACTTGTGCATTATATAAGGGAAACGAGAAAGTAACCATACTTGACCGAAAGGATTTTAACGAAGATCTGATTTCGAAAACTTATACATGAATGTGATTGCTGAACGTTAAAATGAAGAATGTAATTTAATTATTCTTTATTTTTATTTCATTTCAGGTACTCAGAGTGACTTAAATTGAATAAAATTAAAGTAGATGTGATGCCTACTGATGAGGATATTCTGGGATTTAACAATAAGTAGTGCACTACCGGGATTAAAAAGAAGATTTCTAAAATATTGCCTGATGGGACGAAAATATTTGTATTTCCTCCAGAGTATTATTTGGCATCGAAGTCTGAAGCACACAAAGACCGTGGAGGGAATGATCTTAGACAAAGTCATGATTTTGAAGATATTATATACATATTTGACAATTGAATTGATATCGTTAATATTATTAAAAACGCAGATGAGGATGTAAAATACTATCTTAAAGCTGAATGCTTAAGCTTATTGGATGAGGATAATTTATCAGAGTGGATAACTTGTGCCTTACCTTTTAGTTCAGATTCAGATAGAACAGAATTAATAAATGAATTAATTTGGGATATAGCACATATTGAATAAGTGTTCGCGAAAAATTCCCAATAAAATTACCAGGCTAGAAATTGTACTTAGAATTTCAATAAGCTTTAAGCTATATAATTCGTCGTTATTATACAAAGCTTGAAAAATGGAAGTCAACGGGCTGGTTATTTATCCGAAAGATGTGCAGCGAATAGCAGGGAAAAGCGAAAAGTAATGCAGGAAACTGATCAGGATGATTAAGGAGTATTTAATGAAAGGACAACATCAGTTTGTAAGCATTACAGAATTCTGCCAGAAAACCAGGAAGAAACTAAAGGTATAAAAATTGAGCATGAATTATTACTGTTTCTTAGTACAGTAATGAAAAAGTTTAAATCGTTGCAAGAAAACCGTTTAAATCAGTCTTGTTTTTAAAATGAGTTATTGCAACATAGTCATAATCATTCTTATCGTATTCCTGTGTTTGTTTTACAGCTTCTATCATTGCCTTAACATTTGAATTGGCATTTTTTAATTGCCATTTAATATTAGCTGTTTTCAAGTATTTTATGAACTCATCGGAGAATGACCTGGAAATAAAAACTATAAGTTTTCTCAACTCCCTACTTTTTTGTCGGATGTCTTTACTATAAAAATAACCCTCAGCACAGAAATAATTCATATTTTTAAAATCGAAAGAATGGTCATAAAACGATATGAAAAGACATTATAAAGGGATTTCAATAAACACATCAAAAAATACTCATGAAAAAGTCTTTGACCTGATAGAAAAAGACAAGAATTCAAGAATCGTTGATATTCCATGCGGATCAGGTGCATTTGTTATGAGACTGAAGGATCATGGATATCATAATGTAACTGCCATTGATATTGAAAATATTCTGGAAATTGATCATGATGATTTTATGACCGGGGATATGACAAAGGGTCTTCCACTGGAAAATCATTCCGTAGATGTTCTGGTATGCATAGATGGCATTGAACATATCAGCCAGCAGTTCTCTTTTGTAAAAGAAGTCAACAGAATTCTGAAAGCCGGTGGAGAATTCATTATTTCAATCCCAAATATCAGCGCACTCAGATCCAGATGGAGGTGGTTCATGACCGGACACCATCACAAATGTAAATCACCTCTGGATGAAAATAATCCCAACCCCCTGCATCATATCGGGATGATCTCTTACCCGGAGATAAGGTATCTGTTGCATACAAGCGGGTTTCGGATTGTGAAAGTTATCACAAACAGAACTAAACCGATCAGCTGGTTGTATGTTATCTTTATACCTTTCAGTTTTTTATGGACGTCATTTGTGTATCACAAGTCTGGGAAAAAGGAAGGGACATCAAAAATTAACAGGGAGGTGAGAAGAAAAATGTACTCTAAGGCAATATTATTGGGTGAAAGTCTTATTGTTAAAGCAATAAAGACTTCAGCCGGCCAGGCTTTGCAATCATATAAAATAGAAAATCAATAAAACACGAGCGTAAAAGCTTTGCCACCAATAAAAATGATTATTCGGGTGTTCTCCCGATCAATCGGCAACCATAATTAATAAAAATTATACGTATGAATTACAGAAACCTTGGTAACACCGGAGTAAAATTATCAGCGATCGGGCTGGGATGTATGGGTATGAGCCATGCATACGGTGGAAGGGACGAAAAAGAATCGATTGCAACTTTGCACAAAGCCATAGAATTGGGTATAAATTTCTGGGATACAGCAGATTTTTATGGTAATGGCGAGAACGAAAAACTGATTTCCAAAGTCCTGGTTCCCAACCGGGATCAGATTTTCATTGCCACAAAGTTCGGCTTCAGGGCGACGACCGAAGATGCATTTCATTTGGATGCATCGCCGGCATATATGAAAATTGCTGTTGAAGCAAGTCTGCGCAAGCTTGGAATCGAAACCATCGACCTGTATTATGCCCACCGCATTGATCCCAACGTGCCGGTCGAAGAAATGGCCACAGCCATGGGCAATCTCGTTAAGGAAGGAAAAGTAAGGTATATCGGACTGTCGGAGGCATCAGCCGAATCCATCCGGAAAGCACATGCTGTGCATCCGGTCTCAGCGCTGCAAAGCGAATATTCAATAATAACACGTGATGCGGAAACAGAGATCCTGAATTTCTGCAAAGAGCAGGGTATTACATTTGTCGCATTCAGCCCGCTTTCCAGGGGACTGATCACCGGTACAGTCGATCATGAGAAGCTGGAAGAAAATGATTTCAGAAGAACACTTCCCCGTTTTAAAGGTGAATACTGGAAAAACAATCAGCAACTGTCCGGAGCCCTGGCTGACATAGCTTACGGTCTGGATTGTACACCGGCACAACTTTCACTGGCCTGGATTCTGGCACAGGGTAGCCACATCATTCCCATCCCGGGAACGAAACGAAGAAAATATCTGGAAGAGAATGCGCGTGCGGTCGATATAAACCTGACTTCAAAAGATCTGAAAGCAATAGAGGATTTGCTCCTCAAATTTCCCAACATTGGTCCGCGATACAGTGAAAACCTGTCCAGACTTGTCAGCAAATGATCCTTCGGATGTTTTAATAATAGAGAAGTCTGCAGGCAAGGAATGTGTATGGTTCTTTATTAATGTTCGCAACTTGTGAAAAACCAGGCATGTAACATATATATCAAAACTATCAGCAACCGTAAATAGCTGAAAATATACTGCCTATTTCTTTTCGAAAACCGAATCAAATGCAGTTTTTGAGGGCGTGAAATCTACATTTTTCACAAATTCACACGCTTCCCTTGCTCCGTGTTCACGGTCCATTCCGCTGTCCTCCCACTCGACTGAAAGCGCTCCGCTGTAATTGATATGATTCAGGGCCCGTATGATCTCCCCGAAATCGATGTTACCGTGCCCCAGGCTCCTGAAATTCCAGTAACGGCGACGATCACCGAAAGGTATATAGCCTCCGAAAACACCTGCTTCCCCTGAACCTCCGTACCAGCCCACATCTTTCATATGCACATGAAAAATACGGTCTGCAAACCGGTAAATGAATTCGAGATAATCAATGCCTTGATAGCCCAGATGACTCGGATCAAAGTTAAATCCAAAGGCCGGATGATAATGCACGGCCTTAAGTGCCCTTTCAGCAGTGGCAATGTCAAAAGCGATCTCGGTTGGATGAACTTCCAGGGCATATCTGATACCCAGCTTCTGGTATTCATCAAGAATGGGAATCCAGCGCCGGCCAAAATCCTCATAACCTTTTTCAATCATAGACTCAGGAACCGGCGGGAATGAATAAATCAGGTGCCATATGGAACTGCCGGTAAATCCATTTACAACATTAATCCCCAGTCTTTTTGCCACACGGGCCGTGTCAATAACATCTCTGGCAGCGCGTTGCCGGACGCCTTCCGGAGATCCGTCGCCCCAGATATAAGCAGGCACGATGGACTTGTGACGTTCATCAATGATGTCACAGACGCATTGACTGACAAGGTGTGTGGCAACAGCAAACAGCTTGAGTCCGTATTTTTCAAGCAGGTCCTTTCTTGCTTTGCAGTATGCATCATCAGCCTTGTTGACTTCGATATGGTTGCCGCAGCATGCAAGTTCGAGTCCGTCATAACCAAATTCTTTGGCTTTACGGCACACTTCCTCAATATCCAGATCGGTCCATTGAAGTGTGCACAGCGTTACAGGTCTCATAACTATTGGTTTTAATGGTTTAATATCATGTTCAGACTAAATTTATTTATTAAGATAAAATTCCGGAAATCAAAGTATATTTTATTTCTGCTATGATTCCGGAAATTACTGAGGGTATCAGGGCATTATTGATTCCTCTGATTTCATTCGAATATAATGAATATATTTATGTTATTAAATTGGTCTTGTGTAACTTACAATGATCATATTTTCATCTTCTTTTGTGAATATATTGAAAATATGATCGTGGACGTTCATTTGAAATAAGTCCTATAATTATTCATTATTTCCTTTGGTTATTCCGGAAATTTGAACCACTTCTGACTGTTATTGTTTCCGGATTCAACAACAACATCAATAAATTGCATTCCGCGAATGCCATCATCAACTCCAGGAAAGTCGAGCCATTCAGGTTTTATGGCACTTCCATTCATTTTGGCCCTTACGGTCAGTGAGAAATTGCGGTATATATTGGCAAAGGCTTCAATATAACCTTCCGGATGGCCCCCGGGAGTCCTTGTGTTATGCTTTGCAATATCGCTCATGTAAGACTGACCGGTACGAATAATTTCAGCAGGACGATCAATCCATCTCACAATTAGAGTATTGGGCTCCATCTGTGACCACTTCATTCCTCCTTTCTCACCATAAATCCGGATATTCAGGTCATTTTCCTCTCCTGCAGCAATCTGTGATGCGACCAGAACACCGCGTGCACCATTGTCAAAACGGAGCAATGCAGCACCATCATCATCGAGCCGGCGGCCGGGGACAAAAATGTTCAGATCGGCACAGATTTCCGTTGCTTTAAGTCCGGATATATACTCTGCAAGGTGCAAAGCATGTGTACCGATATCTCCCATACAACCTGCCTTGCCGGAACGTTTGGGATCGGTGCGCCAGGCTGCCTGGGCGTTGCCGGCATCTTCAGCTTTTTCAGAAAGCCAGCCCTGGGGATATTCGACCAGGATTTTGCGTATTTTCCCCAGATCGCCCCTTCTGATCCTTTCACGCGCTTCCTTAACTGCAGGATAGCCTGAATAGGTATGGGTCAGGGCCAGTACCAGTCCGGTTTCCTGAACTTTTGCTTTCAGTCTCCCTGCCTCGTCCAGAGTAAATGTGATCGGTTTATCGATGACAACATGAAAGCCGAGGTCCAGTGCCATATAGGCAGGCTCAAAGTGAGCCACATTGGGCGTGACGATTGTTACAAAATCCATCCGCTCCCCGTCAGGTAATCCGGCCTCCCTTTCGAACATTTCTTTGTAAGTCTTGTAAATCCTGTCATCCGGGAGGTAATAGCACCTGCCCGAGCTAAGCGATGTTGCCGGATCAATGCTGAAACAGCCACTAACCAGTTCAATCTGGCCGTCCATAAGGGCAGCAAGCCGGTGGATCGCACCGATGAAAGCATCACTTCCACCGCCCACCATGCCCATTTTAAGTTTTCTGTTCATTTGTTATTATATTAGATATCAATCTGTTTTACCCTTAAATTCAGGTTCTCTGTCCCCTGGCTAAGGATAGGAAATTTGCCGTCAAATCCGGATTTCAAGTATAAATGTATGAAAATATTCCCTATTCTTTAGAACTTAGCCTATCTTTCAGCATGGTCTAAACTTATAACCTGAAAAAATATATATTATGCTGCTCAGTTTTGTCATTTATTCACTGTTTATCGTCCTGATGGGGATTATGTTTGGCGGGACCCGGAGCAAGTTTTGGTCCGCCACTGATTTTTACCGTGTTCTGGAAGAAAACAAGCAAAACGGGAATTATTCTGGGTATGCTGGGAGGTTTTATCACCACAATTATATGGAAAGAAACGGGGCTGGATTCCGGTATTGTTTATGAAACCATTCCGGCAATTCTGGTTTCTGCATTGTTTACTTTATTTTTCAGTTCCTTCCAGAATTACACTCATAAACAAATTATTGAAGTTGGCCGGTGATCAATTGTTTACCTATTAGAATATATTAAAACTGAGAGGATAAGAAATATGACTCCGGATTGTCAATTACAATAATATCCGAATCCACTAATCAAAGCCTTTGGAAAAAAAATCCTTTACAGAAATGCCAAGCGCCCGGATCACTTTCATCAAACTGGAAAATTTCAGATCCTCACCTTTTTCATATCTGCCATATTGTGCACGGGGTAAATCATTCACATATGCAAAATCTTCATAATTGCCGTAACCTTTCTCCCGGCGCAGTTCCTTAATCCGCTTTGCAAGTTTTCTTAAGTCTTCCTCTTTGTTCTTTTTTACACCCTCTTCCATTCTGCAAAAAAAGGAAGAAAACCACACAAATATTACTACTTCAAAGTTACTACTTATTAGTGGTTTTTATATATATTTGCCACAAGTTGTTATATGCTGACAATTTAAGTTATCAGATAATGGTTGACGAGCCACCAAACTCTTATGAACGAAAGAAAAAAATCCTTTTCGTTGACCCTGACACATCGAGCTACCTTCTTGTTGCAAGATTATTGGCCGGCTATGATACTAAAATCATTCATAGCGGTTTTGGTCCTTATGCTATTAAGATATTCAGGAAAAATCCTTTCATCGATTGTGTAATAACCGAAATCAGGGTACCCGGACTGGATGGCTTTGAGATTCTCAGGGCAGTAAGGGAAATAAATCCTCTGGTTACCGTAATTGCACAGACTGCTTATGTCCATGATAACATAAAACAGAAATGCCAAGATGCCGGATTCAATGAATATATCTCAAAACCGGTTGATCTGAAATTGTTTTTGTGCATCATCAATAAAAATGTATTACATTCTGTATAAATAACCGTTAAAATTGGTTATTGCGTTTTTTATAAATACAAATTGCAGAAACGACATTTATTGATGACTTTTTTAAGTGCAATATGTGAACAGGATTACCTTTCAGTTTGTTATACAATATATTCAACTGAAATATTAATGATTATGAAAAAAAATGAAGCTTATGCAACCTGGCAAGGTAATCTGAAAAATGGAAACGGTCAGATGAGATTGCATTCGGTATCCGGTGTGTTCAATTATACCTTTTCTTCCCGGTTTGAAAAAGACAAAGGTACAAATCCGGAAGAACTCGTTGCTGCAGCACATGCCGGATGTTTTTCAATGGCACTTGCAGACATTGTGGCAAAAAAGGGTTATGAACCCGAAGAAATAAAGACAACTGCCAATGCGATCCTCTCCAATCCCGGAGACGGCTATTCAATAACTGATATGGAACTTTACACAGAGGCAAAGATCAGGGACATTGACGATACCGCATTCCAGTCACTGGCATCCGAGGCAAAACAAAACTGTCCTGTCTCCAGAACATTATCTTCAGTTAATATCAGGCTAACTGCCAGGCTTATTCAGTAATTCTCAAAGCCTGAAATAGCAGCCTTTTCATGCATTTGCTGCAAATGGCCATAACGAACAGCGAAGATTATTTCAGTCGCTGTACCTTAATCTTCTGCCCCTGCCTTCACCGCCGCCTGATTTGCGTCGTTTGCCCATGCCTTTTCCGAGTTGGCGGGCAGATTCTTCCTGACTTTCGTCCTTGCATTTTCCCAGTCCGCGGCCTGTTCTTGACCCTTTTCCTTCCGGACCGGTTCCATTCATTCGTGGCATAATCTCAATTTTTAAAATTAGTATTGGTTACCTTAGTATCAGTATCTTTAGCTGTTAGCCGTCCTGACTATTTCCCGCAGTTTGCTTTTCAGGAGTTTCTTTCTGAGCGGACTGATCCTGTCAATAAAAAGCACTCCCTGTAAATGGTCGTATTCGTGCTGAAATATCCGGGCGATAAGTCCTTCAAGAACTTCCTCCCTCCAGTCGAAGTTATCATCCCGGTAACGTACTTCAATTTTAGCGGGCCTTATAACATCTTCATTGATGCCCGGAATACTCAGGCAACCTTCATTGTAAAAAACAGGATCCTCACTGTAATGCAAAATGACCGGATTATAAAAAGCCTTTTCCACAATTATCACTCCATTATCCTTTATCGGCGATGTGTCAATTATAAAGAGGTTCTTAAGGGCACCTACCTGTGGTCCTGCCAGACCGATCCCTTCGGCATTTTTCAGGGTCAATGCCATGTTGGCCGCCAGGGTCAGAAAGTCATCCCCTTTGTCAATATCGAAAGCTTTCTTCCTCAGTTTCGAAGAACCATATTTTATAATTGGCAGAATCATAATTTAATATTTGCTAAAAATGATAACTCCTTATATAATATGTTTTACCAGAATAACTTACACTTTTTATCAAACCCTGATTTATCAGGGAATCAACCACCTTGCCATTTGTTTTATCCTGTTTAAGCAGTTCAGCCATTGTATCTTCCCGCAACGGATGAACAGCAGTAATGTTTAAAATATCCTCAAAAGCATTGCCGGTAAAGCCTGTATCCGTTCCTTCAAAACCTGTCAGCAATTCTGTGTGGATCCCGCTTTGTTGATAAATCTGCCATGCTTCTGTAATTTTATTTTCTGAAACAACTTTTACTGTTCTGACCGCCGGAGGTCTTACAGGAACCGAAAGATAAGCTTTTTCGGGATTCAGTGTTGCAATGAAGGATGCTGTTTGCTGCAGGTGCCTGTCAGAATCATTCAAACCGTCGATGAGCATGGTTTCCGTATTCAGTTTACCGGGATAATCAGCGGCAAATACTTTTAAGCCCTCCATAATCCTTTTTAATTCAATTCCTTCACAGGGCCGGTTAATTTCTCTCCAGATGCTTTCGCTGACTGCATCCACTTTAACCGAGACCCAGTCAGCTTTCATCAGATCAGCCTGCACATGCTGATCATGAATGAGTGAGGAATTGGTAATGACTGCAATGGGAATATTGAATTCCTTTAACATTCTGATCGCTTTCCCAAGGTTCAAATCCAGGGTAGGTTCACCATTGGGAACAAAAGTCAGGTAATCCGGATAATGCTCAGGATCCAGCTTTTTCAGATGGGACTCAATATTTTCATACAGCTGTCCGGGTTCATAAAATGTTTGTCTTGTAACGGACATGTTTTTGGTAATACCGATCTGGCAATACACACAGCTATATGAACAGATCTTATGTGAAACAATGTTGTTGATACCCAGACTTAAACCAAGTCTTCTCGATGGTATGGGGCCAAAAGCAATCATACTTTATCCTTTTATATTTGATTTACCGAATCTGAAATATTATGCAATACTTTCCTGCTCATAAACGATGCTGATTAAATTATTCCACATTTTTTCAAATTCCCGGGTCAGCAATCCGTCGGGCATGAATTCACAAATTGTTTTTCCCTCTATAAGGGCATAAATCATGGATTCATCATAAGGAATTTTCCCAAGGATTTGAATTCCTTCACTTTTTAGTCTGTTTTCAATCGTATAACTCATATCCTCATTCAGGTCATATTTGTTTATGATGACATATACCGGAGTGCGAAAACGTCCGGTCATTTCAATAAGCCTGTTAAGATCATGCCAGCCCGACAGGGTAGGTTCCGTGACCGCTATCACCAGGTCGGAACCGGTTACGGATGAGATTGCGGGACAGCCGATCCCCGGTGGACCATCTGTTATGATGTATTCTGCATTTATTGTATCAGCCGTTTCTTTGGCATATTGCCGGATCTGCGAAACCAGTCTCCCGGAATTTTCCTCAGCTATGCCCAGTTTGCCATAAATCACAGGTCCGAAGCGGCAATTTGCAAAAAAAATACGGTTGTTTTCAAACTTTTCGATCCCGATTGCTTTTTCAGGACACGCTTCCGCACATAATCCGCACCCTTCACATGCATATTCGTCGATTATAAATTCTTCCTTTTTTACAGATATGGCGTCAAAACGGCACAATTCCATACAAAGTCCGCAACCGGTGCATTTTTCCCGTTCAATTGAAGCTTTTGCTCCACTGGTAAAACTCTCAGACTTATAAACTTCGGGGGACAATACCAGCTGAAGATCAGCAGCATCCACATCACAGTCGGTAAATACGGTTTTTTCGGTCAGTGCTGCAAATGCGGCGGTAATACTTGTTTTACCAGTCCCTCCTTTCCCGCTTAATACAACGATCTCAAACGGCTTTCCCATTCATAATGGATTTGATGATATTAATATATATTTTTTTCAATCGGTCATCCTTTTCCGGAAGTATTTCACCTTTTGAATATGCTCTGGCATATTCTTTTTTGAAAGGGATTTCTCCAAGTAAAGTAATTTCCTGATCCCTGATATAATCATATAATGGTTCATATTCCAGTCCAGCTTTATTGACAACGATCCCGCATTTTTTGCCCAGTTGTTTCACGGTTTCCGTCATCAGTTTAAGATCATACAGTCCGAACGGGGTTGGTTCTGTTACCATTACAACATAATCGGCTTTGGAAACCACAGCCACTACCGGACAGGATGTGCCTGGCGGAGAATCATACAACACCAGGCTTTTTTGATTCGCATGATCTATCGTTTCCCTGATCACACGGGTCTGTAATGAAACCCCAACATTCATCCTGCCTTCAATGAATTCATCTTTTGCGTAGTAATCATAATGCGTAATGCTGCCGATCATACTGTTTTGTTCAACAACCGCTTGATCCCTGCAAACATATGAACAGGCACCACAACCATGGCACATGTCCTCCACCACTTCAATGAACCCGACAGCTGGTAACATGACAATTGCATGAAAGGCGCAAATGTCCTTGCACCTACCACAATAAGTACACAGCTCAGGATTTATACGGGGGATGGAAATTGAAACCGGGTAACTTGCTGATTTTTGTCCATGAATAAAAATATGGCAATCGGGTTCCTCCACATCACAATCCAAAAGTTGAACATTGTAATTAAAATATTTGGTAAGTATATGAAAAAGCCCCGTGCTTAAGGTAGTTTTTCCTGTACCTCCTTTCCCGCTTGTAATTGCGATTTTCATAGAGGATCCTGATTCTCTGCCAATATTGAAAAGGTGATGGTTTTGCAATTAATGGTCGCAGGTATTGATGCCTGTTTTCAGATTATTCTTTATGAATTCTTCTGCCAGAACCCTGACATGTTTTTCTTCAGCACCGGTATGTACCTGTATGTTTTGTTGGTTGAATAATGATATTGCCCGGTGTCCCATGCCTCCGGCAATAACATGAGTAACGCCCCTGGATGCAAGCCAGACAGGTAAAATTCCCGGTTCATGCCGAGGTGGAGTCAGATAGGATTCTTCAGTAATTTCCTCCCCCTCAGCCTGAAAAACAGCAAATTGTTCACAATGACCGAAATGTTGGCTCAGATAATCTCTGCTTGCCGGAATAGCAATGACTTTCTTCATTTTTAACATTTTAATTTTCTCATCATACAAATTCCAGGAAAGAATCTTGAACAAATCCTGTTCTTTTGACAATGCGGAGCAGGAAGTATGATCAATCCCTGCCCTTGTTCAGCTCCTGAATCCTTTTTTCAATCTCTTCCTGAGAACGTTTAAGGTCTTCAGCCTGTGATTTCAGCATTTTAATCTCATCATCCTTGCTGATCGTCTGCATCCACGGCGTGGTCTGATAGTATCCGGCAGACGACCATCCAAAGTGACGTCCCCAGCCATAACCACGGCCCCTTCCCATACCTCTCCCAAATCCCCTGCCAAAACCTCCTCCAAAGCCTCTTCCAAAACCAAAACCCTGGCTCATTCCGATTCCAGGTCCTTTTGTATATCCGGGTGTGTCATACCCAGAACAAAAACCTAATCCTCTTCCGGTCCTGGGACCTTGTCCCATCGGTCCGGTACGATCTCCCTGTGGCATAATAATACTTTTTACGGGTTTAACATTTTTATTACTTCCTCTAAAGTTTTTTGCGTATTTAATAACTTTATCGTGATATTCAATTTGTTCAGTATCATCTGTGCCTTCGGTCCTACTTCCATAGCATGAACTTCTTTTGCACCATGATTGGCCAATAGTTCTGCCACTTGCGGTCCAAGTCCCGATGCCGCATCCTTTTTATCGTTTACAATAAACCTGCTTTGTCTTGTATCAGTATCATACAGACAAAAGAAAGGACAACGCGCGAAACGTTCGTCTGTAAATGCATCTGTTCTATTATCTGATGCCGGTATTGCTATAATCATTTCATGATTTTTTTTACAAAAATAATATTTTATATGAACATATGTTCATTTAATTGATTTTTTTAAATTATCTCACCATTACAGTCCCGTTGCCAACATCACCGAACCAACCACCAATCCAACCAACAGATTGATAAATTTTACCCTGACAAAATCTTTTCGTGATTCCGCCAACAGTGGCAACATGCCGTGCCCGTCCTGTACAATCGAATTGGCAATCAATATACTGAACGGCAGCAGGTTTTGTGAATACAATGTCACAAACAGCAAATGTGGTCCTGATTCAGGAATGAGTCCGAGTAAAACAGCTGTGAGCAAAACTATATAAACATTATTCTGTATAAGGTTATTCAGCATCAGGTTCGTCTGAATGAAATGCAATATAATGAAAGCTCCCCACGTCCACAAGAATATCCGTAATAAATGCTTCTTCAGAATATGGTTGTATAAATGCTCTTTCAGAAAATGTTCGGGTACTGTTGCAAATACAAACAGCAGGAACATGCTTCCCACCAGGAATGTGACCTTTTTCCAGTCCCATACCGGACTGCCGGTCAATCCCGTAAGCAGCATGATCACGAACAAAAGATTGAACAATATGAGCGTTGCTCTTTCGAATGACAGGTTTCTGAATTGCGGAATGATCAATTTATTGTCGAAACATTTACAATATTCCCTGTCATGGATCACAAACCCATGCTGTTTGTTTACCGGACCGTTTTTTATTGTCAGGTTCACAAACCATCCGGCAGTGATTGCTGCTGCAAGTAAAATGCCATGAATTAAAAACGCTTTCGCCGGAAACATCGCAAACATCACAAAAGCTTCATCCCCCGAGGTGGCAATCATTACCGCTACCAATCCTGCAAGACCGATCATCCGGTGTGTATACAAAGAAACAACAGTGAATGCTCCCATACAACCCGGTATGATTCCGAGTAATGCCGCGATGACAATTTGCATTATGGGAGATTTCCTAAGCTTGCCTGCCCATAAGTTTTTGCTCTGAACGTTGACGTATTCTATGGCAATCATCATGATCAGTACGAAAACAGTGATCATCAATGTGTCTTTCAGGGTGGTAATGAAAACTCCTGTCATGATGCAACCTTGAAAAATTTTTATTCAAAATTAATCAAATTAATTTTAATATGAACCAAAGTTCATTTACATTTGTGGATGCTCTACTTTATTTAATCTTTCATACCGGATGCTACAACATATAGGACTGACAGTAAACGAATTGAAAGAAATTAAAAATTTCTATGAACAAATATTGCTTTTCAGAATGAAGTATCAATTCACCCTGGATGTTCAGATCACCCGAAAAATATTCAGTCAGGACAAAAACGTTGATGTATATGTGATGGAATATCAGGGCACGCAATTTGAAATTTTTATGGATCCCTTACCGGAAAACAAAACATTCTCACACGTTTGCCTCGCATACCCGCAACATGAATCCATTTACAATAAAGCGGTTAAACAGGGTTATAAGGCTATAGTTAAGGAGAATCCGGGTCACAACACCTGCTTCATATGGGATAAAAGCGGAAATATGTTTGAATTAAAACCAATACAAAATAATATCAAATAAATCTTAAAAAATGAAAATGTATGATGTAATTATTATTGGAGGCGGGCCGGCGGCTATTGTAACAGGAATAACAATTAAAAAATTTTTTAAGGAGCGATCGGTCTTAATGGTTAAGGAAGATACAGAAGGACTTGTCCCTTGCGGAATACCTTATATTTTTCATGCTCTGGAAAACGATGCGGATAAAAATAAAATGGGTCCAAAGCCATTTGTCGATCTGGGCGGTGAAGTTGTAATCAATAAGGTTGTAAAAGTTAATAAAACCCATAAAGAGGTAACACTTGAAACCGGAGAAGTATACGGCTATCATAAACTCGTATTTGCAACCGGTTCTCTTCCACAAATTCCTGATTTTATACCGGGTTATAACCTTAAAAATGTCTTTTACATACAAAAGAATTTTCAGTATATAAAAGAATTGACATCCAAAATAAGAAATTATAAAAATATAATCATTGTAGGTGGTGGCTTTATCGGAGCTGAAGTGGCTGAACAATTGGCAGCAGCAGATTTGAATGTCACCCTTATTGAAAGTGAGCCGGTTTGTTTTTCAAAGGCTTTCTCACCAGAGCTGAGTCTGATCGCTACCAGCGAACTGCAAAAAACCAGGGTACAGGTAATGACATCCCGAATTGTAAAGGAGCTTGAAGGAATCAACGACAAAGTGAATTTCGTCTTGCTTTCAGACGGAACAAAGATTGAAGCCGATGCCGTGATTTTTTCAATTGGTTACAGGGCTAACACACAACTTGCAATAGAAACCGGTCTGGAGTTGAATAAATACGGCGATATCCATGTAGACAATTACGGACGGACATCCATCATGGATATAAGCGCTGTCGGGGATTGCGCCCAAACATTTGGTTTCCTTACCGGACGCAGTGATATTATTAAGCTGGCTTCAACCGCAACAGCTGAAGCACGTACACTCGGTCACAATATTTTTGGGGTAAGGATTAAAAAATGTAATTTCGGTACTTTAGGTGTTTTCTCGACTGAAATTAACGGATTGGCTATGGCCGCAGCCGGAGCCAATGAAAGAAATGCAGAAGAAGCCGGTGTACAACTTGTATCTGCTAAATTTTCATCTCCCGACAGGCATCCCGGTACCTTATCCGGGACATCCAACCTTACGGTTAAACTTTATGCTTCTCCTGTCGACGGCAGTATTATTGGTGGTGAAACCTGGGGTGGAAAATCAGCTGGCGAGATCATAAACATCATCAGCATGGCTATACAAAAATCCATTACGGTATACGAACTGGTTTCTTTTCAAATCGGTACGCATCCTTTATTGACAGCGTCACCCATTAATAATCCGATTATCAGGGCCGCAGAAGAAATCATACACCAACTGCATCAATACAAATAAACAATTTCCTGAAAAGAAATCTTCTAATTTAATAAGTATTTTACCCATTATGAGCAGTGGTTTTTACACTTTAATGCTGATCAATAAAGATTATTCCTGATAAGATTTTATTTTGAGAATATTTTCATTACTTTAATGAAGAAATTAATTTTCACTAAATAAATAAGGAGGTAAATCATGGCTTTAATCATTAACGACGAATGCATTGCCTGCGGTGCATGTATTTCAGAATGCCCTAACGAGGCAATTTCAGAGGGTGATCCCATTTATATTATCAATCCGGACCTGTGTACGGAATGTGTCGGCTTTTATGACAATCCCCAGTGCGTTGAAGTCTGTCCGGTTGAATGTATTGTACCGGACCCGGATCATCAGGAAAGCAAGGATGAATTGATGGAAAAAAAGAAACGCATACACGGTGAGTAAAACACATTTTTCAAAATGGATGAAAATCTATTGGGCATAATAAAAAAAAACACAACCGGCATATTATCTTCACTTCCTGCAGGAGTTACAATGGTCGCCGCGGCAAAAACACGGACTCCCGATGAAGTTAAAGCAGTTATTGAGTCGGGAGTCAAAATACTTGGTTACAACTATGTGCAGGAGGCTGAAAGCATGCATGAGATTATTGGAAATACCGTTAAATGGCACATGATAGGCCATTTACAGCGAAACAAAGTAAAAAAGGCAGTCCGTCTTTTTGATATGATTGAAACAATTGATTCTGAAGAACTTGCCCTGGAAGTAAACAGGCAATGTGCGGCAATGAATAAAATCATGCCTGTTCTTGTTGAAATCAACAGCGGAAAAGAATCCAACAAGACCGGCATTTTACCTGAAGAAGCAGAAAAGCTGATCCTTTATATAAGTGGTTTACCATATCTGCAGGTTCAGGGATTGATGACAATGGGTCCCCGATTCGGGAAACCTGAAAAAGCAAGACCATATTTTAAAACCACAAAATCATTATTTGATCTGATAAAACAAGCAGGCATCCCGAATATCGCCATGCGTCACCTTTCCATGGGCATGAGTAACAGTTATAAAATCGCTATTGAAGAAGGTGCCAATATCATCAGAATTGGTACCCTGTTATTTGGTGGAAGAAATTCTTAAAGGGAAAAAGAAAACAGGCATCAGGAAGATGTTGATCATTGTATGAAAGAAGCCTCATTATACTTCAAGCTCGATAACAGCAAAGTTCAATGCAACCTGTGCGCACACCACTGTGTAATCAAAACCGGGAAAAAAGGGATCTGCAAGGTTCGGGTAAATCATGAAGGAATATTATATACCAGAGCATACGGAAAGACCATCGCACAGCATGTTGATCCGGTTGAAAAAAAACCGTTGTATCATTTCTTTCCCGGTTCAAAAGCATATTCTGTCGCCACACCCGGATGCAATTTTCACTGCCGTTTTTGCCAGAACTGGGATATTTCTCAAATAATTCCGGATACCTTACTGGAATCCGGATATCCGGCAACTCCGGAACAAATTGTACGAAGTGCAAAACAAACAGGATGCCAAAGCATTGCCTATACTTATACGGAACCGACCATCTTCTTTGAATACAGTTATGACACAGCACAGATAGCCAAAAAAGAAGGAATTCAGAATATTTATGTTTCAAACGGTTACATGACATTTGAAATGCTGGAAATCATGGCACCCTTTCTTGACGCCATAAACGTTGATCTAAAGGCATTCCGCGACGAGACGTACCGGCGGATCATCGGTGCGCGTTTACAACCCGTTCTGGATAATCTTAAAAAAATTAAACAGCTGGGTATCTGGCTCGAGGTTACCAGTCTGATTATCCCCGGAATTAACGATGACCCTCAGGAAATAAGGGATATGGCAGCTTTTGTGGCAGACGAACTGGGACGCGACGTGCCCTGGCACATCAGCCGGTTTTTCCCTTCTTACAATATGAGTGACATGCCGCCAACACCATTGCAAACTTTGCAAATGGCCAAGGATACCGGATTTGAAGCCGGACTTCAATATGTATATCCGGGCAATGTGGCATCTCACGAGGACGTTCATACAAAATGTCCGCAATGCAGACATTTACTGATCAGGCGTTCACATTTCGGCGTGATCATGAACCATATACGGGACGGGCTTTGCCCGGAATGCGGCATGAAAATATCCGGTGTGGGAATGTGATGTGAAAAGTTTTAAACATGTGCAGAATAGTGTTCCGGATTCACCAGATCGCGGTATTTGAAGACAATCTTTTTAAAGTCTTCCCATGTGTCACGCTTCAATGAAGGATCTCTCAGCAATGCTGCCGGATGATAAACAGGCATGGCCAGTCTGTTTTGCAGGCTCAGCCAGTTTCCCCGTTCGCGGGTAATTTTACGGTCGGCACCGGCCATATATTTTAATGCTGTAGCGCCTAGTAAAATAAGTATTTTGGGATTTATCAGATCAATTTGTTTCAACAGCCAGGGCATACAGGTGGCGGCTTCCTGTGGCGTTGGTATCCTGTTATCGGGCGGACGGCATTTAACAATATTGCTTATAAATACATGTTCGTTACGGGTGAATCCGCACGCATCCAGTATTTTGTCAAGCAACTGGCCCGACTTACCCACAAAAGGCCTTCCCTGCAAATCTTCATCCCTTCCCGGCGCTTCGCCAATAATAAATATCTGAGCGTTCGTATTACCCTCACCGAAAATTACGTGGTTGCGTGATGCCGCAAGATGGCATTTTGAACATTGCAAAATCTCCTTTTTAAGCAGATTAATTTCTATATCCATTTTTTAAAGTTATTGCCGCAAATCGAAAAGATCACAAATTACATATTTATAAATTTAAGTTCAAGAATTTCATAAGAAATCATCATGTTATTCGTTATCGTTTAGTATTTTTGTAAGTGATCAATAAATAATTGTTGTAAAATTAAAATTTACAAATAAGGTTTTCCCCTGCTTTGTGTAAGAAATGATCTGATCATGAACAAGTAAAAAGATGAGGAATACTTATGACAGGGGCTGATAAAAGTCGAATGTTAAAATTTGTATATCAAGCATATATGAATATTTTTACAATGTATGGATGATGAACATTTACGCTAAAAACTTAACCATAAAATTTGTAACCTGTTTCATGATGGCTATTATGTGCATGCTGATTGCCAATAAGTCATTATTCATGCATGCACATCAGCTGGTCAACGGCAAAATAATAATTCATGCCCATCTTTATAACAAATCAGCTGATACCAAGCCTTATAAGTCTCATGATCATACGGAAGACGAATTGCTTTATTTGACAATAACAGAAACCCTGTTCCTGTTTGTCTTAATATCACTTGCACTGATTCAACTTTTCATCAGATCAAAATACTACTTTCACTGTTCGGCAAATATTGTCAAGATCTTTATGATCCGACTGACATGCAGGGCTCCTCCAATTTCTTAATTCAAATCTTTTCCTGACATTTAATACATTTTCCAGGGTGTTTCCCAGATAACGACCTTTCAGGAATGGTGTGTACATTCGGATATGTTAACAATCTAAAATATAATGAATTAAAGCAATAAATAACAATATGAATAAACTCATCATTATATTTATAATAATTTCTATTGTTTCTTCAAAACTTGTTTATTCCCAGAAAATAAAAACAGACGGAAATGTATTTGGACATGTTGTAAGCAATGGACAGCATATTCCATATTGCAGCATAGCGGTCAAAGGAACAGTCATAGGTGTCGTTTCTGATGAAACAGGTCATTATCAGCTTATTAACCTGCCATTAGGCACACATACCCTTGTCGTAAATTGCATCGGATATAAAACGGGTGAACAAACCATCACGATTGAAGCAAACAAAACTCTTGAGGTTAATTTTGCACTGGAGAAAGATATACTCCAAATCTCGGAAGTCATTGTTTCCTCAAGCAGAAGCGCACAGAAACGACTGGAGGCCCCTGTTATTGTCAATACCATTTCTCCGAATCTGTTTGCATCAACACAATCATTAACATTCGGTGAAGTCCTTAATTTCACACCCGGATTGCGACTGGAAAACAACTGCCAGAATTGCGGATTCACCCAGGTTCGCATAAATGGTATGGAAGGAGCTTATTCACAAATACTCATTAACAGCAAACCGATTTTCAGCGGTTTGGCCGCAGTATACGGACTGGAGCTGGTCCCTGCAAACATGATTGAGCGGATTGAAGTTGTCCGCGGTGGTGGTTCAGCTATTTATGGCAGTAACGCTATTGCCGGAACCGTTAACCTGATTCTGAAAAATCCTGCAGTAAATACATATGAGGTTGGTATAAATACAAATTTTACAGGGGTTGGAATGAACCAATCAAACAGTCCGGCTATGGATTATTCAACACATTTCAATACCTCCCTGGTTTCTGAAAATGGGAAAGCGGGTATTACCGTTTATGGTTTTTCACGGGAACGCAAAATGTTTGATGCCAACGGTGACGGTTTTTCTGAGATTGCCCCTTTGAACAATCTCACAATCGGATCGAGCTTCACATATCGTATAAATAACCACAGCAAACTTGGGATTGATTTCTTCAATATAAAAGAAGAGCGCAACGGAGGCAACCGGCAGGAATACCCGGTACACGAACGCGATATAGCTGAAGTTGTAAAGCACGATATAAAAACCGCAGCATTGAACTACGAACATATATTCAGGGAATATGATTTGTTTTCCACTTTCGCATCCGCACAATATCTGAACCGTGATTCATACTACGGGGCAAACCGTTCTTTAAAAAGTTACGGCAAATCTTATGATTTCACTTATAATACAGGCGTGCAATATAAAGCTGTTTTTCATAATGCATCATTGGTTGCAGGATTTGAAAATACAGGTGGCTTTCTTACCGATAAAAAACTTGGTTATCCCGACTATGACAATGCTGTTATTGTGAATGACTCAATTACAGAAGTTCCTCATACAATGAACAACATCATCGCCGAACAATCTTCTATTACAACAGGGATTTTCGTTCAATTCGAACGTACAATTAACAAGATCAAACTGGAATTGGGCGGACGGTACGAAAATTATAATCTAAAAAACCTCGCAAAAGATAATTACAAAAAAAGCGGTAATATAATCAGTCCGAGAATCAGTCTCATGTACAATATATCTGAATATTTACAGGTACGAACCAGCTATTCGCAAGGATACCGTGCTCCGCAGATTTATAACGAGGACCTCCATATTGAGACCTCAGGTTCCCGGCAGGTCATCCATGAAAACGATCCTGAATTAAAACATGAGAACAGTTACAGCATTATGGCATCGCTTGATCTTAACAAGCGTATCGGGACCGTATATACCGGTTTATTAGTTGAGGCTTTTCATACGAGACTCAAAAATCCGTTTTTAAATGAATTTGGTCTGCCCGATGAAAACGGGATCGTGGTTTATACCCGAAAAAATGCAAAAACCGGTGCAACAGTATACGGATTCAATTTTGAAGCGAATCTTAAACTAATTGAAAACTTCGGATTTTCTTCGGGTTTTACGATCCAGACCAGCAAATATGATTCGGTTCAACAGTTTAATGAAAAACATTTCTTCAGAACGCCTGATCATTATGGATTTTTCACAGTGGATTGGGATTGTGCGAAAAGCTTCCGGCTGTCTGTTACGGGAAATTATACAGGTAAAATGCTTGTTCCCTATTTTGGGACTGAAACCGATCCGGATCAGGGAGAAATACGGGAGTCCGGACTTTTTTTTGATGCAGGACTGAAACTTAGATATAATATGAAACTCAACGGATCAACCTTTCAATGGTTTGCCGGAATTAAGAATATTTTCAATTCATATCAGAAAGACTATGACTCAGGAGTCAACCGTGACCCCGGTTATACGTACGGACCCATTTTGCCACGCACTGTGTATTTCGGGATTAAAATCGGGGACATGCTTAACTGATCAATGGTTTATTGATGAATGCTTAATTTATCTAAATAACAAATCATGATCTGCTAATGTTCTTGGAACAGTTTTTAAATACTTATGTTGAATTCCCCGGTTTGTTTATCTGAATAATATTGTCTGAATCACATTTTCTGCAATGCTGCGCAGGTTTCAGGGTCACCATCGTCTCATTGCAGCTGTGGCACTTATACCAGTAATTTTCTGTAATATAAGACCCGCCCCGGATTATAATAGCCTTTCCTTCAATAAAAGCTTTTGCTATATTTTTGCGTGCTTTCTCATACAGGCGGGTGAATGTCGGGCGGGATATGTGCATTTTTTCAGCAGCTTCTTCCTGGGTAAGATTTTCATAATCTGCAAGCCTTATGGCTTCAAACTCTTCAAACAACAGATTGACCGATTCCAGCTCACGCATGGGAATGCCAAACGGCTTGTACCCTTCCATGGGTGGCATCATGGCAATCCTTCTGCGTCTGATTCGATTCGGCATTCTTTTTTATTTAAAAGTACAATAAATTTTTTTACAAATTTAACATATCAAACGAACATAAGTTCATTTAAAATGATTTTTATTATGAATTTGAAAAAAACTGTTTTATGTTGTATAAAAAATCGGAAATGATCATTACAATATCAGAAAAAATATATATTTGCAGAGTGTTACGAAATTTAAAATAATAACACTATGTCAGTAATCCGGTTTGGAGTTTCCCTTGAACAGGAAATGCTTGATACTCTGGATGAATACAGCAATGACAATCAACTTGCAAACAGATCCCAGGCAATACGACATCTGATCAACAACAACCTGGTGGAAAAAAAATGGCAATGCAACCATATTGTAGCAGGTTCCATTACCCTGGTCTACGATCACCATAAACATGATATGTTGAACCACCTGACTCAAATTCAACACAAATATTTTTCCGTCATACTTTCATCGCTGCACTTTCATTTGAATCATGACAAATGCATGGAGATCATTGCAATAAAGGGGAAAGCCGTATTGCTGACCAAACTTGCAGATGAACTCATTGCAGTAAAGGGGATACAACACGGAAAACTGACCATGAGCAGGGCCGATTAATTTTTTTCTCAGTGAGTAACACGAAAACATAAACAGTGACACCAATTATTATTTGCATTTTTCACATGTATTTCACAAAAAAAATAAAAACTGCATGGCTTTTTGTTGCCGTAATGATCCCGGTGCAAAACCTGTATTCCCAGGAAATGCTTATGGACACCATTATGCTGGATGAGATCGTTGTTACCGCGACAAAAACACAGCGAAATCTGAAAGATGTGCCGGCAAGGATCTCCGTCATCAGGTCCGGGATCATTGAAAACGCGCCGGTATTGGAGCTGGATGACATTTTGAGATTCACCGCGGGGATCAATGTGAACCGTTCCACGGGTATTTACAGCCAGAGACCCATGGTTACCCTTCGCGGGCTTTCGGGTGACGAACAATCCAGGACACTGGTATTGATGAATGGCGTGCCCATCAATACTTCCGATGAAGGCGGGGTGAACTGGAACCGTATGAATCCGAATGATATTGACCGCATTGAGGTATTTAAGGGTCCTGGCTCCTCACTTTACGGCAACAATGCAATGGGAGGCGTGATCAACCTGATCACCAGAATACCATCAACCCCGCAGGAAGTATATGCGGCCATCTCCTATGGTACTTTCAATACCATAAGAGAGGACCTGAACATCAGGATCCGTACAGGAAAGGGTTTTTACGGATCGCTATCACAATATTATGTACAAAGCGACGGCTACAATAATATTCCTGAAGAAGACCGCACGCCGTATGATGTCGCAAGGTCGCTCGAAGAAATCGGCATTTCCGCGAGGGCGGGATTCGATAAAAATCGCTGGTTCAATGCTGAAATGCAGTATGATGTTTTCAGGGACAAAAGGGGTGAAGGTTATCAGATTTATACTCCTGATGGCTGTTATCGGAATTTCAACACGAATTTATTACGGGGTAACATAAAAGGCAGTGGTGAAAAAACACGCTATGACCTGAACCTTTACTATCAGCTGGAGCATTACTATGACGTAAATGAAAAGCTCAGAGGAACGGCTTATACACGATACGATGTGAATTCTTTTCGTGTGGATATGGGGTTACTGTTCAGCATCAGCAGGGAATTGACTGAAAACAATACGTTGACCGGAGGATTTGAGTTGAAGCAGGGAAGCATTAAAGGGGGAGATTACTATCAGACAGAACCCTATGATACGGTCTACAATGCAGGAAAAATCCGTACCCTTGCAGGTTATATCCAGGATGAACATGCATTATTCAAAAATAAAATAAGGCTCATTGCCGGTTTACGCTTTGACCGGGTCACATTTGCCGACGGTGAATTTTATACTACCGACCCATGGAACACAACACCGGAACTGACCGATCACACATGGTCGGAAATATCACCCCGTCTGGGCCTGCGTTTTAATTTCATCCGGGAAGTCAGTGCCTATGTATCCTACTCTCACGGTTTCAGGGCTTCCATTTTGGATGATCTTACCCGCACAGGCTGGATGTGGGTTGGTCCGAAATATGCAAATCCCGATCTGGGTCCCGAATCCATTAACAATTATGAAACCGGACTGGATATCACACCCGTCATTAATATGAAAATATCAGCATCAGCTTATTATGCCAAAGGAGATGACATGCTGTATTATGTTACCACCGGTGACAGCCTTTTCGGCCGTCCCATTTACATCAGGGAGAATGTTACCTCTGTAACGATGAAAGGTCTGGAATTTGAAATGAATTACGAACTTCTGAATAATATTAACCTGCTGGCCAGTTATAATTATGCAGATTCTAAAATAGGTACTTTTGCCGAAAGACCGGAGCTTGTCAATAAACAACTGTCCTATGTGCCCAAACACAGGGCCTCCGTAACAGTACTCTGGAGAAACAAGATTGTCAACTTAAATATCAGGGGATTGTATAAAGGTGACCAATTTGGCAATGACTTAAATACTGAAATAATTGACTCTTATGTCACTTTTGACGCACAGTTATCCCGGTCAATTAAGCAGAACTTTACCGTTTCACTGGATATTCAGAATATCCTTGACAACCGGCACATGGAAACAATTGACTATATCGCACCGGGGAGAATCATGTCCTGCAGAATGGCTGTCAAGTTTTAAAAATCGTGTTCATTCCGAATTCAATATGAGAACAATACAATATCTGATCCCGTTCATTTTATCCGCCCTCATCATGGGGTGCAAAAGCAATCCCTTATCAAATCAGGATGGGGAAACAGCTGTCACGGACATGCTGGGAAGGCAGGTCATGATCCCGTCCGCTGTAAATAGAATAGTGGGATTGCGTGCAGGGGCATTGCGACTTCTGGTTTATATGGATGCAGTTGATATGATTGCAGGAGTTGAAGAATCTGAAACAGATGAAACCAGACCGTATTTGCAGGCGCATCCGTCATTGAAAGAGTTACCTGTGGTCGGTCCCTCCATGGGCGGTGATGCCGAACTGATCGTAAAAATAAATCCCGATGTCATCTTTATCAGCTATACCACAAAAGAGGATGCTGATGCCCTCCGGCATAAAACCGGTATACCGGTAATTGCCGTTGAATGTCCTGAGTTCGGTACGGAACGTGATATCCTTTATGCATCTTTATCCCTGATCGGCAAAGTACTGAACAAGGAACAGCGGGCTGATTCACTGATATCTTATATTGACCGGTCGGTTGAAGAACTCCACAACCGTACAGCAGAAATCCCCGTGCAAAAAAAACCTTCGGTTTACATCGGAGGTGTTCCATACAGCGGTTCACACGGTATTAACTCAACGCAACCCTGGTTCCCTCCATTCATGTTTGTCAATGCCATCAATGCGGCTTCAGAAATTGATGAAAGACTTGTTTCTCATGTTAAAGGTACCTATATTGATAAAGAACAACTGCTGATGTGGGATCCTGATGTGTTATTCATTGATGAGTCCGGTTTAAGCATGGTCAGACAGGATCTGGCGAAAGGTACAGCCTTGTTCAGCAATTTAAAGGCTGTGCGAAATGACAGCATATTCATACTGCTACCTTATAACAACTATGCCGTTAATTACGAACTGGTCCTGGCAAATGCCTGGTATGCGGGTAAAATATTATATCCGGACAATTTTGCAGATGTTGAGATCCAGGAAAAAACGGATGAAATATTGAATGTTTTTCTGGGCCAGGCATTTTATAAAAAACTGATGAACAACTCATCTGCTTTAAGGCAGCTTAAAAAAGATGAATTCTGATGCCGGAAAGGATTATCGCACAATACCGCAATTCCCTGAAAAGGAGGTCATACTTCATCATAACGGTGTCTGCCGTTCTGCTGATCACTATCTATATTGCACTGGTTTCGGGTTCGGCTGATATCGGCATCAAAGATCTGATCGACCTGCTGCTGGGTAAAGGAACGCCTTTAACATCGCAGATCGTTTTGCAGATCAGGATGCCACGCATTACCGGTGCCATCCTGGGTGGCACCGCGCTTGCAATATCCGGTGCGGTGATCCAGAGCCTGTTGAGAAACCCCCTGGCTTCACCTTTCACGCTTGGGATCTCCGGAGCATCCGCGTTTGGTGCAGCTTTCGCCATTATTGTTCTCGGAGCGGGCAGCAGCTATGCCGGCTCAAATGATATTCCTTTAGTCACACAACCCTATCTTGTCACGGGTTCAGCGTTTGTATGGAGCCTCGGCAGTGTTGCCGTTATCCTGCTGTTGTCGAGATACAGGGGAGCAACGCCTGAAATCATCATCCTTTCCGGTATTATCATCAGCTCACTGTTCGCGGCAGGTATTTCTGCCATGCAATATTTTGCTGACAACGTGCAACTGGCATCTATTGTATTCTGGACATTCGGGGATCTGGGAAGAGCGTCCTGGAAGGATACACTCATCCTGGTGTTGATACTCCTCCCGGTCCTGGTTTATTTCATATACCAGCGCTGGAACTATAAATCCCTGAATTCAGGTGACGATTATGCCAGAAGTCTGGGAGTCAACGTTACAAGGGTCCGGTTGTCGGGTATGGTCGCGGCATCTCTTGCAACGGCTGTCGTGGTATCCTTTTACGGCATTATAGCCTTTGTCGGACTGGTGGTCCCTCATATTGTACGCCGCATCATCGGAAGTGACGAACAGTTCTTAATACCCGCCGCGGCTGTTTTTGGAGGAATGTTTTTATTGCTGGCCGATACACTGGCAAGAACCATCATATCTCCGGTGATCCTGCCGGTGGGTATTCTGACATCTTTTATCGGTGCTCCTTTATTCTTATTTTTGCTGATAAGGGGCATGGAAAAAAGTTACTGGACATGACTCATTCTTTGACCGTATGAAAATAACTGTCCACGATATTGAATTCAGCTACAACGGGTCGCCTGCATTGCAAAATGTAAACACGGCAATAGAAAAAGGTGATTTTGTCGCCCTGGTAGGTCCCAACGGTTCAGGGAAAAGTACTTTAATCAAATGTCTGAACGGCATATTAAAGTACAGAAAAGGAGCCGTGCTCATTGATGACAGACCAATGGATGCTTTCACACCCAATGAACTGGCAAAAGAAATGGCTTACGTTCCCCAGAGCGAAAACAAAAAATCGGCATTGCATGTTTTCGACGTCATACTGTTGGGCCGTAAGCCCTATATATACTGGAAACCTTCTGAGCATGACCTCAGGGTTACCGCCAATATCATGAAAACACTTCATCTGGAAGATCTGGCCATGCGTGACGTGAATACATTAAGCGGAGGACAGCAGCAAACCGTTTATATTGCAAGGGCACTTGCCCAGGAACCGGACATCCTGCTTCTCGACGAACCTACGGCCAATCTGGATATAAAACACCAGGTTGAGGTGCTGGAACTTTTAAAAAAACTGGCCAACAACGGAATTACCGTTATTATTGCCCTGCATGACATCAATATGGCGATGCGGTATGCCACCAGAATCATGATGTTGAAAAAAGGCAGCATATTTGCGAGCGGTGGCAGAGAAACCATTACAAAAGAGAATATTGAAGAGCTTTATGATATTAAAGTGCACATTATCAGGGACAATGGCAATATTTTTATCGTTCCTGACAGATCGTGAAACAAATTGAGATTATTATAGTATGGACACATATCAAATTAAACCGGTTGGCTTTGTTGTCAATGAATTTAATGATCCCGGCGACCGCCATAAAATAAAGGAACAACCGAGTACAATCATCATACATGATATTTTCATTGAAGGACTTCTTAATATCGAAGCATGTGCGTTTCTTGACATTGTTTATTATTTGCACAAATCCGAAGGGGATCAGTTGTCCGGCACTACACCTTCCGGTGCCTTGCGCGGCGCTTTTGCCTCCCGGAGTCCCTTACGGCCTAATCCGATAGGCATTACAACGGTAAAGCTCCTGGAACATGATCATAACAAACTGGTGGTAAAGGGACTTGATGCCATCAACCGGACTCCTGTAATCGATATCAAATGCTGCGACACATCCCTGTTTGCTGCTGAACTGGATTCGAACTCCGTTCACAATTCCATTCTGATGGCGGACCCGCGGATTGAGATCAGGAATCATATAATAAATAGCCAGACTGAAATATTGATGTTGAAAGCCGGGCAAATGCACGGACATTATTGTCCGGGGCTCGCGATGGGTGTTATGGCAGCAACCTATGCCATGCATGAATTGACGACCGACTCCGACGGTATGGAGGACCTGCTGGCCATCACCGAAACCAACAATTGTTTTTCCGACGGTGTGCAATTCGTTACAGGATGTTCGTTTGGCAACAATGCGCTGATTTTTAAAGATATAGGCAAAACAGCTTTTACATTGACAAAACGTGACGGCAAGGGCATCAGGATTTGTTCGAGGCATGAATCAAGAAATGTCATTCAGGAGGCATTCCCCGGTTATCAGCAGTTATATGAAAAAGTGATAGCACAACAGGATCATGATCCCGGACTGGTAGCAAAATATAAAAAATCAGCACTGGACCGGGCTTTCGGGACTTTATCCCTTCCGTTTGACAAACTTTTTACCGTCAGCCGCATCCGTGCTGACATCCCCCCTTATGCACCCGTTCATGAGAGTATGGTCTGTTCCGTCTGTGGCGAAAGTGTAATGGCTTCAAGGACCGTCAAACGGAACAAAAAACCGGTGTGTGCGGTTTGTGCCAGGACACCCTGTAATACACTTACCGGGGAAGGGATCATAATAAACAAATGATTGAAGGTGTTTACTGAAAAACATTATCAACAGTATTTTTCCTGACCTTCCTCAAATACCAGTCCTTTTTGTCCTGAAATTCATGAAAACCGTCCGGTCTCATATACGCCTGTCCCTGTAACCGTAACAAAATTAGCCAATTTATCCGAACCATCATGAAAGTGACAGATTCAACATAAACGGGTATATACAGCCAGTAAACAGTATAATATCCTGTTCGATATCGTACAATACTGTTCAGAATCATAACATTGATACCGAATGCATACACTTGTAAAACACTGTAACATATTGAAATTCTGTTCAATATCTTCTTTGGCATGGTTCATGCATTGATGATATTACACTGAATAACCTGCAGTATCAAATTAAAGCAATATGAAAATTACGCTTCAACCCAATGAAATGATCATCAGAGCAGGAAACTCAAACCTGCTGCTGAATGGACAGAAGATAAACGGAAAACTGATTGCCACGAATCAGCGGATATATTTTAAAACCATCCGGGAAGACTACAGACAGAATGACAGGGAAATCATGCCCGGTGAGATCAGTGAGCTGCATTTTTTCAATACCATGTGGGTCTTACCCAATGGTATGAACATCAAGACCAAAAACGGTGGCGAAATTCACTTTGAAGTAAACAATCGCAGCGAATGGGCCAAAATCATCACGAAAATGTATTGACTTGTCCCGTATCTATCGTCAGGAACCGTTAACATCTCTTAAACAGGTCAGACAATACCCTGTGCAAGCATAGCATCCGCCACTTTTATAAATCCTCCGATATTAGCACCTATGACATAATTGACATAACCATTGCCATCACTTCCGTATTTCACGCAGGTTTCATGGATGTTGACCATGATCTGCTTCAGTCTCTGGTCGACTTCTTCCCTGTTCCAGGGCAGACGCATGGAGTTTTGCGTCATTTCCAGTCCCGATACCGCAACACCACCGGCATTTGCAGCTTTACCGGGTCCGTAAAGTATTTTCGATCCGATGAATACTTCCACCGCTTCCGGTGTTGACGGCATGTTTGCACCTTCAGAGACTGCAATGCATCCATTCCTGCAGAGCGTTTTTGCATCCGCTTCATTGATCTCATTTTGTGTGGCACAAGGAAATGCAATATCACAGGGTATGTTCCAGGGTGTCTGTCCCTCAAAATATTTTACACCGTAGCGTTCGGAATATTCCCGGATCCTTCCCCTTTTGATGTTTTTCAATTCGAATACGAAGGTGAGTTTTTCCTTATCGATCCCGTCCGGATCAAATATATATCCTGATGAATCAGAAAGCGTGACGACTTTTGCTCCCAGCATGATGAGCTTCTCAGTGGCATATTGCGAGACATTGCCTGAACCGGAAACCACAGCTGTCTTACCCCTGATTTCCTCATTCCGTGTTTTCAGCATTTCCTCTGCAAAATATACAGCACCATAACCGGTAGCTTCAGGTCTGATTACGCTGCCTCCCCACTCCAGTCCCTTGCCTGTAAGCACACCTGTAAATTCATTGCGAATTCTTTTATACTGGCCAAACAAGTAACCGATCTCCCTGCCCCCGACACCGATATCACCTGCAGGAACATCGGTATCCGGACCGACATGCCGCTGCAATTCGGTCATGAAGCTCTGGCAAAACCGCATCACTTCATTGTCCGATTTACCCTTGGGATCAAAATCCGATCCGCCCTTGCCACCGCCCATAGGTAAGGTGGTGAGACTGTTCTTAAAAACCTGTTCAAAAGCAAGGAATTTGAGAATCCCGAGATTGACTGTCGGATGAAACCTGAGTCCCCCCTTGTACGGTCCGATTGCACTGTTCATTTCAATACGGTATCCCCTGTTGATTTGTATCTCTCCGCTGTCATCAACCCACGGGACCCTGAAAATGATGATGCGCTCCGGTTCGCTGATCCGTTCCAGTATCTTCGCATGTTTATACTTTGGATGTTCATCAATAAAAGGCAA
This sequence comes from Bacteroidales bacterium, assembly GCA_016935355.1. Classification (GTDB taxonomy): domain Bacteria; phylum Bacteroidota; class Bacteroidia; order Bacteroidales; family UBA10428; genus UBA5072. The sequence continues at coordinate 42,040 of JAFGRC010000024.1, forward strand.
GAGGGATTCTATAACCTCCTGCACTGCCTGATGAAATTCTGATTCTCCGGGATTTTTGGCAATGATCTTTGCCATAAAGTCATTTATCTCAACATTCAATAAATCAGCCATATTATTATTCTTATAAGTAATTAACCGCTTATAAAACAGGAAAGCCGGTAACCTGCATACGATATTCAACCGATAATGCCGGCATTTGAAGGACAACCTCCTGTTTGTTCATGCAATAAAAATATCAACTTTTACACCACCTGATATTCTGTTCCATGCAGATTCAGTAATTCACGTATCAGATTCAGTGTTTTTCGTATTATATGTCTATTATATTGTTCCGGATCGCAAACTTTATCATGTCGACCGATGTTTTCAGGTTGAGCTTCTGCATGATATGATTCTTATGAGTCTCGACGGTACGGACACTTAGAAACAGTTTGTCCGCTATTTCCTTGTTTGTAAGACTGCTGCCCCACAATCTCAGGATCTCGATTTCACGGACGCTGAGGTTGCTGATATCAGCAGAACCATCATCACTTTTCAGTTTGTTTACATATTTGTTCAATAGCAAACTGGTAATGGACTTGCTGAAATAATCATGGCCGTTTCGCAAAGTATAAATTGCTTCTATCAGCTCATTCCGTTCCGTCTCTTTGGAGAGAAAACCTTTCGCACCGGCCTTAATGATTTTCAGTACCGTTTCTTCGTCACTGTGGACGGAAATGACCAGGATCATAACTTTCGGATGGGATATACCGACTTGCATCATCAGATTCAGCAGCTGAATTGAAAGAATATGCACATTTATGATCAGAACATTGATCTTCAAAATCATGAGCTGATCCAAAAGCTTGTTTTTTGAATCAGTCTGGAGCATGATTTCCATATCTTTTACATTGTTCAGCAATGAGCTGATGCCCTCCCGAACAAGCCTGTGCTCATCATAAACAGCCAGTGTAATATTCCCCATAACGCTTTAATTATAAATGACTGCAGATGTTTTTATTCTTCCGTCCATATATACCAGCAGTGGTTTTTCGAAGCGGACATGTTTGAAATACCTGGTCTGGTGCACAATGTATTGTTCGTCCAGTATGTTCCATCTGATAAAGTCGTTCATGGATGTTTCCTGAATGGAAAAATACCCGATATTCATGGAAGTCAGATTGTGGAAAAAATGCGAACCCAATGACGAATCCAGCGGAAAATTTGCCAGGCTGACTTCAACGATAACCTTGGCGTTTGAGATCTGCGGCCATATGACGGGTATCCCGAGGAAAGGATCGCGCGTTCCCCATCTTCCGGGACCGATCAGGATATATTGCTTGTTTTGCCGGATCATTTTGTTGTTCAGCTTGTCGATCTCAGCAACCATCTCCTGGGTTTTCAGCTTATCAAAATGTTTGATATCGATAAAGATCACATCCTGAATGTAATTGACTTCACCGTTACCCAAACTTGATCTCGTATACAATAACATTTGTGATCTGTCAAGTTTGTCAAAATCAATACTGAGACTATAGTGGCTACCTATCAGCGGTTTGATCTGCAGCAGATAGAACGACGGAAGGTTGTTTTCCGTCCTGTTCAGATCAACCGCATATTCAATCTCAACCGGGGATCCCAGGGCCTCTTCCATAGTAATAAGCATATTATCAATTGTTTCCGCAAGAGGTATGTAATCATACTTCAATATATCGGCAAAATTCAGTATGCGCGGACCGGCATCCGATAAACCGGGTTCTATCCTGTCATTATCAGGATTATAGACCGAAACACAATGATTTAATGTCTGCTGTTTTTCTGCTTCACTGATATCAAGCAATAAAAGAGAAGCCAGTTCACCGTTTTTGACGTAGTCAAAATCATTCTTGGAACAATCAAGCGCATAGAACTTTACCTGTGAGGTATTGATCAGGTCCTTGGTCGTGAACATTTCAACATTCGGGTATTTTGGTGAAAACCTGTAGGAATTCCATCCTTCCATAACATAAGAACCCAAACCGAAAGCCACAACCGCAAATCCTTCCTCCGGTTTCATATGGGCGACGGGATAATAATTAAATGATTGTGCAACTCCGCTCAGATGCGGGTAATAATAACTGTCGTATTGTGCGCCAACCAGTTCCTGCAGGACAATAGCCATTTTTTCTTCCTCAACCTTATGGTTTATGGATCTGAAGAAGTTCTTCGATTTCCCGGAAAAAACCGATGCGTATACCAGTTTTATGGCATTGACCAGACTTTTTAATACTGATTTTTTATTTCCCCTGTTGTTCGGCAGAATGTAAGTATCAAAAATACCTGCAAATGGCTGAGTGAGAGAATCTTCAGAAATACTTGATGAACGTACGGCAATCGGTTTCTCAACCTGATCCAGGAAAAACTCAAGCTTTTTAATCAGACTTTCAGAGAGATCTGCCCGGATGAAATGATTTTTTAAGTCACCGAATTCCATTTCAGGATTGATAATAAAATCAAACAAATCATTTCTTTCAATAAAATCTTCAAATTCATCCGTACCGACGATCGCCGTAACCGGGGCCCTTATGTTGATCCTCCCGTTCAGCGCTGAAAAGTCGAGGTTATTGACCAGTGCATTGATAAAGGCCAGCCCTCTTCCTTTCCCGCCAAACGATCCCGGGGATAACGACACGATGTTCTTTTCATCCAGCGTAGCCGTCTCATCAAAGTTCAATACCTTACCCTTCTTTTTTTCGTCTTTGTATTTTTTAATTGTATCAATAAATAATTTCTTTGATTCCACAACCTGCCGGATATCGTCAATTCTTAAAGGATTCAATGTTCTTGCCAGTTCGATCTCCCCTCTTGCCATGAGCCATAATGAAAACTGGTTTTCCGAAGCGTGCAGATAAAATGTCTCATCAGGGATGGCTTTGAGCAGTGATTCGAATTCTCTCATTGAGCTGGCAACTGCTATCGGCCTGCCTTCTTTATCCCTGAAAATAAAGTCGCCAAAGCCCAGATAAGCATTCAGGAAATTCTTCAGATCATTTAAAAGGGTTTCTGAATTTTTATTGATGAAACTGACATTCAGCTTCCCGGCCAGCTGCTCATTGCTTTTTTCGGATGACTGAAGAATAATGGGCAGGTTAAGAATATGAGATTTCATGTATTTGATAAACCGGATCCCCGCTTTTTTATCAGGCCTGCCATCTCTTTCAAATTCCACATCCGATATCACACAAAGCAAGAAATCCTTATACTTTTCAAAGATGCTCATCGCATCCTCATAATTCGTGGCATGTAATATTTTTGGCCTCGACCTCATTTTGCAAATCTTGTCAAGTTCATTTTTTTCCACTTCAGGCAATACCTGCTGTACCTGACCAAATACTATGGAATATAAAATGGGAAGGTATTTGGAATAGTACTGGGCAGAATCTTCGATCAGGAGAATAATCCTCACCAGACCTATTTTGGTGTCATTTTCAACATTTACCTGATCCTCTATCGATTTGACCATCGCAAAGAAGATCTGTGAATCGCCGGTCCACATAAAAAGCTTATTAACCGAGCTGATGGTGGGAACCAGCTCTTCAAAATACTGTATGTTACTCTTCTGGTTCAGCAAAAGATATATCAGGAGATCCGGGCACTTTTCCCTGATCTGATCGCTCAACCTGACCGGAGTCTCCCGGTCCATTCCCACCATAATGATCACAAGATCAAAACGTGTATTGTCAAGCAGACCCATAGCTTCCTCGGTTGTGGTAACACCCGTGATCCTCGGCAGGGAAAAAAGACTGTACTGGTATATGATTCCCATGAACTGCTCAAAGAAACTGCTTTCATTTTCGAGCGTGAAGGCATCGTATAGGGTAGCGACAAAAAGTATCTCTTTCACCTTATACTTCATCATGTCAAGATATATATATTTCTCAATGGTTTGCTGATTGAAGAAAAGCTGCAGGGGTCGTTTATTCCTGATCAGGGATTGCCGGTATTCGTCAGGTTTAAAGACCGGTACCGCGCTGAACTTTATCTTGTTGATAATTTCCCTTCCCTTGTAATTATTCAGATAGCCGCTTATCAGTTTACCCAGATTGAATATCAGATTCCGTTCTTCTTTCATAAACGGACCTTCGTATGAATCCGGAAATTCCTTCTGGTAGAATACTTCAATGATCCCCTTTTTGTTGTCAACAGTGATGAAATTCTCTTTCTGTACCCACATGGTTTCGGAAAAATTCCTGCTGACATAGGTTTTTCCTTCAAAGCGGATCCTTGCAGCGGTATATCCGGGATACTGCCATGATCCTGGTATAATTGAGACGATTTTTTGTAATGTTTCATCGACGGGCCTGCTCATGGAAATGATCCGGGTGGTCTGATTAATAAGCTTCAGTTCCTTTAACCGTTCCCGGTTTTCATACAACAGGTTGTTAAAGACATTCCTGATTGCCGAACCGGCAATCAGGCTTGCAATATTGATCAGCAGATCCCGCTCCTCCTTTAAAAATGGACCTTCATCAGCTTCAGGAAATTCCTTCAGATAGAAAACCTCAATAATGCCTTTAAGCTTTTTGGGACTTTCAAAACTCTGACGCTGAACCCATAATGTTTCAATAAAATTTTTACTGGTAAAGATCCGGGAATCATATGTGATCCTGACAGCTGTATATTCGGGATATTGATAGGCTTCCGGCAGAATGGCACAAATGGTCTGCAATGATTCATCCACAGTCCTGCTCTCCCTGAGGATCAGTGAAGTCTGATTAAGTCCCCTTAATTCCTTTAATCTTTCAGCGTTCTTCTGGATCAGCTGCTCCAGTTCAATCTGGGAACCTGAATTTGAAATCAAAGAGGACAAGGTGTTGATGAGCATCAGTTCTTCCTTCAGGAAAGGACCTTCAAAGGCCACCGGGAATTCCTTCAGATAATAGATTTCAATAGTCCCGGTTTTCAACTTTGGTGTTTCGAATGTCTTGTTCAGCACCCAAGGTGTTTCCTTAAACTTTCTGCTTGTGAAGACCATGTCCCCGAATGTAATTCTGGCGGCTGTATACGCCGGATACTGAAAAGCTTCGGGAAGCAGCAGACAGATCTCCTGCAACGACTCTTCAAATGAAATGCCACGTTTCAGTATCTCTGCCGTTCTGTGTATGCTTGTCAATTCTTTGATCCTCTCGGTGTTTTCATGCAATATGCCGGCCAGTAAATAATTGGATATTTTACCCGAGATCAGGTCACCAATATTTGCTATAAAACTGTTATCCTGTTTCAGCAACTCTTTGGCCGATATTTCATTTAATTTTCCCGAATGGTGGATTTCGATAATGCCCTTGATCTTATCCGTTATGTCAAACAAATGCCTTTCAAGCCAGCGTGATGTCTTGAAATCTGCACTTCTGAATTCATGATGATCATATGAAATATAAACTGACAGTTTGTCGGGTTCAACATATGCCTCCCGGATGATATCACAAATCTGCTGTAAAGCCAGCTCTATCGATCCTGTTTCATTCAGCAGCTTCGCAGTCTTTGTTATGGCTGATAACCTTCGACCGGCAACCTCATAATCCAAATGTTCCGCCATTGATATGTTTTTTAATCAATATCCAAAATTACAAAACTGTCGGATATATTTTGTCATCCAGAGGATCAGAGAAACATCTCTTAAAGCAAAAAATGGGATGAGTGCACTCCGGGGTAAGGTTTAGTGCTGATGAAATGCAACGAGCAGCTTATGAAACCGAAAATTTCAAAAAGGATGTTGATTCCGTCAGATCCCGGATAAGTACCTGTGTATTGCAAATGCGGCCTTTCTTCCATCTCCCATGGCAGCAATAACAGTGGCACCACCCCTTACGATATCACCTCCTGCATAAAATCCTTCAACATTTGCTTTCATCAGTTCTCCGCAAACTTCAATAGTACCGGAAGGAGTGACCTTAAGTTCGGGCATGTGCATTGATATTAAAGGATTGGGGGAAACCCCGATGCTGACAATTACCATATCTGCCTGGAGAGAATATTCCGAATCTTTGAGCGGTACCGGTCTGCACCGTCCCGATGCATCGGGCTCACCCAATTCCATTCTGCGAAGTTTAATCCTGTTCACCCTTCCGTTTTCATCTGCAAGATATTCAACCGGTTCATTCAGGTTTAAAAATTCGACTCCCTCTTCCATGGCGTGCTTGATCTCTTCTTTTCTTGCAGGCATTTCATTAAAAGACCTCCGGTAGATGATCATTGCCCGTTCAGCACCCAGCCTTTTTGCCGTTCGAACGGAATCCATGGCTGTATTTCCTCCGCCGATCACGGCTACATTTCTTCCATAAAACACAGGAGTGTCATAATCCTGTTTTGCTGCGCCCATCAGATTGATCCTTGTGAGATATTCATTGGCAGACATGATGCCAACGTGATTTTCTCCGGGAATGTTCATAAACTTTGGTAATCCGGCACCACTGCCGATAAAGAAAGCTTTATAACCCGACTCTTTCAGATCATCATGCGACAATGTTTTACCGATGATGATATTTGTGTAGAACTTAACGCCTATCTTTTTCAGGTTGTCGATCTCAAATTCTATGATATGATTCGGCAGCCTGAATTCAGGTATGCCATAACGCAACACTCCTCCCAGTTCGTGCAATGCTTCATAGACCGATACCTGATACCCGTAACGGGCAAGGTCACCTGCTGCTGCAATACCTGCGGGGCCCGATCCGACCACAGCCACTTTTACCTGTGATATTTTCCCGATTTCAGGAATATAAGTTGTACCGGATTCTCTTTCGTAATCTGCAACAAACCTTTCGAGATAACCGATTGCAACAGGTTCTTTATTCAGCTTATCAAAATAAATGCAATTCTTCTCACACTGAACCTCCTGCGGACAAACACGGCCGCAAATTGCAGGGAAAAGATTGCTTTGTTTGATGACCTGTGCAGATTTTAAAAAATCACCGGCCTCAATGTACTTTATGAATGTTGGTATATCAACACCGACCGGACAACCCTGTATGCAGGGCGGATTGGCACAATCCAGGCAACGCTGCGCCTCCTTTACGGCCTCAAAGACTGACAAACCCTTATTCACCTCGGTATTGCCCTTCAATCTTTCAATAGGATCTTCCATGGGCATCACGACCCTTTTGATCGCCATTCTTTCCTTTGCTGTCATCGATTTGCGCAGTTCTTTGCGCCACTCATCTCTTATCATAACAGGCTCAATGCTTAATTCCTTCATATTGATATCAATTGGCAACCTTTCCTTTCAGAAACTCCCCGTAATTATATTTCTCTTCTTTTTTGTATCCGGCGAGCCGGATAAGCAATTCATCAAAATCGACTTCATGAGCATTGAACTCAGGTCCGTCAATACATGCGAATTTTCTTTGTCCTGCCACGGTAACCCTGCATGCCCCGCACATCCCCGTCCCATCTATCATAATTGTATTCAGACTGGCAATTGTGGGAATGTTGTACTTTTTCGTAAGCAAGCTGGTGTATTTCATCATAATGGCCGGACCAATGGTAACCGCCTTATGAATTGTTTCTCGCCGGATGATTTGCTCCATCCCTTCCGTGATCAGTCCTTTCATGCCCTGACTGCCATCATCCGTCATCACCAGTAATTCATCGGAAAAAGCACGCATCTCTTTTTCGAGTATAACCAGCTCTTTTGTCCGGGCAGCCAATACCGTTACAATACGGTTGCCTGCTTCGTGAAATGCCTCAGCGATGGGTAAAAGCGGTGCTATTCCAACCCCGCCACCGGCACACAGTACGGTCCCGACTTTTTCAATGTGTGTGGGACGGCCCAGGGGACCGACAACATCGGTTACCGTTTCTCCGACTTTCAGACTCGCAATTTTATGACTGCTGACACCAACAATCTGTACAATCAGCGAAATGGTTCCCTTCTCTGCATCCGATCCGGTTATTGTCAGCGGAATCCGTTCACCCTTCCGTCCTATTTTCACAATCACAAAATTTCCGGGTTGTCTTTTTCTGGAAATCAGTGGCGCTTCAATTTCAAACCTGACAACATTCTTTCCAAGGTTTTCTTTTGCAATAACCTTATTCATGCCCTTTTTCGTATGAAAATAATGTATCTTCACTAAACAAATAAAAGACTAATAAATATTACGTATTTCCTCTACGTAAATGACGTAACGGATTTTCTCACGCGTTTTCCGTTTTCAGGTACTGACCGTGTATTAATTCCGCCCTTTAATCTTTTATTCACCAAATTGAATTTGTAAATTTACATGAGATGCAAACTGCAAAGGTAATCAAATATACTATTTGCATATTGCTATGATGTTGCTGAAACAAAACATGCGACAAATGAATGGCACCAGTCATAAAGGTTTTCTGCCATATCAGCCGGTCCGTGAAATTTTTAAAGAAATTGGGGCTATTGCATCGTTTTCTACAACAGTAACCAGGCAACTCTTTAAAAGGCCTCTGGAACTCCCGGAATTATTAAGGCAGTCCTATTACCTGGGATACAAAGCCCTGCCGCTGGTACTGATCACGGGATTCATCCTGGGTATGGTATTGACTATACAGATGAGACCCCTGCTGGTGGATTTTGGGGCTGAATCAGAATTGCCCGGATTGGTTACCATTTCTATTGTCCGTGAGATCGGACCCGTTATAATCGCCCTGATCTGTGCGGGGAAAATTGCCTCGGGAATAGGCGCGGAACTGGGTTCCATGCGCGTCACAGAGCAAATTGACGCCATGGAAGTATCAGGGACAAATCCTTTGAAGTTCCTTGTGGCAACACGTGTTTTATCAACCACATTCATGGTTCCCCTGCTTGTTATTGTTGCCGACTTTATTTCCCTGATCGGATCTTACACTGCCATGAACATTCACAGCAATATATCCCTCTCACTGTACCTGTCACTTTCCTTTGATGATCTTACCTTTCTGGACGTGATCCCGGCTACGGTAAAAACTGTTGTGTTTGGTTTTATCATAGGTATTGTGGGCAGTTATAAAGGCTATCATGCAGAAATGGGTACCGAATCGGTCGGAATAGCAGCCAATTCAGCTGTGGTAACCGCCTCCCTGTCTATTTTTGTGATCGACCTGCTTGCTGTACAAATCACGGATCTGATTTCCATTCTGTAACATATGGAAAAATTAATTGAAATACAGGACTTACGAAAGTCATTTGCGGGCAGAGAAGTATTAAAGGGCATTGACCTTACATTGAAAAGGGGTGAAAATGTTGTGTTGCTGGGCAGGTCGGGTATCGGAAAAACGGTGCTGATAAAGTGTATTGTCGGTTTGGTCATACCGGACTCAGGTATCATTAAAGTGTTTGGTGAAAACATAAAAGGCCTGAACGGCGAAGGATTTAATGAGTTGCGAAAGAAAGTCGGCTTTTTATTCCAGGGTGGTGCTGTGTATGATTCCATGACGGTCCGTGAGAACCTTGAGTTCCCGGTCCGGAGAAACCTCATGATCAAAAAAAATCAGGGTGAGATCGAAGAAATGGTAAAAAAGGCACTGGGCAATGTCGGTCTGCTTGATGCGATCGACAAAATGCCCTCCGAGCTGTCAGGCGGTATGCGAAAACGTTTGGGACTGGCCAGGACCTTAATTCTGAATCCGGAGATCATACTCTACGATGAACCGACGACGGGACTGGATCCGATTACTTCAAAAGAAATTATTGAGCTGATCCTGAAAATTCAGGAGAAGTACAATACCTCTTCGATTATCATCACACATGATATGCATTGTATCAGATCAACAGCAAACCAAATCCTGCTGATCAAAAACGGTATCATTTACGCGGAAGGTACTTTGAGCGACTTTATGAACAGTCAGGATAAAGAAATTAAATCGTATTTTTCTTAAAAAAACCTGTCATGCAAAACAAAACATCGAATTATGTTAAACTGGGTATTTTCGTTGTATCCGCAATCCTCATATTCGTGCTCGCCATCTATTACCTTGGTAGCAAACAACACCTTTTCAGAACAAATTTTGTTGTTTATACCGATTTCAGAACTGTAAAGGGACTCAAGACAGGGAACAACGTCAGGTTTTTGGGAATAGATGTCGGGACCGTATCCGCCATTACGATCATCAATGAGTCACTGATCAGGGTCAGAATGACCATTGACGAGGACGTAAAACAATTTATCAAGAAGGACTCAAAAGTTGAGATCGACAGTGAGGGACTTATGGGAAGCAAAATCATCACAATCATTCCCGGAACGATGTCTGCCGGTATTGTTGATGATGACGATACGCTGGAATCCATAGAAACGGTAAATGTTGAGGATATTCTGTCAGAACTGGAAAGAACAACAGGATACACAACCCGCGTAGCTTCCAACCTTGATGAAATTACCCGGAAAATTAACCAGGGCGAAGGCGATCTGGGAATGCTTGTAAACGAAACCTCTCTGAAAAACGAACTGGACCGGTCCACCCGGGAAATTAATCTGCTGGTGCAGGAACTCAGACAGGTGATCAGTAAGTTCAACTCCACTGATAATGATATGGGCCGGTTGCTTAACAATAACAGCGTTACGGAAAGGTTTGCCGGCATTGCCGAAAACCTTGACAGTGCCTCTTCTGATGCGCGCAAAATAACGCAGGAACTGAACCGGGCTGCCGAAGCCATCAATTATGGCAGTGGAACCATACACCGGTTGATATACGACACCATTTTTATCCGGGGAATTGACACTACCTTATTGAATGTAAATGCCGGGATCGATGAGGTAATCGAGACTGCCGACGCAATTAAGAAAAGCTGGATCATAAACGTGGGCTCAAAAAAAGGGAAGAATAAATAAGAACATATTTAAAATACCATCATATTTGCATAGATGATTAATAAGTAAAGTTTACCGATGGATCGTATCAGGAAATTTGGCACGGCACCTGTTTTCTTTACAGCGATATCAACCATACTGGGGGCCATACTATTCCTAAGGTTCGGATATGCCGTCGGTACCCTGGGTTTCTGGGGTGTTGTTCTGATCATCATGCTCGGTCATGCAATAACCATCCCCACTGCCCTTGCCATTTCCGAGATAGCCACCAATAAAAGGGTTGAAGGCGGAGGCGAGTACTTTATCATTTCAAGGTCATTCGGATTGAACATCGGGGCTACCATCGGTATCGCGCTTTTCCTTTCTCAGGCCATCAGCGTGGCTTTTTACGTTATCGCATTTACCGAAACCTTCGAGTTCTTCTTCAATTTCATGAAGGACAAGGCTGGTATAAACCTTCCCAGACAGATCATCAGCATACCTGTAATGCTGCTGCTTGCCATGATGATCTTAAAAAAAGGTGCAAACCTGGGTGTTAAAACACTTTATCTGGTTGTTGCCGTATTGTTCATTTCTCTTTTTTTATTCTTTATCGGAAAAACTGCGCACGCCGACCAGTCTTCCTTTAACCTGGCAAACGCCCAGTTCCGCAATACTTTCGATTTTTTTAAGGTTTTTGCCATTGTCTTTCCGGCATTTACAGGAATGACGGCGGGAGTGGGACTTTCAGGTGACCTTAAAAATCCGTCCAGATCCATTCCGCTCGGCACGACACTTGCGACAATTTCCGGAATGATCATTTACTTCTTTGTGATCTACAAACTTGCCCTGTCTGCCAGTCCGGATGACCTTGTGAACAAACAACTGATCATGAGTGAAATTGCAGTTGCCGGGATGGTGGTGATACCCCTTGGACTTGCAGCTTCAACAATATCTTCGGCACTCGGTTCCGTGATGGTGGCACCCCGCACGCTTCAGGCACTTGCATACGATCATTCCTTTCCGATACCCATCGTGAACCGCTGGCTTGCGCGCTCCAGAAAAACTGATCAGGAGCCCGTCAATGCCTCTTTTGTCACGTGTTGCATTGCATTGTTGTTTGTCGCTCTGGGAAATGTTAATGCTGTCGCCCAGATCATCTCCATGTTCTTCATGGTCACTTATGGTTCATTATGTCTGATCTCATTCCTGAATCATTTCGGTTCTTCACCTGCATATCGGCCTTCATTCAAATCAAAATGGTACCTTTCGCTTACCGGATTTATCGTTTCCGTCTGGATCATGTTTAAGATCAATACCGTTTATGCTGTAGTTGCATTTTCCTTAATGACTGCACTATACATTTTTATAAATACTTATCATTCAAAAAGGAAAGGACTGGTTTCCATTTTTGCAAACACCATCTTCCAGATCAACCGCAACCTTCAGGTTTACCTGCAGAAAAGAGGCAGCCACAAGACCTATACTGAATGGCGCCCGAGTGCCATCTGTATTTCCAGGTGCTCATTCGAACGCAACAATGCGCTGAAACTCCTCAGCTGGATTTCGTACCGGTATGGATTCGGGACCTACCTTCACCGCATTGAGGGCTATTATTCAAAAAGCACATACCAGCGGGCCCGTGAGGAGCTGCAAAAATTACTGAAAAATATTAACACTGACAGCTATGTGTACATCGACACCATCATATCACCTTCTTACACAACCGCCGTTGCCCAGGCTATTCAGATACCGGGCATTGCCGGAATGGAAAACAACATGGTTATTTTTGAATTCGATAAGGAAAAACCGGATGAACTGCCTGCCATTATTGATAATTTCAATCTGGTTAATGCCGGTAATTTTGACGTGTGTATTCTTGCAGCAAGCCACAAACCCAAGTATTATAAGAACGGTATCCACATATGGATCAAATCGACCGATTCGGAAAATGCCAATCTCATGATCCTGCTGAGCTTTATCATTCTGGGGCATCCCGACTGGCATCAGGGGAACATCAGAATCTTTGATATTTGTAAGCAGAAAAATTATAATGAGACCAGTGACCTTATGGATGATCTGATCGAAAGCGGCCGGCTTCCCATTACCTCAAAGAATGTTGAGATCATCGTCCAGAAAGACGATGTATCCTCCAAAAAGCTGGTCAATACCTATTCCGCCGAAGCCGGATTAACCATCATCGGTTTCCGGGAGGAAACCCTGAACCACGAGGGAGAGAAGCTGTTCACCGGATATGATGATCTGGGAGATCTTCTCTTTGTCAATTCCTGCACACAAAAGATCATAGATTGAAACGCAGATTAAACCGTTTTCTTTACCCTGCAACATTGGTGTTGTTTCTTACTGCAGGCTGCTTCCGGGATAAGGTCTATACCCGGACAAATGAAAGTCAGTCCGGGCGAAACAAAAACAATCAGGTTGCACAAAACACTGAAAATACCGCTCTTCAGGTTGTTGAAAACAAAAGTATCGAAAATACCGGAAGCCAGAACCCGGTAAACCCCGACAGAAAAGTGGAAGATTTTCTGAACAGCAGAATCAGAAGCTGGCGTGACGCAAATGTGCCCTATGCCGATGGTAAATTGCTGCATGATATTATAGTTGATCACAACTATCAGCATGCTGTTGAAATCGGTACTTCAACGGGCCATTCTGCCATATGGATCGCATGGGCATTGAGTAAAACAGGGGGCAGACTGATCACCGGAATCTGGCTTCCGTTTTAGTGGTAATAGCTTCCTCCGCCTCCTCCAAACCTCGGATTCACAATATTGTTGTAAATCGATCCGAATGTATAGCTGATGCCGACACCGCCATCATACCTGAAATTGGTTTCCAGCTCCTTCAACCTCAGGTAAATTTCCTGCTCCGACCGGCCACCTTTTGCAAGTTCGATCTGGTTGTGTATGAGCGCTACCCCTCCGTTAACATTCAGTGAAAGCCCCTTAAAGAGTCTTATTCTGATATAACCGTCAAGCTCAACGCTGTTCTTTCTAAAATCATGCAAATAATTTGATGCTCCCAGGGAAATATTGACCGAACCCCATCTTTGCTCAACATCCAGGGAAATATCAAGCACCTGCTCAATCAGCTTTTCCTCCACCTGGTCATAAACCGTTGAGTCGACATAATTGTTGTATATAAATCCCAGGCTGTACCTGATCACCAGCTGTCTTTGATTGGACTGGGTATACGGGAAAATGTTGTATTCAATCGCCGGTTGCAGTCCTATTTTCAGATTCAGGTTGCTGTAAGTAGATGATGAAGTACGTGCAATCAAACCAACCGACCAGTGATCCGCTATACTTTTTACCGTCAGACTGTTAAAACTCCAGGATTTTCTTATCGCTTCGGTCCTGACTTCGACTGTATCCCCCGTTTCCTCATCTTTTTTTTCACGGATGAATATATTCATATTGAAACTGTGGTTAAAATTGTTCTGCAGTTTCCATTCGGGCGTTACCCTGTTTGCGGATATCCTGTTGCTCCAGGAATATTCCCGCTCACTTTTTTCCAGACTGAATTCGGGTTCCGTCTCGAGGTCAAAAACCCAGAAGTTCCATTTATCGGCAACCTGTTCATGTTCCTCCTGTGTCTCTCCTTCATACCTGATCGATACATTCCTGATGATCGGAGTTTTTGCCACATAGCGCATGAGTCCTGCTGCTATTGTATTGGTGAGTCCCGTGCGGGTAATGTCCTGGGTATCATCCGGACTGCTGCTATAGGTCAGTGTATCCTTTATGCCTTCAAAATTCTCCTGGCCTGAATAAAACAGTGTATATTCCGAACCTCCGCTTCCGGTCGATTGTCGCGTAACCTGCAAATAGACCTGAGCCTCACGGACATCCCTGACATAATTGATATAGGGCATTTCTTCCCGCATGTAATTCATGTCACACGACTGGCAATCCATGAATAAACGTATCGCATTTTTTCGTGTTGTATCCGCATCTGAAACGTCATCCTGCGCAGATACCAATGCAGTAAAAAACAGTGGTAATATCAGCCAGGCAATGATAACCTTCCCGGCAGCAATCGATAATTTTCTTTTGGTCATAACCATTTCATTTAAATTAGTATGGTGTTATGCCTGCTGTAAGAATGGCAGACACCAGAAAATGTTAATATTCCTGCCGTAAATATTCATAAAATATTGAATATCATAAAAGAATTTGAACCAATTGACTCACTGGGCATACCAATAACCCTACGCCATTAATATTATGCATAATATGGGTTTACATTATGAGAAACCGGGATTTGGTACATTTTTTTTCAAAATGATTTTTCAAATCAATACTTTTGACGGCATGATGACGAAAGAATGAAAAACAAAATTGCACTTCAAACGGTCTTCTGGATCATCGTATTGGCTATAAATATAGCGTTATGGTACCGCTTTGATGATTTCAGATCGGAATGGCTTGATGAAACCGCCTATATCATTTGTTACGGTTTCGTATTTTATTTCAATGTTCTGTACCTTTTTCCAAAATACTACAGTACAAAAGGAGAAATTTATTTTCTTTTCAGTATACTGCTGATCCTGTTTTTTACCATAGCAGGACCAATACTCAACGGTCTGATTTACTACCTGCTGGGGCACCATCGTATTCGCTGGTTCAGAAGTACTGAAGTTTTTACTCAGTCCCTCTGGTTAATATTGATCTATCTTGCAGGAACCGTTTATTCCATTCAGGAAATGCTTAACAAGCAAATCAAACGCAATCAGAAAATTACGGAAGAAAAACTGGAAACGGAATTGCAATTGCTTAAAAACCAGATAAATCCACACTTTCTCTTCAATGCATTGAACAACATCTATTCGCTTTCCTATACGAAATCGGACCGGGCCCCTGAAAGCATTCTGAAACTGTCCGACATGTTGCGTTATGTAATTGAGGACTGCAGCAAGGATCATGTAACCCTCAACGAAGAAATTGCTTACATCATTAATCTCGTTGATTTTTACAAAATGAAGAGCCCTGAAAAAAGAAATATTAAGTTATCCTATAAAGTTGATCACCCCGGCCTATCCATTGCCCCGATGCTTTTTATCCCCTTTGTCGAGAACAGCTTTAAATACAGTAGGATAGAAGAAGATCCCTCAGGTTTTATTGACATAACACTCAATGAAAACAATAACACGGTTATCTTTGCAATTCAGAATTCAATATTTTCAAAAAGAACTATTTTACAGGGTTCCGGACAGGGGATCTCCAATGTAAAACAAAGACTGGATATTATTTATCCACAGCAGCATTCGTTGACAATTGAGGGTGATGACAAAGCATATTATCTCGAATTGAAAATAGATCTGGTATGAAATTGAATTGTGCTGTTATTGATGATGAATACCTGGCAAGGCAATATATTATAGACTATATAAAAAAGCTGCCTTTTTTAAATCTTGTTGGTGATTATAATTCACCTTTGCTTGTCATTGAAGAAATCAAGCATAACAAAATAGATATTCTTTTTCTTGACATCCAGATGCCGGATATAACAGGACTGGATTTTCTGAGATCGCTGAATCCCCAGCCCTATATAATCTTCACCACTGCGTACAAAGAATATGCTCTTGACGGGTATGAACACAATGTGGTTGATTACCTGCTTAAGCCATTTTCATTCGACCGTTTTCTGAAGGCTGTAAATAAGGTTATCGATAAGATACAGCAAGAAACAAAGCAGCCGGCTGGTGATAATAATCATGACATAAATGAGAAACCCCGGATTGAGGATACTTACATGATCATCAGGGCAGACCGGAAACTCTATAAGATAAATTACGATGATCTGATATACATGGAAGGACAAAAAGCCTATGTTACCTTTCATACAAAAGAAAGAAAAATTACCGCACTGATCACTTTAAGGGAACTTGAAGATACTTTGCCTGAAGATCTGTTTGTGAGAATACACAAATCATTCATAGTGTCCGTTAAACATATCGATTCACTGGAAGGGAACCTGCTTGAGATCGACGGTAAGAAGCTTTCTGTCGGTACCAGCTACCGTGGTCGTGTTGAAAAACTGTTCAGAATAAAATGAATTCCTCAGGTCAATACCTGTTAAAAGTTGTTAAATCTTTAAACCAAAAAGCAGATACTTATATTTATTTTGAATAAGAACATTAGATTTACCATAAAATACAAAAAACAACAGTAAAATGAACCTTATTTCCAGTAAAAATATCAGCATCCTGATCATGCTGTTCTTTATTGCTGCCGGCTGTATGCAGGATAATGCCTATACACAGACCGGACAAAGACCTGCTGTAAATGAAATTGACAGGCAGGTGCAGGATTTTTTAAACAGTAATGCCTACCGCTGGCGTGATATGAATGTTCCGGCAACTGATGGACAGTTGCTGTACGACATCATTGTGGAAAATAATTATAAAAACGCCGTTGAAATCGGTACTTCAACGGGCCATTCGGGAATATGGATCGCCTGGGCCCTGAGTAAGACCGGAGGCAAACTGATCACAATTGAGATCGATGAAAGACGGCACAAAGAAGCTCTTGCCAATTTCGAAAAAGCAGGCGTAGCCGATTATGTTGATGCCCGGCTCGCCGATGCCCATGAACTTGTGCCACAATTAAAGGGACCTGTGGACTTTGTTTTCAGTGATGCCGATAAAGACTGGTACATCAATTATTTCAAAGCTCTGGATCCAAAGCTTGTTGTCGGAGGATGTTTTACAACACACAACGTAAGCAGGAGAAGCAACTTCAATTTTTACAACTATGTCAGCAGTCTGTCCAACTATGAAACCACGCTGGACACCAGGGGTGGTGGTGTGGCAATAAGTTATAAAATAGCAGATTAAAAGGACAGATGGTTGACGGATCGGAAAATCATTTACCGCGTAAGATAGGTTTATTTTCAGCTTCCAACATCGTTATTGCCAACATGATCGGAGCCGGGATCTTCACAACTTCCGGACTGCTGATGAGTGGACTGAACAATCCGTGGTTACTGATCACACTGTGGGTGGTTGGCGGCGTTGTTGCCCTGTGCGGAGCCCTTTCCTATGCAGAACTCGGAGCCGCCATGCCTCATGCAGGTGGAGAATATGTCTTCCTTTCGCGGTTGTACCATCCTGCATTCGGTTTTCTGAGCGGATGGGTCTCTTTTATCGTGGGGTTTTCCGCACCCATAGCCGCCTCAGCAATCGGATTCAGTGAGTATTTTTTCAGGGCGTTCCCCGGACTTATTGAAGTCGGTACCTCTGGTGTTTTCCTGTCCACCTACCTGAGCAAGATCCTTGCCATTTTCATTATACTGCTATTTACTTTCATTCATTTACGGGGACTTGAATTCGGTGCAAAAGTACAGAACTACCTTACGCTGTTAAAAGTCGGTCTTATTGTGGTATTGATTTTCCTGGGTTTGTCATTTGGAAATGGAAATTTCAGCCATTTTTCCATGGGTACCCCGGTCGCTTTTAATTTCAACGCACTCAAAACCATGGGACTGTCACTCATGTGGATCATGTTTGCATACAGCGGATGGAATGCCTCGACTTATATCGGCTCCGAAATCACCAACCCGGTCAGGAACCTGCCTCGCTCACTGTTGTATGGGACCGGTATCGTAATGATCATGTATGTTCTGCTGAACATCATTTTTGTATATGCAACACCCCCTGAAGAAATGAAAGATGTCATATCCATCGGGGGACTGACGGTCCGGAATCTGTTTGGAAGCTCAATGGAATTCACTTTCTCACTGCTCATAGCATTTGCATTGTTCTCATCCTTAAGTGCCTTTATTATAATTGGCCCCAGGGTTTATTATTCCATGGCACTGGACGGATATTTTTTTAAAGTTATGGCAAAAGTTCATCCGAGATTCAACGTGCCTTCAGCTTCCATCATGTTACAGGCAGGTATTGCGATCATCATGGTCCTCTCAGGAACATTCGACCAGATCCTTACCTATATGGGTTTTTCACTCGGACTATTTCCGATATTAGCTGTTGCAGGTGTGTTTAAACTGAGGGCATCGGGAAAGAGCAAGCTGATGCTTCGTGGTTTCCCCTGGCACCTGGTTGTTTATCTGTTTTTTGGAATCATGATGCTCGTACTTTCATACCTTGAACGCCCCGTCGAGTCTTCCATAGCACTGGCTACTGCAATCGTAGGGATACCTTTATTTTATTTCTTCAAAAAGAAAAACCACGGTAATTAATTACATTTCGTTATTTACAAGAAAATGAACCATGATCATATACTTGTAAAGATTTTGTTTATTATATTTACACAAATTACAACCGTGACAGGCAGTAAAATCAACCGGGTGATTCAGATTGGAAGTAAAGAACTCGGTATTCTGGCAGTCATCAGTCTGGGTGTTTTTCTGTTCGTCCTTTTCTTTCAACCTTTCCCATTTGAATACAGGGATTTTAATGACAGTTTACTGTTTATTGCAGGACTGGGAGGTATTGTTTTTCTCATCCTCTGGATCACCAGGATCATATTCTCTTTCCCCTGGAATTCAAGGCAGGATCAAAATCCTGATGACCTGATGCCATCCTATCTTCATGGATTCCTGATCCTGGTCCTCTGTTCGGTTGCTTTTTTATTCTATCTGCGTTATGTGGGAAAAATACCCGTTACTTTTTATAATGCCTTTAAGGTGGTTTTAATTTGTTTTGTTCCTCCGCTGGTACTTAGGCTGTATTATACATACAAGCGTCTTGCGCTTCAAAGCAAAATCCTGGAATATGAAAGAGAAAGCCTGCAAGGGCAAATTGAATCTTACAGGGAAAACAACCTGAACAAAAGAATTGAGTTCATTACCGATAACATCAGGGAAAACCTGATGCTGCTGCCGAGAGATATCGTATGTATCAGATCAGCAGACAATTATGTGGAAATCATTCATAAGGAAGAAGAACTTTTTAAAAAGAAACTGATCAGAAATACACTCAGAAATGTTGAACAAATGCTGAAACCCTGGTCGGTTTTTATCCGTTGTCACCGTACCTGCATTGTAAACATTCTTCATGTACAAAATCTCTATAAAAAGTATAACAACCACCACATTAAGATCAAGGGATATGATGAAGAGATTCCTGTCTCGCGGCAGTACCTTTTCCGACTTAAAGAAGCCCTGGATAAGGGCCAGGGGCAGATAAAATTCGCCCCCGCCGACTGAAACTCGCCTCCCGTAATCGTTTTATGCCACTTATCAGCCGCTGCTGGTCCCTAAAATTTTCCCGGAACATGTTATGGATATAACTTTATCCCGGATTATGAATTCTTTATTTTATTAATTCTTTATTGATCATGAATATATTACTTGTATATCCCAAATTCCCCGATACTTACTGGAGTTTCAAACATGCACTGAAATTCATTTCCAAAAAATCCCTGAACATTCCGCTCGGACTGATCACTGTTGCTTCAATGTTGCCGGAAACGTGGAATAAGAAACTAACCGATATGAATGTTTCAAAGTTGAAAGAAAAGGATATTGCATGGGCTGACTTTGTATTCATCAGTGCAATGGCTGTGCAGTCCGCCTCAGTCAGGGAGGTTGTCAGACAATGCATACAATTAAATACCAGAATTGTGGCCGGTGGACCATTGTTTACTGAAGAATTTGAACAGTTCCCTGATGTTGATCATCTTGTTCTGAATGAAGCGGAAGTCACACTGCCTTTGTTTATCAGTGATCTGAACAACGGGGTTTTAAAGAGAATTTACCGGACCGATCAGTTTGCAGATATAACCCAATCACCTGTTCCGGATTATTCACTGCTCAGCCACCGGCATTATGCAATGGCCGGGATCCAATATTCCCGGGGTTGTCCGTTCGATTGCGAATTCTGTGACATCACTGCTTTGTTCGGACGGCGTGTCCGGACAAAAACTCCCGCTCAGATCATTGATGAACTCACCTTGATGCATAAATCGGGATGGCGTGGAAGTGTGTTCTTTGTTGATGACAATTTTATTGGACATAAAAAGAAAATTAAGACCGAACTTTTACCGGAAATGATCAGATGGATGAAAGCAAATAAACAGCCGTTTATTTTTACTACTGAAGCATCCATAAATCTTGCGGACGACAAGGAACTTATGGAGATGATGGTCGCTGCCGGTTTCAACAAAGTCTTTGTTGGTATTGAAACACCCGAAGAATTATGTCTGACGGAATGTAACAAGTTTCAAAACAACAAGCGGGATATGGTATATAATGTAAAATGCATTCAACAGTCGGGAATGGAGGTCACCGCAGGTTTTATCGTTGGATTTGACAATGACCCGGACAATATTTTTCAGCGCCAGGTCGATTTTATTCAGCAGAGCGGCATCATCACTGCGATGGTAGGATTGCTCAATGCACCACGTCTGTCAAAATTATACCAGCGTTTGCATGGTGAAGGAAGAATCATTTCGTCATTCTCCGGTGACAACACCGATTATTCCATGAACTTCATCCCCAAAATGGACAGGGAAACGCTGATGAAAGGTTACCAGAAGATCATTCACGGGATCTATTCCAGTAAATCCTATTATGACAGGGTGCTGCTGTTCCTGAAAAACTATGATCCGCCCTTCAAGGCACAACGCAAAATCACATTGAAAAAGCTCTCAGCACTTTTGAAATCCATCCTGATTCTGGGGATCCTGAAAAAAGATCGGCAATACTACTGGAACCTCTTTTTCTGGGCTCTGTTCAATAAACCGAAATCCTTTCCCCTGGCCGTTACATACAGCATCTACGGTTATCATTTCAGAAAGGTATTCCACAGGGACATTTGATTCAGCCGTTTTTTTAATAATTGGTTGTATCTGGTATTTTTGTATCCGGAAATCAATCAGACACTTTGGAACCCATACACAGCTGCTGGGCAAAACAGACTGCCAAAAACGCAATTTTATACAGGAGCGTGGTCTTTGTGAGAACATTGCATTATATTCGCTGGCAACAACAATGCATCGTTAACCATTATTATCATAACATGTCACGGAAAATCATCCTGTTCATCATTGGCATCCTGTTTACAGCCAATTTCTTCGTCACAGCTCAAAAAAATCTTTCCATTGAAGATTGCGTAACCGGATACGCATCTTACCTCAGGCCTGCGGACCTGGAAAAGATATCATGGCGGCCGGCAACCTGCAACTTCACCTATGTCGAAGCGGAAAAACTGGTACAGGTACCGGCAACCGGAAGCAAAGCGGATCAACTGACCGATCTGCAAAAACTCAATGCCTGTTTGTCGGAACGGAATATGGGACCGTTTTCCACTTTTCCCGACCATCACTGGATCAATGAACATGAAATATTGTTTAACGACAATGTGCTGTTTATCTGGTACAACATTGATGAGCAAAAGATCAATAAAGCAACCCGATTGGCAGACCAGGCAGAAAACATAGATTTCAGTCCATCCTGCGATCATATTGCCTATACCGTTGAAAATAATCTGTTTGTTGCTGATCCGGAAGGTAAAATTTACTCAGTCAGCATCAGCCGGGACAGGTCAATTGTCAGCGGACAGACTGTGCACAGAAATGAATTCGGGATTTCAAAAGGTACTTTCTGGAGTCCGGGAGGAAATGTTCTCGCTTTCTATGTTAAGGATGAAACAGATGTTAGCGATTATCCCCTGGTGGATGTTACGGAAAGCGTGGCCGCGCTGCAGCAAATCAAATATCCTATGGCAGGAATGCAAAGTGAAAAAGTAAAAGTGGGGATTTATCATATGGAAAGCCATACATCTGTATTTCTTGACACGGGAGATCCCGACGATCATTACCTGACCAACATTGCATGGAGTCCCGATGAAAAATACATTTATCTGGCTGAACTGAACCGTGACCAGAATCATTTAAGGATGAATCAGTACAGTGCTGAAGACGGTTCTTTTGTTACCACCATTTTTGAAGAAAAAGATCCCATGTATGTTAATCCCCTGCATCCAATAGTATTCGTGCCAGGCAAACCGGATCAGTTCCTCTGGCAAAGCAGAAAAGACGGATACAATCATCTTTATCTGTATCACCTAAACGGTACCATGTTGAAGCAAGTTACGAACGGTAAATGGGAAGTACTGACGTTCTATGGTTTCAGCCAATCGGGTGGTGAGGTATTCTTTATTGCAAATAAGGACGGAGTGTTGAATGAAATGCTTTACAGGGCAACCCTGTCAGGCGAAGATGTACATGTCGTTACTCCTGAACCGGGAGTGCATGAGGTCATGTTAAATACCACCGGAGATCTCATCATTGACAGGTTTTCCAGTACCACCGTTCCAAACACCATTCAAATCAGAAACGGAAATGGTAAGCTGGTCAACCTTGTCCTGAAAGCCGGCAATCCATTGAAGGAATATGCCCTGGCAACCATTGAGGATGGAACCATCCGTGCAGCAGACGATACCACAGAGCTGCACTACAGGCTTTTCATACCAAATCAGATGGTCCCGGGACAAAAATACCCGGCTGTTGTTTATGTGTACAACGGACCTCTGAATCAGCTGATCAAAAATACATGGATAAACCGTACGGAACTCTGGCTGCATTATATGGCAAATCAGGGCTATGCCGGATTTATTCTGGACGGTCGCGGATCGGCCAACAGGGGCAGGGATTTTGAGCAGGTTATTTTCAGATCGCTGGGAACTCATGAAATGAAAGACCAGATCAAAGGCGTGGAATTCCTCAGATCGCTTGAATTTATTGATCCCGGAAGAATCGGTGTCTACGGTTGGAGTTACGGCGGTTTTATGACGATTTCCTTAATGACATCATATCCGGAGGTATTCAGGACGGGTGTTGCCGGGGGACCGGTGACGGACTGGAAATACTATGAGGTAATGTACGGAGAACGTTATATGGATACACCGGACACCAATCCCGAAGGCTATGCCGGAACGAGCGTATTGAACAAGGTGCAAAACCTTAAAGGTAATCTGCTTGTCATTCACGGTGCCATGGACCCTGTGGTTGTCTGGCAGCACAGTCTGATGCTGCTCAGGAAATGTGTGGAGGAAAATGTCCTCGTCGATTACTTTGTGTACCCCACCCATGAGCACAATGTTACAGGCACCGACCGGGTGCATCTGATGCGGAAAGTGACGGATTATTTTGTAAAAAATCTGTAAAAATAACGATCAGATTATTATTTCCTCATTTGCAGCATCCCAGAATATTTGCCTGTTGTTCCTGTAAGCCAGTGTTCCCATATGTGCCGTCATGGCTTCCTCAAAAGCCTCGTCTATATTGCAGCTTGGAACTTTATTCGTGCGTACGCAATCGATCCATTCCTTAAGATGCAGATGCGTGGTATCGACCTCCAATCCATTTCTTACTGTAGTCAGGAGTCCTCTTGCAGCAAAATAATCAGCTGTTGCAGATGAGATACCATCCACTCCTCCTGCAAGTCCGGGAGTAAAAATGTATATGGGTTCAGCCGTATCGATTTCTCCGTTCTGGATTTTTTCGGCATATTTTGTCGAATTCTGATCGGCAAATATCTGCAGGGAGCGTCCGATATCCATGTATCCGTCATGACCCATGATCTTCTTACCCCTGTCCATTGAGCTTGCAAGTGTCGCACTGTACATAAAAGACAGGTTTCGGTTGGGATACTCGAACTGAGTCGTCAAAACATCAGGAACAGTGCGCCCGTCCTTAAAGAAATAAACCCCTCCTGAAGAAACGGCGGATGACGGGATCCCCAGATCCAGGATCTGGTTCAGGGCATCATATTCATGGGTGAGCAGGTCACCTGACAATCCGGTACTGTAATCCCACCAGCACCTCCAGCGGAAGAATCTTTCCAGACTGAAATCATGCCAGGGTGCGGGACCGATAAACTGTTCCCAGTCAATGGTTTCCTCACTGGCATCTTCGTGTATCGGATAAACCCAGGCCCCGTTGCCAGAATTCCGGTTTGTCGTGACCTCGATCAGATTCACCCTGCCGACAATTCCTTTCTCATATGCTTCTTTCGCCTTGATATAATTATCGGTCTGCCTTCCCTGGTGTCCAAGCTGGAAAACCACACCGCTTTCCTTGACGACTTTTCTCACTTCATAGGTCTCTTCAACGGTCCATGTCAATGGCTTTTCGCAATAAACATGTTTTCCGTTTCGTGCAGCTTCCATGGTCATTGGTCCGTGCCAGTGATCAGGTGCCGCAATGATAACGGCATCAACTTCAGGCGCTGCACACAACTCCTGATAGGTTCTGTAACGAGTAGGTAATTCAGCACCCAGGGAACCGTCACTTCCCTCCCTGTTGACATTGGCTCCGGTCTCCCGGGCCATTCTCCCATAGGTGTCGAAAATGTCACAGACGGCAGTTATCCTGATATTCAGGTTTTCCTGTTTCCGGAACATATCGACGGGAGTGTAGCTAACCCCACTGATCATATCATCAACCATCGTGGGATGCGCAAAACCCAGGGCCTGGGCCAGTTGCTTGCCACGTATGCCGTAACCGATAAGACCAAGGTTTATGGTTTTACTGTCCGGATCGGTCAACGGAAGACCAACGATCGGATCCGTATTCAGGCCAAGTTCGTTGGCCACACTTTTCAACGCTTTCAGTCTGTCCAGCCTGGCCTTTCTTAAAACACCATATGCCAGTGCACCGGCAATAGGCACTGTCGCCAACCCTTTCAATATATCACGGCGACCAACCTTCAAACCACCCTTATCGCTCCCTTTATTTTCAGTTGTGTTATTTTGATCATCAGCCATTTTGAATAATTTTAGTTATTTATTAATCCGAAAGAACCTGTCCAGTCCAATAATACGGCCTGTCGGAAACA
The DNA here is from genome assembly GCA_016935355.1 of Bacteroidales bacterium. Classification (GTDB taxonomy): domain Bacteria; phylum Bacteroidota; class Bacteroidia; order Bacteroidales; family UBA10428; genus UBA5072. Next base: position 67,620 of record JAFGRC010000024.1, read on the forward strand.
CTATCGTCACCGCCAGGGCCAATATTTCCACCAGGTTCTTGTCAACGATCAGATAATTTCCTTCCGTTGGAAAAGCAAACTCAATCCCCAGAAAAGGAGGATGCGATAAATAATATAAGGATACCAGCAAAATACCTGCATAGGCAGATAATTTCGTGAAGATGCCAAGCACAAGACCCAAACCGATCAGGAACAGGCCCCATTCATTACAAAAATCCACAATTTTCAATACACCATCATTTTCGGCAAGTGTCGTGAAAAAACCAGCCATGAATCCTTTTGAATCCATCAGATAGGCCAAAGACGTCCACGATGGATTGATAATTTTGATGATTCCCTCATACAGAAAATGCCAGCCTATTGCAACCCTCAACAAAACAAGCCAGGTGAGCTGGCAGCCTGAATAATTCTGCTCCTTTACAGCCATTAGATTTTTTTTAGTTAGTTGGTTCAATAATAAACATGAAACGTTTAATAAGCACTAAATATAATAATTTAATTTATTCCTCATCATTAACGGAAGATTAATTTTCTTTGAACCATGTTGTCATTCATCTATTAATAGGGACTTTGAGCAAGGTTAACATGTATCCACTGGTTAAATTCTTCAACCATTTATGATTCATCCGGGCTCAGCAATGATAAACCTGGATATACTGATTCATGGCATAAACACTGCTGCTCATTGGATATATGCTCATTATGTATCACATCAAATATTATAAACAGATGTGGAAAAAAAATACAAAGATATGATTTCCAGAGTTGCAGCAAAATTTTCAGTGCATGCTTAACAATGGTGAACAGCAGGATGAAAAATGTTTTCGTTCAGGGAATGATAAAATCTGCAAAGCCGACAGCGACAACGGATGAAAAAGTCTGCAGTCCGGTAAAAATCAAAATTCATGTTCAAACCGTTCACTCTTTATTTGCTGAAATTACAATGACCATTTCACCCCGCGGAGCGTGCTGCGAAAAATGGACCGTCAGTGCTGAAAGATTTCCCCTGATCGTTTCTTCAAATACTTTGGTAAGTTCACGGGAAACAGTACACATTCTTTCATTGCCAATCACCTGCTGCAGGTCGTGTAACGTTTTCAGCAAACGATGTGGTGATTCATACAGAATTATGGTCCGTTTCTCCTGTGCCAGGCCGGATATCCGTGCTTTCCTGCCTTTTTTATGCGGCAGAAATCCCTCAAAGCAGAACCGGTCGCCCGGGAATCCTGAACTGACAAGCGCAGGAATCAACGCAGTGGCCCCCGGAAGACATTCCACACCAATGTTCTCTTTGATGCATTCCTTGATCAGCAGATAACCGGGATCGGAAATTGCGGGTGTGCCTGCATCAGATACCAGCGCGACTTTCTCCCCTGATTTGATGCGTTGCACAATCTCAGTGACTTTCCGGTATTCATTAAATTTGTGGTGTGATTCCATCCGGGTTGAAATGCCGTAATGGTTCAGGAGTTTTTTTGTATTGCGAGTGTCCTCGGCCAGTATAACATCAACCTCTTTCAAAATGCGAACAGCTCTGTAGGTAATATCCTCAAGGTTACCAATCGGGGTTGGGATCAGGTACAGCTTACTCATGCCTGCCTGTTATATACTTCCTTCTGATAATATTCAGCAATATCTGAACCGTTTCACAGTCCATATCCCAGTCAAAATTCTGGATCATGTAGTTGTATGCTTCATTGAAATTCAATGCATCATCCAGAATTTTAATGGTCTCTTCATAACCCGTCAGATCGTTATTGAAAAGTTCCCGGACAAAAGTGAACCGGTCATTGATCCCGATCGCTGATGTAATGCTTGTAACCGGGCTGGTTTGTCCGATTGGACCACCGTTTTGCTGCACAACAGTCTCGTGAATGCTGTCATATAGCGATGTTCGTCCGCTGAATCGTTCCGACAGAATTCTGGCTTCCTTTTCCGTCTTTTTCTCCCCGGCTTTCGAAATATCAGAAGCTGAATCTTCCGTGCGTTCTTTTGCGACCGGAACTTCATCCTCTGTTGAACGGGCAGTAACCTCTTCCACCTGAATATCCGTTATGGTTTCCGCTTTGATTTCCGGCCTGGTCTCCGGTTTGGATTCCGACCCGGCATCGGGTTTGGTTTCTGGTTTCGTTTCCACTTTGATTTCCGGCCTGGCATCGGGTTTGGTCTCAGGTCTGTTTTCCGGTTTGGTTTCCTTCTGGTATTGCCTGAGCAGCAGCATAATATCATAAAGGTTCCTGATCTTCTGAAGTGCAAGATCCAGCTCAATGCCGGGAATTTCACCCTGTTGCGGAAATTTCTTGATCAGCTGTTCAATTTCATACAGGCTCTCCAGTCCTGCCTGAATTGTGTACCGGTAACTCATAATAATCTTGTATTATCAAGTAAAATTACAAATAATCAACATTTATTTATTGTAATTATTGCCTGATGATTCACAAAAAGGTCAACCTTTTTCAGGGATTGTTACACGTTTCAGAATCGTTTCGTGTTTCTGAACCGTTTCAAGCTCACTATTCATGTTCGTTCACTATATTTGCAATCATGGTTTCGTACGACATTGAAAATATATCCCGGATTCTCGGTGGCAGGACCGAAGGGAAAACCAACATAACCATCCGGAACATTCTGACCGACAGCCGCACCGTTACCGTGCCGGAAGTTACCCTGTTCTTTGCCCTTAAAGGCCACAACCACAATGGGCATGATTTCATTTCCGGTCTCTATCAGCGGGGTGTTCGTGCATATGTTGTATCAGAAGGAAATGAACTTCATGATGATTATCCTGACGCAGGTTTTATTATGGTGGAAGACACCCTCCAGTCCTTGCAACAGCTTGCCGCCCATCACCGGGAAACGTATACCTGTCCGGTTACAGCCATTACCGGAAGCAACGGGAAGACGATCATTAAAGAATGGCTGTATCATTGTCTGGCGGATATTCTTCCGGTCACCCGCAGTCCGAAAAGCTATAACTCACAGATTGGGGTACCTCTCTCGCTTTGGCTCCTGGATGATCAGACCCGACTGGGTATCTTTGAGGCCGGTATTTCACTTCCCGGTGAAATGAACAGGCTCCGGCAGATGATCAAACCCGACATTGGTATCTTCACAAACATTGGAGAAGCACACCAGGAAAACTTCCTGAACATTGAGCAAAAAATTGAGGAAAAACTGAAGCTTTTTTATGGCTGCCGGTATCTTGTTTTTTGCCTGGACCACCATAACATCAGAAGTTGCATTGAACGCAGTCCGGAACTTGCAGGAGTGGAACTGTTCCGCTGGTCTTTCACAAGCAAGGCCGATTTACAGATAACCGGGACGATCAGGAAAAAAGGCACTACCAATATCAAAGGGATTTATGATCATAAGTCCATTGATGTAACCATACCGTTTACCGACAGCGCATCCATTGAAAATGCCATTCATTGTCTTGCATTTCTGCTGTTGCAGAAAATTGATCCAGATGCGATCATGTCGCACATGTCTTCACTTCCACCCGTTGCCATGCGTCTTGAACAGAAGAGCGGCATCAACGGATGCACGATCATCAATGACAGCTACAATTCCGATATTACATCACTCTCCATTGCGCTCGATGTGCTGGAAAGACAACTCCAGCACAAAAGGAAAACCCTCATCCTGTCCGATATCTTTCAAAGCGGGAAAAAACAGGTTGAACTTTACAAAACAGTGGCCGGTCTTTCTGCTGAAAAGAGTATCACACGGATTATCGGTATTGGCGATGCCATATGTGAATACAGACAGTTCTTTACCATACCCGGAAGGTTTTACCATACCACGGATGAATTCCTGTATCAGTTCAATCCTGATGACTTTCAGGATGAATGTGTTTTGATCAAAGGTTCAAGGCATTTCAGGTTTGAAGGAATTTCGGCTTTGCTTGAGCTGAAAAAAAATACGACAAGGCTTGAGATCAATCTGAGTGCCCTGGTTCACAATCTGAACCATTTTCGTTCCCTGCTGAATCCCGGCACTAAAATTATGGTTATGGTAAAGGCGCTTTCCTACGGAAGCGGCAGGCATGAGATAGCCGGTGTATTGCAGCACCAGCGTGTTGATTACCTGGGGGTGGCCTTTGCAGATGAAGGTATCGTGCTGCGAAAAGCCGGGATAACCCTTCCCGTCATGGTCATGAATCCCGAACCCGAGTCCTTTGACCTGATCATACAGTACAAACTGGAGCCGGAGATTTACAACATTAAAAGTCTGCTTTCATTCAATGATGCCGTGATCCGCAACCAGGAAACAGATTTTCCCGTCCACATTAAAATTGATACAGGTATGCACCGGCTCGGATTTGTCGAGTCTGAAATCAGTGTGCTGAGCGATACGCTGAAAAAATGCAGAAACATCAGGATAAGGTCAGTATTCTCTCATCTTGCCGGCAGCGATGAAGAAATTTTTGACAATTTCACACAACAACAAATCCGGAGTTTCGGGCAACTTTCAGAAAGAATTTCGGATGCCCTCGGATATCCTGTTATCAGACATATTCTTAATACGTCGGGCATAGCGCGTTTTCCTGAAGCACAATATGAAATGGTCAGACTGGGAATCGGCCTGTATGGCTTCATCAATGTCAATTCTGACAAACTCAGAAATGTCAGTACCTTAAAAAGTACCATACTGCAGATCAAATCCGTTAAAAAGGGTGATACGGTAGGATACAGCCGTATGGGTAAACCCAAAAAAGACTCCAGGATTGCTGTAATACCTGTCGGATATGCCGACGGACTGAACCGGAAACTGAGCAACGGAAAAGGAAAATTTCTGGTAAACGGAAAACTGGCGCCCGTCGTGGGCAATATATGTATGGATATGACCATGATCGATGTTACCAACATCCCGGTCGAGGAAGGCGACGAGGTCATCATTTTCGGTGATGACATTCCGCTGATACAAATGGCCGATGAACTCGGAACCATACCGTATGAAATTCTTACAGGCATTTCCGAACGGGTAAAGCGGGTTTACTTCCATGAATAAAGCTGTCTGCTCATGAATATATGTTTTTTTAACAGCAAAAGGGCATGGGGCGGCGGTGAAAAATGGCATTTTGATATGGCATCAGCATTGCTGGGCAAAGGATATCGTGTTGTGCTGATTGCCGGCATTCAATCGGATTTGATGATGAAGGCCCGGACCGCGAATATTCCCTGTTATCCGGTCAAAGTAACCAACATAAGCTTTCTGAACATTATCAAAGTTTTGAAACTGGTCCGTTTTTTCAGGCAGCAGAAGTATGAAACCATCATCATCAATCTTTCAGCCGACCTGAAGCTGGCAGGCATCAGTGCCAAAATGGCCGGGATCAGAAACATAATCTACCGGAGGGGCAGCGCAATACCCGTCAGAAATACCCTGTTCAACCGCTTTTTATTTCACCGGATCATTACAGGAATCATTGCCAATTCAGATGAAACAAAGCGCACCATTCTTCAGAATAACAGCAAGTTGTTCCCCCGGGAAAACATGATCACATTATACAACGGGGTCAATCTTGAAGCGCTTGACAGTCAGCCTGTGATCAAAATGTTTGACAGGAAAGAGAATGAAGTGGTGATTGGGAATGCTGGAAGACTGGTCCATCAAAAAGGGCAGCGATACCTGGTCGAACTGGCTTCGATATTGAACAGGGAAGGTATTGATTTCAGGATTGTTGTGGCAGGAAACGGACCGCTTGAACCGCAACTTAAACAAATGGCCCTGCAAGCCGGAGTTCAGAACAGGATCACGTTCCTGGGTTTTGTCGTGAACATCAAAGCATTTATGGAGTATGTCGATATTTTCGTTCTCACCTCTTTGTGGGAAGGATTTGGTTATGTTCTTATCGAGGCCATGGCATGCCGGAAACCTGTCGTTGCATTCAATACCAGCAGCAATCCCGAAATCATCGTACAGAATGAAACCGGATATCTGGTCGGGTTGAAAAATATGGAGGAAATGGCAGCAATGGTCGACAAGCTGATAAAAGACCGTCCGTTACGGGAAGCAATGGGTCAAAAGGGTCGAAAACGCGTTGAAGAAGCCTTCGATATAAAAGTAAGCCAGTCCCGGTTCGAATCATTTCTCAGGAACTTATAGTATATCGTATCCCGTTATCCACAACGCATTCCTTGCACATCATTACACCATTACACTGAAAACAATTATTTGATTTTCAGTTCTTCATGAAATTCATGAACAGGATTCTGCCAAGCAGATGGAGACGTTTATTGTGTATGCTGGAGTCTATTTTCTTTATCAGGCAATATATCCGGATTACGGGATACAATGGAATAAAATAAATCAGGGATGTGTTCTGCAACTTATCAATTGAAATGTCGGCCAGTTTCAAACCATTCCTGAGCCCCAGGTTTTCATACTGGTTTATGGTCAGGGAGGATACGTGCTGAAGTCCATCATTCCTTTGATGGTCAAGTGCCTTGAAAGTATAAAAAAATCCGGAGAACAAAAATCTTATTCTCGATTTAAGCGATAATATATTGGGTGTGGAGAAAATCAGCCTCCCGCCTTTTTTAAGGATCCTGCCACACTCCCTGAAGAACATCTCATGATCGTGCACATGTTCCATGACCTCAACGGCAATAACCATATCAAATGAAGCGGCATCAAAAGGCATGTCTTCCCTCAGATCGACCTTATGGCAACTGAGCTGATCAAAAAAAAAGTTTTCCGGATACAAATCTGACGCGGTCACATCATATCCGTCCTCCCACAGTCTTTGCGTGAATGCTCCGTGACCCGAACCGATTTCAAGGATCTTGGGATTGTCAAATGCTTTCAGCTCTTTCACCAGATAGGGATAAAATGTTTCATGTATTCCGGGCATGGTAATGGGGACTACTTTCTTTTCCATAAGTTCTAACAATGGTTTCATAAGGTTCCGGCCTGACCTCCAAATATACATATTTAAGTTCGACAAGATTTGTTATTTTTGTTCAGGAAGGATTGCAATCATGATCGAGAAAATCTTTCACCTCCGGGATAAGAATACCACCATAAGGACGGAAACAGTTGCGGGTATCACAACTTTCATGACCATGGCTTATATTCTGGCCGTTAATCCACAAATACTCAGTGAAACCGGTATGGATCGCGGTGCCGTCTTTACTGCCACGGTCCTTGCTTCGGTAATTGCCATTTTCCTTATGGCTTTTTATGCCAATCTGCCTATTGCACTGGCACCCGGTATGGGCTTAAATGCTTTTTTTGCTTATACCGTTGTGATCAATATGGGTTACAGCTGGGAAATGGCATTAACCGCGGTATTTATTGAAGGTATTATTTTTATTTTACTCTCATTTTTTAAAGTCCGGGAAGCAATCGTAAACAGCATCCCGATAAATCTGAAACATGCCATTTCAGTCGGTATCGGTCTTTTTATTGCGCTGATCGGCCTGAGCAATGCTGGCATTATAACGGGCAATCCGTCCACACTGGTTTCCCTCGGAAATCTGTCTGATCCTGCAGTTTTGATGGCGCTTTCAGGTATTGTCTTAATCGGCGTTCTGCTCGTTTTAAAAATAAGAGGTGCCCTGATCATCGGGATCATCATCGTCACACTGGCCGGAATTCCTTTGGGGATTACACAAATACCGGAACAGGGAATCGTGGCCGCACCTCCTTCCCTCAGTCCGGTCTTCTTTCAATTCGATTTCCATAAAATTTTTGAGCCGGAGATGCTGATCGTAGTGTTTACATTTCTTTTTGTAGATATTTTTGATACCGTAGGGACACTCGTTGGTGTATGTTCCAAAGCAGGGCTGCTCGACAGTGGCGGAAACGTGCCAAGGGTAAGACGTGCATTGCTGGCTGATGCGGTAGGCACAACATGCGGAGCCATTTTCGGAACCAGTACCATCACATCTTATATCGAAAGTGCAGCAGGCATATCAGCAGGAGGCAAAACGGGACTGACGGCACTTGTCGTTGCCCTGTTGTTCATTGCTGCCCTGTTCCTGTCACCGGTTTTCCTGATGATTCCTTCATCAGCCACAACACCTGCACTCATCATCGTGGGATTGTTCATGATCAGTCCGGTTAAAAACATAAACCTCGGGGATTATTCCGAATCTATACCGGTTTTCCTGACCATAATCATGATGCCTCTGGCATACAGTATTTCAGAAGGTATTGTCTTCGGCATATTTAGTTTTGTTTTATTAAAGCTTTTTACCGGCCACCGGAAAGAAATTTCTGTTGTAATGTATATTCTGTGTATTTTATTCATACTGCGACACCTGCTGCTGTAAATTGTCCCCGAAAAATTATGATGATATAATTTTATCTTTGCCTGATCGTTAATATTTAATATCACTAATTATGGTTTTCAATACAGTCAGACATTACATCAAAAGTATCATACAGTATATTTCTGAAAGAATAGTCCTCAGGAATTTAATATTTGCCTTTCTGATCTTGATTGCGGGTGTATTTCTGATTCTGCAGATCCTCAAAATATACACCCGGCACAAACAGAACCTTTCAGTTCCCGATTTTACCGGTCTGACCCTGGAGGAAGCGAGTGATGCAGCTCTGAACCGGGATCTGAGAATCGAGGTATTTGATTCGGTTTATCTTTCCGATTTCGAACGCGGCACTGTTGTCGATCAACATCCGGCACCTGCTTTCAAGGTGAAAAAAAACCGGAAAATATTTCTTACCATGAATGCCGTCAATCCCGAGAAAATTGTCATGCCCGATCTTGTTGCTCTCACATTCAGGCAGGCAAGGTCAAGACTTGAATCATTCGGACTGAAAACCGGAGATATCACATACGAACCCAATATCGGCGTTAACGTTGTGCTCGCCCAAAAAGTAAACGGCGTGAATGTCATTCCGGGAGATTCCATCATCAAAGGTGCATCTATAGACCTGGTGCTGGGTCAGGGCTTAAGTGAACAACAAACAGGCGTTCCGAAACTGGTCGGACTTACCCTTGAAGAAGCAAAAATTATGGCATCTGACCGGTTTCTGACTATTGGTGCCGTTGTGCCGGATGCCACCATTGTCACGGAAGAAGATGAAGCTGTGGCTAAAGTATTCAGGCAGGTACCGGGACCCGGACCGGAATCGACACTTGCACTGGGCTCTTCCATTGATATCTGGCTTACACTTGACAGCATTAAAGTTCAGGAATCCATTCAAATCATTGATTCACTATTGAACTGATGTTACGGTGCAGGCATATGGGTTTAGTATTATGCATCACACTGATTCATTTCAGTGCATCGGGACAGTCTCTGAAAGGTCTATCTGAAAACCAGGTGATCAAAAAATTCAGGTCTTCCGAATTTGGCTTTAAAAAATCAACAGCTGCTGCTGTTGAAAATACCCTGCCTTTTTTTGAAGACTTTTCAACATCATACGTTTACCCTGATCCCCTGAAGTGGGAGGACAGTCTGGCATTTATCAATACATCATTTCCTGTCGATCCTATGTCTGTCGGTGTGGCCACAATGGATGCCGTTGATTCGGACGGTAATATCTATGCAATTAACGATTTCCCCGTATCATCCGATAAGCTCACTTCAAAACCTTTTAATCTTCAGGCATATGCCAATTCAGAGGACACTGTCATACTGAGTTTTTTTTATCAGTCGGGCGGCTTTGGTGAAGCTCCCGAAATCAATGACTCCCTGCTGCTTGAATTGTATTCACCCGCAGACGACCAATGGTATGGCATCTGGTTTGCAGTAAAAGATACATTTACTGCCTTCGAACAGGTCATTTATTCCATTCCCGATACATTCTGTCAGGAAGGATTCAGGTTCAGATTCCGTAATTATACGAGCATGTCTGCAAACGATGTAATTGGTGGGAAAGGAGCGCTCAGCAATGTTGATTTCTGGAACATTGATTATATAATGATGAACACCGAATCCATCTCAAAGCACCAGTCCATAAATGATATCTCCCTCGCTGACCCTCCAAAATACCTGCTTGATTTTTACGAGATCATACCCTGGAGCCACCTTAACGATGCCCAGAGCATCACGCGAAACATGCTTCATTACACAATACGGAACCTTGAAAAAACAGGAGATTCAGTGAATATCGGAAGAAGTTATTATGTAAAGGACCTGCAATCAGGTTTTACTGAATTTGCGGAACAATCATACGGCAAATTCGGACCGAACACACTGGAAAGAAGAAATGATCCGTTTTTTACACCTTTTGTCAATTCCGGCGATCATGATGAAGGTATACTGGAGGTGAGCGCATATCTGATTACACCGGCCAGTCAGTTCAAAGCAAATGATACGGCCAGGACATACCTGAATTTTAAAGACTATTATGCTTATGATGACGGCATACCGGAATATGGTTTTGGCATTTCAGGAGAATCAACAAACGGAGCCATGCTTGCATACCGTTTCAGGGTTTATAAGCAGGATACCCTGAGCGCCATTGACATCTTTTTTAATAACACCCGCGATCAATATACTGCAGGTGAAAAATTTCATTTATGTGTCTGGGAAGATGAAAATGGGAAACCGGGAGAAATGATTTATATTTCACCTGAAACATTCACGCCTGAGCACAAAGGATTCCTCGATCCGGTGAGATATCCGGTTAACAGTGATGTGGATATGATCATTGAGGATTCGGTTCTGTACGTCGGATGGATGCAGCTTACAGAAGAGTTTCTCAATGTTGGATATGATGTAAACCGCAACAGCAGGGATAAGATATTTGTCAACATTACGGGTGAATGGTTCAATCCGGGTACAAGTATACTTCCGGGTTCACTGATGATCCGTCCGGTTTTTGGCAGTAAGGCAGTCGTGACACACACGGCTGAATATGATGAAAGTGATGCGGATATTATCATCTTCCCGAATCCTGCAAAGGACCTGTTGCATATCCTTGGGGAAAATCCCCTGATCAACCGGGCAATACTTTATGACGGACTCGGCAGACCTGTTTACTCGGCAGATGACGCATCGTTTCCCATCGATGTTTCTGTGTTTCCCTCCGGTATATATTATTTAAGGATCCGATGGACAGACGGCAGCAGCATCAGTAAAAAGATCATCATCAGTCATTAATACGGCAGCATGCAGGAAGAAACAAACGACCAGGCAGAACTTTATGAACATTACAATTTCATTGCCGATAAGGGTCAGGGATTGCTGCGGCTGGACAAATTCCTTTCCAACAGACTGGAGCATGTGTCACGCAACAAGATCCAGAATGCAGCAAAAGCCGGCAATATACTTGTAAACAATCATGCCGCCAAACCAAGCTATAAAGTAAAACCCCTTGATGAAATAGCTGTTTTGCTTCCCTATCCGCACCGGGAATTCGAGCTCATACCTGAAAACATACCTGTTAATATATTGTATGAAGATGATTCCCTGATCGTGGTAAACAAAGACGCAGGAATGGTTGTCCATCCCGGTCACGGCAACTACACCGGTACTCTTGTAAACGCCCTGGCCTGGCATTTAAAAGACCTGCCCCTGTTTCAGAAAGGTGAAATCCGTCCGGGACTGGTCCACCGCATAGACAAGGATACTTCGGGAGTCCTGGTAATTGCAAAAACCGAGCTGGCACTCAATAAACTGGCAAGGCAGTTTTACGAAAAAACTGTAGACCGCAGCTATCACGCTTTGGTTTGGGGCCGCTTCAGACAGGCTGAAGGGACCGTAACCGGAAACATTGGCCGGAGCATCAGGGACCGTCTGAAAATGCAGGTCTTTACCGATGCAGAATCCGGTAAACCCGCTGTTACACATTATAAAGTGATCGAGGACCTCGGTTATGTCAGTCTGGTTGAATGCAGGCTGGAGACCGGAAGAACCCATCAGATCAGGGTACATATGGCCCATATCAACCACCCTGTTTTCAATGATGAACGTTACGGAGGAAACAAGATCCTCAGGGGCACTACATTCAGTAAGTATAAGCAATTTGTTGACGACTGTTTTGCTTTGTTGCCCACACATGCACTCCACGCCAGATCACTGGGATTTCAACATCCTGAAACCGGACAGGACATGTTCTTTGATTCGGAACTTCCCGGAAATATGCAACAGATAATTGAAAAATGGCGAAATTATTCAGGAAAGGTCATTGACTGATATTGCTGATCATACCGGATTCAGTTTATTCATAGTACCTCCGGACAAAAGAATTTATTCCATGTATATTGTTATATAAAGAAATCTGCTGCAAGGAATTTAATGATACTTCTCACCAAGTTCCTTAAGTTTCCTCCGCAAATCATGCAACTCATGATCCCTGATGCTTTCCCTCACTTCGGTGTACAATTTCAGAAGATCAGCCAGTTCCTCATCCTTACCCAGCTTTTGCTCAAACTCTCTTTTCTCCTCATCGCTGAGCGATCCATCCAGGTAATCTTCAACCATCCTCGATTTTTTCATTTCTCAATTCTTGATAACCATAAGTAGCTTGTATTTTTTTCATTAAGGTTAATCTGCAGCGGTAACACCGGTTTTTTGTGTGTTGTTCATTCTTAAATCCCATGATGCGCGTAATCTCCCGGATCGACCTGCCTTCGTGGAACAGTGTCAGGATCTTCTGACAGTTCTGGCTCATTTTTTCAAATATGCTCCTGTACAGAAAAAGTCGTTCATTGTGATCGTATATTTCTGCGACATCCGATCCATGATCAATGCATTCTTCTTCAAGGATGAATTGATCAACTTGTTTTTGCCTTTTTTTCAGTTCCCTGAGCCATAATATCCTGGAAACAGAATGAATATAGGTTTTTATGGAACAGGTTAACCTGAAACCGTCATCCCTGAATTTCTGAAACAGGATCATAATGGCATTCTGGAAAATATCCTTCGCGTCATCATCCGAGCCGTTGTTTTTAATGACAAAGAATCTGACAGACTGATAATACAGTGCATATAAACGACTGATGACTTTTTCATCGCGTGAAATGAGTCCGTTGATCAGATCGCTTTCTGTAAAATTATGAGAATGTTTCAATGCTTTATGCTGTTAACGGGTAAAAAGTAACCCTTTCAATTAAAAAAATAAAAATTGCTGATTACATTATAAAATAATGTACCATTTTTAAAATGGAACTGCATATCAATACATTTGCATTTATTAATATTTCAAATATACAATTGAATTATAATTTAATACAAATATTTACATTGTTTTCTTTACATATTTATGATTTTTTCATCTGTTTTAGACAGGAAGGTTCACCATTTGCCGACCTGATCTGATGCATCCAGGAAAAATTTTCATCTGATGTACACCTGCCGGCATCAAAAGTTATATCCTCAAAAGAGAAAAACAATATTGAAAAATTGATTATTTTTATAAATGTGTCCGCATTCAGGATTGTTCACTTTCCGCAGGAATTGCATTATAATTTCTTCGTAAACCCTGAAACGTGACCATATTCACAGGAATGATCAAACGATTGCATCATGAATGAAGCAATGAATCATAAAACAGCGTTCATTCCCCTTTACCTCGGGATTTCCGGTCACCATGACATATGTAACGCGGACAAACCGCAGCTTAAACAAATGATAAAGGACATCATTGAAGAAAAGAAAGTTCAATATCCGGATACCCCTGTCATAATGCTGACTCCTCTGGCAGAAGGGGCTGACAGGCTGGCCGCATTTGCATCTCTTGAATGCGGCATATCATTTATCGCACCGCTTCCCATGCCGGTTGACGAATACCGGAAAGACTTTACAACCTCGGAATCCCTGCATGAATTCAATGAACTGCTTGATAAGGCAGATTCCTGGTTTGAATTGCCTCTACCACACGGAACAAGAACTGAAGAATTGCAGCAAAACAAAGAAAAACGGGATGAACAGTATTATCAAAACGGATTGTTTATTGCGAGGCAATCGCAATTGCTGATTGCACTCTGGGATGGCATTGATAATGAAAAACAGGGGGGTACCGCTCACATTGTGAAACTGAGAAAAACCGGCCTGCCGTCATCACACCCGCAATTGCAGCAAAGATTGCAGAATCTCCAGTCAGGTCCTATCTGCCATATCCTCACGCCGCGCAAAGACTCACCTAAGCCTGCCGGAGCTTTCAAAAAAAAATTGATCTGTTCGGACTATCGGGGCAGTGACGAAAACGCGTTAGTGGAAATGGACCAGCAGTTGCTCGGTCATGTAGATGCCTATAATCGCGATGTGCAAATGCTTGCCCCAAAACTGAAGGAGAAGATCCGGCAGAGTGAAGAGAACCTGGTACATGATCAAAGTATTTTAACGTCAAGCCCTGAACTTCAAAGGATCGCACAATACCATGCCATTACAGATTCCCTTGCCACTCATTTTAAACACAAACGTTTTATCGCTTTAATAATATTGCTGGTGCTTGCAGTGGTTGCATTTATATTTTTTCTGATCCAGCTGGAGTTTTGGCAAAAACCTGTCATACTTCTTCTGTATCCCCTGATCATGGGATTGGGTACCTTATGGTTTCTGAATTCAAACAGAAAACGTTACAGAAAAAAACATGACGATTACCGCGCCCTTTCTGAAGCATTCAGGATTCAGTATTTTCTCTCCATTGCGCAAAGAAGGATCAATGTGTCGGAATATTATCTTCAAAAGTACAAGAGCGAACTTGAGTGGAGGATCTATGCGCTTCGTGCAGCAATGCTGAAATGCAGCACAGAAGGAATTAAGGGTGCTGTTAATACTGTTGAAAGCAACCTGAGTGATTGCAATTACATTAAAGATTACTGGGTGTCAGATCAGCATGAATATTTCAGAAGATCAAGCCTGAAATACAAGCATCTGCATAAAATGCTCCGGTACTCCGGCAATATCCTGTTTTTTGCATCGTTGGGCGCAGCATTATTCTTATTCTTTATAAGCTTACGAGCGGACCACATACTTACATTCATGAATAACCATGAGGATGTGGCACATTCTGTTCTGGTGGTTTGCTCGCTTGGATTTCTCGTTGTTTCAGGAGCAGTCCATGGATACAATGAAAAGATGGCCTTTTCCAGACAATCCAGAACCTTTGAACAGATGTGCCAGCTTTTCAGAATGGCCGGTGAAAAACTAAGAATTGCAATTGAATCAGATAACCGTAGTGAAGCAGTTGAGATCATCCGGGAACTGGCACAGGAATCATTAATGGAAAACCTTGAAGCACATCAACAAGAACTGCAGGTAATCAATACCCTGCTCGAAGAACAAAAAGAGGAACTGTTCCGGCAAAGGGAAGAACTGAAATCCACCCTTGAAAACCTTCATAAGACACAGCAGCAACTTATTGAATCCGAGAAAATGGCGGCTTTAGGCGGACTTGTTGCCGGAGTAGCCCATGAGATCAATACACCGGTAGGGATTGGCATTACAGCCATCACCACTTTGATGGATGATTTTGAAAAAATAGCCGGGCTGTTTAATAGAAATGAAATCACCCGGGAGGACTTCAGGAAATTCTTAGAATCAACGAAGGATGCAGGAGCACTCATCCAGAAAAATCTTGAACGCACTGCTTCACTTATCCAGAGTTTCAAACAGGTTTCCGTGGACCAGGTCTCGGAACAGCAACGAATATTTGTTTTCAGGGATTACCTCAATGATATCCTTTCCAGCCTTCAACCGAAATTCAGCGGAAAGCATATTGATTTTAACATTGAATGCGATGAAAAGCTGGAACTGGACTCTTTCCCCGGTGTCTATGCGCAGATCTTCACCAATTTTTTATTGAACAGCCTGCAACATGGATTTGCTGACAAGGAGGCAGGTACTATTGGAATTAAAGCTGATATAAACAAAGATTTACTGGAAATCCAGTATCGTGATGATGGGGCAGGTATCAGCAGGAAAGACCTTCCGCATATCTTCGAACCCTTTTATACCTCGGATCAACGCAAAGGTACAGGACTGGGGCTGAATATTATCTACAACCTTATCAAACAAAAACTGCACGGAAACATAACCTGTGAAAGCGAACCGGGGCAAGGGGTGTTGATTAAGATCGAAGTGCCGGTGAATCGATGAAGGTATTGTACTTCAATACTTTCAGGTTCTGTTGTGGAATCCTTTCATGTGTAAATAATTTAATTTTAATGGTCACATGTAACTCGCGATGAACCCCGAAGGACTCAGCGAAGCTAATTTAAGCATGCTTTTTTGTGAACCGAGCTTGCGAACTCAGCGAAGCTAATTTAAGCATGTTAAATTATTTCATGAGATGATCCTGAACAACCTTTAAAAGATCAAAGATCTCAGGGTGATATCGCACACATCGGTTGAGCAGTAAAGAAATCAGCGCAAACCCATCGCTGAAATTGCAGAAGAACTTAATGTAAACTATATTGTGGAAGGCAGCGGACAAAAATACGGTAATGCTTTCCGACTGAGGGCACAATTAATTATGGCAGAGCATGAGACCCATCTCTGGGATGAATTTTACCAACAGGAAATAAACAACGCAGCAAAAATTTTCAATATACAGATCCGGATTGCTGCAATCATTGTCTCAGAACCTTTACTTTCAGGTCCTATGCTTCATGATGCCAAAACAGGTTGCATATTATCTTATGTTTCAAGTTTCAAGTTTCAGGTTCAGGCGGTGTACAGCTACAGACCAGGTTCCGATCACCGTAGGCTTCATCCACACGGCTTACCGAAGGCCAAAACTTGTGTTCTTCCAGCCATTTCAGCGGAAATGCAGCCTTTGTTCTTGTATAGGAGTGTTTCCATTCATCGCTTGCTATCATGGTCTCGGTATGGGGCGCATTCTTCAGAACGTTATTATCTGTGTTGCCGGATTCAATCACCTCCTGAATCTCCTGCCAGATTGCCTTCATTGCTTCAATGAACCTGTTGAGCTCCTGAAGGGACTCACTTTCGGTGGGTTCCACCATCAGGGTGCCGTGTACCGGAAATGAGAGTGTAGGTGCGTGAAAACCATAATCCATAAGTCTTTTGGCAATATCGGCCTCGGTTATGCCCGCGAGATTTTTAAATGCACGGCAGTCGAGGATCATTTCATGCCCGACAAATCCGTTTGCACCTTTATACAGAACATTATAGTAATCATTCAGGCATGATGCAAGATAGTTCGCATTCAGAATGGCGATCCTGCTGGCATGTGTTAAACCTTCCCCTCCCATCAGACTGCAATAAGCATGTGAAATGACCAGAATGCTTGCACTTCCGAAGGGTGCGGATGAAACAGCCGAAATACCGCCACTTGTTCCCGTATCAACCACAGGATGTGCGGGCAGGAACTTTTCCAGATGATTTGCCGCAAGTATGGGTCCCATACCCGGGCCCCCACCCCCATGCGGTATGGCAAAAGTCTTATGCAGGTTCAGGTGACAAATATCTGCGCCGATAAAGGCAGGACTGGTCAGTCCGATCTGCGCATTCATATTGGCACCGTCCATATAAACCTGACCACCGTGCTGGTGAATGATATCGACCATCTCCCGGATTGCCTCTTCAAACACCCCGTGCGTTGAAGGATAGGTGACCATAAAAGCGGCCAGACAGTCGCGGTGTAACTCAGCTTTTGCCTTGAGGTCACTTACATCAATATTCCCATGATCATCACAATTGACAACGACAACATTCAGTCCGGCCATTGCAGCGCTTGCCGGATTGGTACCGTGTGCCGATGCCGGTATCAGCACTACATCGCGGTGCGACTGACCCAGGCTGGCCAGATATTTTTTTATGACCAGCAGTCCGGTATACTCCCCTGCCGCACCGGAATTGGGCTGAAACGACACCCCATTGAATCCGGTTATGGCCTTTAAAAAATCTCCGAGTTCACGAATGATCTGCTGGTATCCTTCAGCCTGATCAACGGGCACAAAAGGATGGATGTTGCCGAATTCCGGCCAGCTTAGCGGCAGCATTTCCACTGCTCCGGTCAGTTTCATGGTACAGGAACCGAGTGAAATCATACCGTCTGTCAATGCAAAATCCTTTCGTTCCAGTTGTTTCATATACCGCATCATCCCGGTTTCGCTTCTGTAATTTTTAAATAGCGGCAGGTCCATGTACCGGTCCGTACGAAGGAATTGTTCATCGATTTTTACAGTCTGATCTGATCTTGTAATATCCTGCACAGATTGAAAAGCATCTTTGATCTTCCGGACATCCTGACCTGATGCCTGTGCAAAAACTTCAATGATACCGTTCAGGTCAGCGATGGTTGTGGTTTCATCCAGACTGATGCCCACACTTCTGTCGTTGAAATACCGGAAGTTAATCCCGTGATCCAGTGCCAGTGAGCGTATCATGTCCTGCGGAACATACCCGGGCAGAGGTACCCTCAGCGTATCAAAAAATACTTTGTTATCCTGTTGATATCCCAGTTTCGTCAGCATGTCCGACAAGGTTACTGCATATGTATGGATGCGCCGGGCAATGGACTGCAAACCCTCGTATCCGTGGTATACCGCATACATTCCGGCCATAATGGCCAGCAAAGCCTGGGATGTACAAATATTGGATGTGGCCTTTTCACGTTTGATATGCTGTTCCCTGGTCTGCAGCGCCATGCGGTATGCACGCCGGTTCTCCCGGTCAATGGTAACCCCGATGATGCGTCCTGGAATGAAGCGCCTGTATTCACTCTTTGCTGAAAAATAAGCGGCATGAGGTCCCCCATAGCCCATGGGAATGCCAAACCGTTGTGTTGACCCGACAACCACATCAGCACCCCAGTTTCCCGGGGGTTTCAGCATAACCAGACTCATAACATCTGCTATCACCGCCAGGGCGATACCGCGGGCATGCAACCGTTCTGCAAATTTAACGTAGTCAACTATTTTTCCATCGCCGGCCGGATACTGTACCAATGCGCCAAAGTAGTTTTCCTCAGGATTCATGGTTGTGAAATCACCCGTAACAATTTCAATTTTCAATGCTTCAGCACGGGTTTTTATTACAGCCAGAGTCTGGGGAAAAATATTAAGATCGATAAAAAAACTTTTGGAACCTTTTGCCAACTTTTCCTTTGAACGTGCATTGTACAGCATGATCATTGCTTCAGCGGCGGCCGTTCCCTCGTCCAGCAACGAAGCATTGGCCAGCTCCATGCCGGTCAGCCCGGTGATGACCGTCTGAAAATTGAGAAGCGCTTCCAGTCTTCCCTGTGAAATCTCAGCCTGGTAAGGTGTATAGGAAGTGTACCAGCCCGGATTTTCCAGAATGTTCCGCTGTATTACCGGAGGCATGAAAGTACCATAATACCCCATGCCGGTATATGTTTTGAATATTTTGTTTCGCTTTGCAATTTTGCGGATCCTGTCAAGGTACTCCTGCTCACTGATGCCTTCCGGAATGACAGGGAAAGCATTCAGACGAATGGAGGCAGGTATGGTTTTTTCGATCAGTTCATCCAGACTTTCAACCCCGATCTTTTTCAGCATACCCTGCAAATCTGTTGTCCGGGGACCTGTATGCCGGTATGCAAAATGGTCACTGTTCATGTTCATGGCTCAGGCTTAAAAATTGTAAAAATGCATGACTTCACTATTTCAAAAAAGGATTTGTATCATATTCGTGTCCGATTGTGGTTGCGGGACCGTGCCCGGGATACACGACCGTATCACGTGGCAGGACCAGCAACTTGTCCCGTATTCCACTGATCAGCATTCCATAATTTCCACCGAACAAGTCCGTTCTTCCAATGCCGCCATTAAAAAGCACATCCCCGCAAATCAGCAGCTTGTCGGATTCCGAGTACAGACAAATGCTGCCGGGTGAATGACCCGGCACAAGAATGGTTAGTAAAACCGAATCGCCAAATTCAATTTTTTCATTTTCTTGCAGGAACCTGTCCGGATGCGGAGGCGTTTCAATTTGAAATCCGAACATGCCGGCAATTTCCCCTGCTTTTTCAAGCAGAAAAAGTTCGTCTCTATGGATCCAGACCGGACAGCCAAATTCCCTTTTGAAAAAAGCATTTCCTGCAATATGGTCAAAATGGCCATGGGTATTAATGATGCATACAGGACTCAGGGATTCGCCGGCAATAAAGCTTTTCAGTTCATTGCACTTGCCATTGTCCCAGCAACCCGGATCAACTATGATGCATTGCCGGGTATCGTCGTGCAGTACCAGGGCATTCACGCCCATATCATTACACACAAATATTTTAATACCGATCATTACATGACATGTAATACGTTTTATTATACTTTCATTCCTTGCCCTTCAGCATGGGAACGAAAACGAACAATCCGTGCTCAGACTTTTCTGTTTTGTTATCCCCCGTTTTTTCAATTAAGGTCATTACCTGTGAGGAACCCTTCCCAAAAGGTAAAACCATCCGTCCTCCAACCTTTAGTTGCTCAAGCAGGTTTTCGGGAATTTCAGGTGCTGCGGCGGTAATGAGTATTCGATCAAAGGGTCCGTAAGTGGGCAATCCCAGATTGCCGTCACCGTAAAAAAAATTTACCCGGTAATTCAGTCTGGTGAGCAATGTTTGTGATTTGAGATACAGGTCCTTTTGACGCTCTACGGTATAAACCTTGGCTCCCATTTCAGCCAGTATTGCCGCCTGATAACCGGAACCTGTTCCGATTTCCAGCACCCTGTTCAAAGGATCCACCGAAAGCAGCTGTGTCTGAAATGCAACCGTATAAGGTTGTGAAATGGTCTGTCCCGAACCGATCGGAAATGCCTGATCCTTATATGCAAAATTTATGAATCCGGAGTCCATAAATGCATGCCGGGGAACCATATTCATGGCCGATAATACACGTTCATCGGTGATCCCTTTTTGCCTAATCTCATCAATGAGCTTCTTTCTTAATCCTTTATGTCGATACCCATCCTCAACTTTTACCATAGGGCGGTCCGGCTTTATCAACAAATTTAGTTGATAAGTCGAATCTAAAAAAAAAATCCCCTGTTTCTAAAAAATTTATGTTTGTGTCTAATCCGGGTTATGATGAATGTAGGAATAATCGGGTCGGGCATCAACCTGAACAGGCATGTCAGGATATTGAGGAAAATTCAGGATGTCAGAATTGTCGGACACTGTTCTTCATGTGTTTCGCAAAAAAATCTTCCCGGTTCAAATGATCTTGATCACTATCCTGACCCTGATTCGCTGATTGATGATTCCGATGTCATGATCGTAGCGGATTCAGGTTATTTGAATTATAAACTGGTTGTAAAAACACTCAGGAAGGCGAAACACGTTTTTCTGTATCCCACTGTTGTGCGGTCGGCAAATGATGCCATGCAACTTGTCAAACTGGCCCGTGAGGCAAATGCGTTGCTTAAAGCGGGCAATGTCGGCAGTATAAACCTGAAGGGACTCCACGGTATGATAACGGACGTTTCAGGGATCAAGTTCATTGAACTTCATTATTATAAAAGTATACGACAGTCATCATCAGCAGATTCAATTCCTGAAGCCCTGCTGATCAATACACAGGTTGTTCACAGCCTTGTAAAAAGTCCGGTCCTTTCCGTTAAGGCAAAGGGACTGAGCATGCTGTCCGTCAAACCTGAGATCGTCAACGCGCGTCTGGATTACAACAATGGATGCGCCGTAAATCTTACCTGCAATACTGTTGCTGCCAGGGATGACTTTGAGTCCACTATAGTTTTAAAAGACAAATGCATTAAATATGATTTCATTTCTCACACACTAACCACCTGGAAAATTCAACATAAAATAAGTCATAAAGATTCGCCACTGATTATTGACAATGTTGAAATCGAGCATACTGATCCACTTTTTGATGAACTTTCCGGCTTCATTTTATCCGCAGGCTCAGGATCCAGACATCAGACCGATAACGAATGCGGATTTGAACCTTTTATGCTTGCGGAAAGAATCCTGGAAAAAGTAAGAAAAAGCGTCATTCAATTTACCTGAAAATTCACACGCCAAGCGATGTACCTCTTGTGATCCAAAGTCTCTGCAACAAAAAGGATCCGGATGTATTTATCGAATTCTGTATTGTGATTAATTCAATAATTGATGCCATATTTGCTTTTCCTGAAAAAACCAGATCTTATAGGACAGCTTAAATAAGTTCATTATGAACGGTTCCCCGGTTATGAACAAAAGGGTTCAGACACTGAAATATTTCATTGCCGATTTTCTGTCAGCATTTATAAGCTGGAACGTTGCTGCGTATCATTTCAAACAGTATCTGATAACTTATCCCCGGAACGAAGGAATTTCCGCTTCGCCTTACCAGGTATACTACTGCGGCCTGATCCTGGTGCCTGTTTTCTGGCTTCTGCTTTACAGCCTTTCAGGATATTACAAAGATGTATACCGGAAATCAAGATTGTCTGAACTTCTGCAAACAATCGGCAATACATTTATTGGCGTGGTTGTTCTTTTTCTGATACTGGATGGAAAGCTGAACCTATACCTATATAATGATTCCCTGTACGCGTTGTATTTCTTTTCCCATTTTCTGATAACCTATATACCCCGGTTCATCATCACAACCATTACCGCAAAGCAGATCCGGCGTGGTAAAATCGGTTTTAACACCCTGATCATCGGCAGCAATGCAAAAGCTGTCGATACATATCTTGAAATAAAGGACCAGGCAAGAAGAAACGGGAACATATTCGTGGGTTTCATCGATGTGGATGATAAGACAAAAAACCTGCTTTCTGAATATATGAAACACCTGGGCAGCATCGACAACATCCGGAATGTTATATCAGGCCATAAAATTGAGGAAGTAATCATTGCCATTGAGTCATCTGAGCATCATCTGATCAACCGGATTATCAACAAGCTGATTGAATCTGATGTGGTCATCAAAGCCATTCCGAGCATCCATGATATACTGACCGGTAAGGTGAAAATGAATTCGATACTCAGTATGCCTTTGATATTGGTATCACATCAATTGATGCCGGCCTGGCAGGAAAATGTAAAAAACATACTGGACTTTACCATTGCATTCCTGGCACTGTTGATCACCCTGCCGCTTACGCTCTTTTTGATCGTTGGAATCAGCATCACTTCACCGGGACCGGTATTCTACAGCCATGAACGCATTGGCAGGTATGGCAAACCTTTTACCATATATAAATTCCGTTCCATGCACACGGGAGCCGAAAAAAACGGTCCCGAACTCTCTTCAAAAAACGATGACAGAATTACCAGATTCGGCAGGTTTATGCGCAGAACCCGGTTTGATGAAATCCCCAATTTTTATAATGTATTGAAAGGTGACATGTCTCTTGTCGGTCCCCGTCCCGAACGCAAGTATTTCATTGACAAGATTGTGGAAAAAGAACCGCATTACATGCACCTGCTTAAGGTGAAACCGGGCATAACCTCGTGGGGACAGGTTCAGTATGGATATGCGGAAAACGTTGAGCAAATGGTGGCGCGACTGAAATATGACCTGATCTATCTGGATAACATGTCGCTTTATGTGGATCTCAAGATCATAATATATACCATATTAACCATTCTGAAGAGAAAGGGTGTCTGAGTTTCCTTTTATTCCTTCCAGTGTAAACACCTTCAGTTGTATATATTCCGGCCCTTCTTTTCTGAGTATGCTTTCATACAAAACGATCTGCGGAATAAACTGCTGGTAAAATGTAAAGTCCCGATAGTGTTCCAACAGTTCTGCAAGCCTGTTTTGTGCAGATAATGACTTGATCCTGCCCAGTGTCAGGTGTGGTGAAAATGCTTTGTCCTCCGGATGAAAACCCTGCCGGGTAAGTTCATCATCGACCTTTTTTTTCAGATCCTTTAACCCGGCCGGATGATCGCTTCCGATCCAGATCACCCGTGGTTGCCGGAAGTTTTTAAAAACACCCAGCGAGTTTAATGTAAGCTGAAACGGATGAATTTCAGCTGTGACTTTTAATACTGCATCAGATATCAATGCAAGATCGTGCTCGTCCGTATCGCCAAAAAATCTGAGTGTAAGATGAAGCAGGTCCGGATCAACCCATTTAATTTGTCCGCCATGCAATGCACGACGTATTGCCTCAATATCCTTCCTGAAGTGCTCATCAGGATAAATATCAAGTGCCAGAAATGTTCTTTTCATTTTGTCCGGGTTTATAATACCATGATTGCATTCAAAAAAAACAGTTTGAATTGTGCACATATAAACGATGCCCATCATTCAAAAATACACCATTAATATAGGTTCTTCATAAAAAAATCAATAAATTACCTTTTTATCAAAACACTGTGACAGCTATGGAAAAATCAAGAAAATTCGCAGTTGTATTATCGGGTTGCGGAGTCTTTGACGGTTCTGAGATCCATGAGGCCGTCATGACACTCTATGCAATTGTCAAAAATGGCGGCAGCTATGATATTTTTGCACCTGACATCAGACAACATCATGTAATTGATCATTTTAAGCACCAGGAAAGCAATGAAATCCGGAATGTTCTGGCTGAGTCAGCACGCATTGCACGCGGGAAAACAAAGCCCCTGAGTCAGTTTGATGCCGGAAAATACGACGGGCTGATTTTCCCCGGCGGGATGGGTGCAGTGAAAAACCTGTCTGATTTTGCTTTTAAGAAAAGCAATTGTTCTGTAAATAAGGATGTTGAGCATGCGATCAATGAGATGGTACGCATGAAAAAGCCCATTGGAGCATGTTGCATCGCACCAGTCATCATTGCAAGGGTCCTGGGGAACGTCAAAGTTACCGTCGGAAACGATATGTCGACGGCAAAAGCTTTGGAAGAAATGGGAGCCACGCACCAGATAACCTCATTCGGACAGGTCGCCGTTGATGAAAGGTTAAAAATTGTCACGACTTCAGCCTATATGCTCGATGCTGATATAGCACAGATTGCCTGTGGAATCGAGAACGTAATAACGGGTATGATGCAAATGATGGACTGAATTCAGATGATGCCGTAATCGATCATCATAATGATCTCTTCAATAAGGTAATCTTCACCCATCGGATCATATCTCGATTTCAGATTTGAACCGAATATTCTTGCAACAGCCTGCCAGAAAAAAGCCTGAAAAGATCCTCTGAGTTCTTTTACAAGGTCATATGAAGTATGCCGGGTTTCACGGTCAATGAGTTTTATCAGAATACGCCCCTGTGTGATGGTCAGTTTGGTCAGTTCACCTTCAAACCGGTCTTTTAAATCCTTTTCCACCTGCTTGATGTATTCCTTCTGTTCCTTCTCCGTTTTCATTCCGGACAGGTTTATTTCAACTTCCCTGAACATTTCTCCTGCTATGAGCGCATATGGATAAGCCTTTTTCACATTATAGATCAGGCGTTCATATTGACGGAGGTCACGTTTGGAATCGAATTCCTGACGCGGATAAATGTTTGCCTCACGTATATTTGAAATCAGAATCGTATCTCCGTCAACAATGCGTCCATAGACAGGATAGCCCTCATACTGCATCCTCACTGTATCCTGTGACCATACAGCCACCTCCGGAATGTATAAAAGTCCGGCAATAATCAGGAACCTGAATCTTTCTTTAAGCATATCCAGAGATATCATCCAATCATAAAACGATATTTGGCTTCAAATGTTATGGTATCGAATGTTCCGCACATCAGATCCATTTTTCATTCCGGTTTCAAATTGAATCCGCAATCACGTTACTCCTGGTCAATTGAACAAATTACACCATTTCAGAAATACAAAGTTAACAAAATGCTGCTGTTCATACAGCCGGTAAAATGTTATATATTTGCAGATATCGTTATGTACGTTTCCATAAATTGTTTATCTATGTATCAAGGCAACAAAAAATATACCAACGGGGAAATCACAGTTTTCTGGTATCCTAAAAAATGCATCCACGCAACGCATTGTTACCGTGAACTGATAGAAGTTTTCAATCCCGGGAGAAGGCCCTGGATCAATATGAATGGTGCTCCGACAAAGGAGATCATCCGGGTGGTAAAGCTTTGCCCGACACAGGCCCTTGACTATAAATATAACAATGAGGATGCCAATATACAGAAGAGCGGGGATCAATCCGTTGCCGAAAAAATGGTGGCTGAGGCGAGGATCATGAAAAACGGCCCGCTGGTATTGAAAGGAGATTTCACGATCATTGATGCTGACGGGAAAGAGATCAAGCATCATAAGACATCTTTGCTATGCAGGTGCGGAGCTTCAAAAAATCCGCCTTTTTGCGACGGTACGCACAGTAAGACAGGTTATCTGGGCAACTGAACAAAAAAATGTTTTTATGGAAATTGAAAATAAATCCGGTGTAAAAACACCTGAAGTAAAAATTCTAAAAGATGGCCCGATCATACTGAAGGGATTTTTCAGGTTTAGAACCTCATCCGGTGAAGAAACGGAAAAAGAACATGAGATTTTACTCTGCGGTTGTGGTAAATCAGGCAACAAACCGTATTGTGACGAAACGCATAAAAAAAACGTCATTAAAAGCTGAACCGTATCAGAAAAATTCTTTTATCAGATCACCTGCATCCTGAAGTGATAATGCCGGGTGAACATCCAGTCCCGATTGTTTAATAATTTCCATGGCCTCTTCGGCATTTGTTCCCTGTAACCGCACGACAACAGGTACCCTCACTTTTTTCAACGATCTGAACGCATCCACCACGCCCTGTGCCACCCTGTCACACCTGACAATACCCCCGAAAATATTGATCAGAATGATTTTAACGTCAGGATCTCTGAGAATGATCCGGAACCCGGATTCTACGGTCCGGGCATTGGCTGTTCCCCCCACATCCAGGAAATTGGCCGGTTCCCCTCCGGAAAGTTTGATGATATCCATGGTGGCCATTGCGAGCCCCGCACCATTAACCATACAACCCACATTGCCCCGAAGTTTGATGAAATTCAGATTGCTTTTCAAAGCTTCAGTCTCGGCATCATCTTCCTCATCCGGATCACGCAACTGCTCATAATCAGGGTGTCTGATCAATGCATTATCATCCAGGATAATTTTAGCGTCAAGTGCCAGAATGCGCTCGTCTGAAGTTCTCACTAAAGGGTTTATTTCAATCAACGATGCATCAAGATCTACATACGCTTTATACAGGTTTAAAAGAAACCGGATCATTTCTTTAAATGCATTCCCGTTTAAACCCAGATCAAAGGCA
Source organism: Bacteroidales bacterium (assembly GCA_016935355.1). Lineage (GTDB taxonomy): Bacteria > Bacteroidota > Bacteroidia > Bacteroidales > UBA10428 > UBA5072. The sequence goes on from JAFGRC010000024.1 coordinate 94,690, forward strand.
ATCTTTCTTGCCTGGAACTGCTGCAACCCCAGACCCGGATGGATTTCTTCCCGGTGAATAAGATACGGTGTCCGTTCAGCAACAACTTCAATATCCATTCCCCCCTCTGTGGAATACATGAAATTAAGCCTGGCCGTTGCCCGGTTCAACACGATGCTGATATAAAATTCATTTACAGAATTTTTGCTCGCATGATATACATTTTCCTCAATTAATAATCTCCGCACTTTTTTCCCTTCCGGGCCGGTCTGGTGCGTGACCAGCTGCATACCCAGCATATCGGTGACGTGTTTCCGGAGTTGCGGCAGACTTTCAGCTATTCTGACACCACCCCCCTTACTCCGGCCGCCGGCGTGTATTTGTGCCTTGATCACCCAGCTGTTTTTTCCGGTCTTTTTCTGCAGCATACCGGCCAAAGTTTCCGCCTGTTCCGCACAGTCAATCATGCCACCCTCAGGTACATTTACGGCAGCAGCTTTCAGAAGCTTCTTGCCCTGGTATTCGTGAATGTTCATTTGCCAAAGATTGTAAGTACGAAAATATCTATTTTTTAATCTACTTTTATCCTTGTTAACAAATCGATAACATAATCTCCCATGAAGAAACTGCTGAATGTGGAATTAAACCGCCTGACCGTCGTGGAATTCAGAAAAGCCAGGAAATATCCCGTAGTGGTGGTCCTGGATAATGTCCGCAGTCTGAACAATATCGGATCCATATTTCGTACATGTGATGCTTTTCTTATTGAAGCAATATACCTGTGCGGAATAACCGCCACACCTCCCCACCGGGAGATTCACAAAACTGCCCTGGGAGCGACTGATTCTGTTCCCTGGCAGTATTTTGAAAATACCGTTGAAGCTGTTCAGACACTTAAAAACAAGCAATACAGGATCATTGCGGTAGAACAAACCGAGAACAGTACACCGCTGAACGAATTGAATATCATGAAAAATCTGAAATATGCCCTGGTTTTCGGTCATGAGATAAAAGGAGTTGAACAGCCGGTTGTCGACATATGTGATGAAAGTATAGAGATACCGCAAATGGGGACCAAACATTCGATCAATATTGCTGTAAGTGCCGGTATCGTATTGTGGGAGTTCTTCAGGTCCTATCAGAAGAAGCGATCATGAACTTTGTCACTTTCTTTCAGCAGCACTGAATGTGAGCTTTCCAGAGGTCATGGTATAAAAAAGAGCGGTTCCGGCGGAACCGCTCTTTTTTATTTTATTGGTCAAACAGCGCTTACTGAACGATCTGCATAAAAGTTGCATCGCTTGCCAGTTTCAGCAATTCAGCATCTTTCAGGGCATATTCCTTAATGGAACTGTCCAGACTGATTGCACTGCGTAAGTTGCTATAAACGGCCGAATTATTTCCACCTCTTGCAGCGGCGATGGCCTTAAGATAGTATACCCATGCATCCTTCACATCACCGAGCTGATTCAGCGTCGTCATGGCGCGGTCATAATTTCCATTTAACAACTGGGCCAGTGCAGCATTGAATGAGGGCTCGTTACCAAAATAATTTGCAGCGGCTGCATAATCACCCTGCATGATCTTGATGATACCCAGGTTATAGCTTACTTCACTGCCTGCACTCATGACTGAGGTCAGCAGTTGCTCGGCCGTTGCGATATCACCTTCAGCAAGGGCAACAGCTCCAAGATTGGCTTTTATCGCGACAGCATCTTCGATGTCCTGAGCTGATTCAAGGGAAGCTTTCGCTTCATCCAGCCTGTCGAGTTGCAGGTATACATTACCCAGATTGTTGTGTGCCCTGAAGCAACCGGGATAAACTCTTGCTGCAGCCTCATAAATTGCAGCCTTTTCATTAAGGTTATTGGTCAGCGTTGCTGCATAGAGGATTTCTTCAACATTCAATGAACCGGGATCCGTACGAGCCAGGTTCATGATCTCACTGTCTGATTTGCCAATTACATCAACGTTTATGGTCATTACGGAACGGCGCAACTGGGGCAGAATTTTCTCTGCAATTTCTTCATATGCCTGTGAAATGTTCTTGATTTCCCTTTCCCTTACGACAGGATCAGAATACATTGACAATACACGCAGGATCAGATCTTTATCCTGAATATCCGAAGCTTCCATCAACTCCCTGAAACCGTTCCAGTCCTCCGGTGTACTCATCAGATTCAGGAATCCAGCAGCTTCAGCCTCAGTAATCTTGTTGTCCCCCAGTGCTCTTGCAAGGTATTGCTGGGCAGTACTTTCACGATTTTCTGAAAGTCTGGTGTTCAGATCAAGCGGGCCGTCGGGAGAGGCGTATGCAGAGATTTCAGCACCTTTAATTTCTATGTTCTCCGCAGCCTTAGCGGCAACCATGCTTTCTTCCA